>NZ_CP118574.1:0-312500 GCF_028898845.1 Streptomyces sp. WZ-12 | reverse complement strand
CACACTGATCTGCAGCAGGTTGTTGGTCAAACCGGTACCGCCGTAATCCTGCACGAAGTCCTCCGGTTTCGCCGGGGACTTGAGGGACTGCAGGGCCCGGCCGGCGATCCGTGTGGTCCCCAGCAACGCGACGTCGGTGCGGATCAGCGTTCCGGGGTCGTTCGGCTGGTCCTCCCGATGCGCGACCAGCACCTTGGTCACCGCGGTCGGCGGCGTCGGCAGCAGCACAGCCAACGTCGCGCCGACGAACAGCCCCAGCAGCGCCATGGAGCACCAGAGGCGACGCCGTCTCCGCACCGCCACCACCAGCGCCTGCAGGTCCAACAGCGGAGCGGCGGCCGACGACTCGGACGTCGTACGCGTCGTCACCCGACACCTCCCGTCGCGTCGGCCCCCACCGCGAGCGCCGGTGTGGCGGCATCCCGAGGACGGCCGACCGGCCGCGCCGGAAGGGCCCGGACCACGCCGGCGAGGACGATGCCGACGACCTCGTGCCGGGCGTCCGCACACGCCTCGGCGATGCCGGCGAGCTGCTGTGCGGTCCAATTGCCCGCGCTGAGCACGACCAGGGCACCGGACTCGTCGTCGCGGTCCGGCACCACCGGCCGGTCCACCGAAACCCCCACCACCCGCAGCGCGGGGTGCCCCCTGCTCGAAGAGCTCGGGGAAGGATCGCCGCCGGCCTCGGCGACCAGCCGCCCGGCGGCCCGGCGGGCGATCTCGTCGCCGTCCGGGACGACGACCAACAGCCGGCGCGGAGGCGTCAGTTGATCCCGAAGGCGGGCACACACCCGCCGGTAGCGCAACTGCCTTCCGGCCTCGTCGCCGGACGTCTGCGGGGTGGGGAGGTCCCACCGGACGTCGAGGCCCAGCAGCCACCGGATCCGGGCCAGCGGGCCGCGGTCCTGCGGCCGGTGCGCGGGCCGTTCATCGGGTACGTCGACGGTACCCAGCAGCGCCGAGCCCAGCGCCGCGGCGATCTCCGGTTCGGTGCGCAGCCGGCGACTCATCCGCGCGGCCGTGAGATGGCCGATGACCGCGAGCAGGAAGAACAGCACCGCCCCGGCAACGACGAGTTGCCTTCTCGTCGGTGGCGCCTCGCCGGCCGGCCGGGGCGCCGGCCCCATGACGACCATGTTGGCCTTGTTGGTGGCGGGGGCGGCCTGGTCCAGCTTGTTGATGGCCTCCTGCAGCGCGGTGCGCAGCTTCGCGAGCTCGGTGCGGGTCCCTACGCTCTCCACGCTCCGCCCCGGACCGGCCGCCTCGGACAGCTCGGTGATGCGGCGGCTGGTCTGCGCCACCGCCTGACGCAACGCGTCGGGCCCCGCCGCTGCTTCGGGGTCGGCACTGTCGCCCGCGAGCCGCGCGGCGAACGCGACGAACTGACGGACCATCTGGTCGGAGAGCCGCTGTGCCCGCTCCGGGGTGTCGGCCGTTCCCGAGACCATGATGATGTTCCCGTCGGCGGCCTTGGCGCTCACCCGATCCCGCAGCTCGCTGCCGCTGACCCCGGCCCAGCCCAGCGCGGCAGCCGCCCGGTCGACCACCGTCGAACTGGTCGCGACGTCCACCTGGGTCAGCAGTTCGCGCTCCTCCCACTGCCCCGGCAGCAGGACCGATGCCGACGCCGTGTAACTCGGCGGAAGCAGCAGCGAGACGCCGAAGCCGACGAGCGCACCCACCACGGCGAGGACGGCGAGGAGCCGCCAGCGCCCACGGATGATCCGCCCGATCGTGGCCAGGCGTATCCAGTCATCGCTCAACGGCGGGGCCTCTTCCCCGCCCGGTTCGGCCCGCCCGCCGACACCGGGGTGCGCCCGCGGCAGGCAGCGGAGTAGGCGGCGAGCAGCGCCGCCTGCGAGTTCCGCCAGCAGAGCTGTCCACCGATCCGCTCCTGGCCGATCTTCCCCATCCGGGCCCGCCGCTCCGGATCGTCGAGCAACTCCGCGATGAGCCGGGCGAATGCGGCCTCGTCGTTGGCGGGCGCGTAGACCGCGGCGTCACCGGCGGAGACCCGCGCCTCACGGAGGTCGAACGAGACGACGGGCCGGCCCATCGCCATGTACTCCAGGACCTTGTTCATGGTCGACACGTCGTTGAGCGGATTGCGCGGATCGGGGGAGAGGCACACGTCCGCGGTGGACAGATAGCGCACCAGGTCGGCGTCCGGGATGCGCCCGGTGAACTCCACCTGCTCCGAGAGCCCGAGCCGCCGGGACAGTGCCACCATCGCGTCGAACGCGTCGCCGGCGCCGACGAACACCGCATGCCAGTCGGTCCGCCCGAGCTCGTCGCGCAGCTTCGCGAGGGCCCGCAAGGCGTAGTCGACGCCGTCCTGCGGGCCCATGACGCCCAAGTAGCACAGCAGATGGGGCTTACCGTGCTTCAACTCCGGCTCGGGCGGCACCGGTTGGAACCGGTCGGTCTGGGGTGCGCTGCGCACCACGAAGACGTCCGCCGGCCGCTTGCCGCCACGGCGCACCGCGACGTCCCGGTAGCTCTCGTTCGTGGCGAGCACGACGTCCGCGGCGCGATAGGTCCGCCGCTCCAGCGCGCACACGGCGCGGTAGAGCAGGTCCTCGCCGCGGTCGAACCGGGAGAGGTACAACTCGGGCACCAGGTCGTGCTGGTCGAAGACGAACCGGGCGCCGCGCCGCTTCAGCCACAGCGCCGGAAGGAACAGCAGGTCGGGCGGGTTGCAGGCGTGGACCACGTCGACCGGGCCGACCTTGCGGGCAAGCCGGGCCGTGTGCCACAACGCCGATCCGTACTCCCGCAGGTAGCCGGCCGGTCCTCCGGTGGCCGCGCGCAGCGGATAGCGGTGGATCCGCACCCCGTCGATTAGCGCCTCCGGCTCCGTGTCCCGCTTCTCCCCCCGGGGACAGACGACGTGCACCTCCCAGCCCGCGTCGCGCAGCGTCGTGCACTCCTGCCACACCCGCCGGTCGAACGGCACCGACAGGTTCTCCACCAGGATCAGCGCGCGCCGGGCCGACGCGTCACCGCCGGTCGCGTTACCAAGCAAGGCCCATGTACCCCGGTTCGGCCCGGCGCGCCTCGGCGTCGGGAAGGCGGATGAGGTCGACGATCACCGCGCCGCCGCCATGGGGCAGCGCCGACAGCACGGCCGGGTCCCTGGTCCCGACCAGACACACCTCGGCGTGCTCCAACACCTCGTCGACGGAGTCCGCGAGCAACTGCGCGAGATGCGGCAGTCGGGTCTCGATGTACTCGCGGTTCGCGCCGAGCAGCCGAGAGAGACTCACGTTGGCGTCGTGGATCCGCAGGTCGTACCCCTTGCCGAAGAGCACCTCCGCCAGCTCGACGAGCGGGCTCTCGCGGAGGTCGTCGGTGCCGGGTTTGAAGGACAGCCCGAACAGGCCCACCCGGCGCTTGCCGGTGCGCTCGACCAGGTCCACCGCGCGCTGCAGATGGTCGGAGTTGGAGGGCAGCACATGGGCGAGGATGGGAACCGAGACGTCGGCCCGCCGCGCCGCGTGGACCAGGCTGCGCAGGTCCTTGGGCAGGCAGGAGCCGCCGAAGGCGAAGCCGGGCCGCAGGTAGGCGGGGCTGATGTTCAGCTTGCGGTCGGCCAGGAACACGTCCATCACCTGGTGCGAGTCCACCCCGAGTGCCTGGCACACCGCGCCCAGCTCGTTCGCGAAGCCGATCTTGAGGCCGTGGAACGCGTTGTCCGCGTACTTGATCGCCTCGGCCGTCGGGATCGGCACCCGGAACACCTCGCCGGGCAAGCCGTCATACAGCGCCCTCACCGCATCGCCGCTCGCCCGGTCCAACTCGCCGATGACGGTCTTGGGCGGGTCGAAGAAGTCCCGCACGCTGGTGCCCTCGCGCAGGAACTCCGGGTTGACCACGACCCCGATGTCCACCCCGGCCGTGCCGCCCACGTACTTCTCCAGGATCGGCACCAGCAGGTTCAGGCAGGTGCCCGGGAGCATGGTGCTGCGGAACACGACGGTGTGCCGCCCGCCGCGCGCACCGCGATCCGCCAGCGCAGCACCGATCTGTTCGGTGACCCGCTCCAAGTACGCGGTGCACAGGCTGCCGTTGGGCTCCGACGGCGTGCCCACGCAGACCAGTGACACCTCGCTGCCCGTGATCGCCGCGTGGACATCGCTGGTGGCGCGCAACGCTCCGGTCCGCACGACCTCGGCGATGAGCTCGCCGATCCGCTCCTCGACCACCGGGGCCCTGCCGTCGTTCACCAGGTCGACCTTCACCGGGTTCACGTCCACCCCGATGACCTCGTGACCCATGCTCGCCAGGCACGCGGCCGACACACAGCCCACGTAGCCGAGCCCCAAGACGCTGATTCTCATGACGCGTTCCTCCCCCCAGGCAGGCCCCTTCGGCCTGCGGTCCGTGCGCCGGCCGCACGACGTCGCCGCCGCTCGCGCATCAGTAGGCCCCCTGTCCTTGGAGCACCGCGCGCAGCGTCTTCCACAAGATCACCGTGTCGAGGGCGAGCGACCAGTCCTCCACGTACCGCAGATCCAGTCGGACGGCCTCCTCCCACGGCAGGTCGCTGCGCCCGCTGATCTGCCACAGGCCGGTGAGCCCGGGCTTGACCAGCAGCCGCCGCCGGATGTCCGGGCCGTACGCGGCGGACTCCTCCGGCAGCGGTGGCCGCGGACCGACGAGCGACATCGATCCGGTCAACACATTGAAGAGTTGCGGGAGTTCGTCGATGGAGTACCGCCGCAGCAGCGTTCCCACCCGGGTCACCCGCGGATCCCGGCGGAGCTTGAACAGCAGACCGGCGCCCTCGTTGCGCTCGGCCAGTGCGGCACGCGCCCCGTCGGCCCCGGCAACCATGGTGCGGAACTTGACAATGGTGAACTCGCGGCCGTCCTTGCCGACCCTGCGCTGCCGGTAGAACGCCCCGCCCCGACTGTCGACCAGCACGAGCAGTCCGACGAGCACCATCAGCGGTGCGAACAGCATCAGCAGGATCGCCGCGCCCATCCGATCGACGACCTCTTTGACCACCCGGTGCCCCCCGGTGAAGGTCGGCATGCTGACCCGCAGCAGTGGGATCCCGAGTACCGCGTCGACGTGCAGCCGCGGTCCGGCCACCTCCATCAGCACGGGCGCCACGACCATCTCGGCATCGCTGCCTTCGAGGTTCCAGGCCAGCCGCTGCAGCCGGTCCGGTGACCAGTGCGGGTCCGGCGTGACCGCGACGACCCGGTAGCCGTCGCGGTGGACGTGGCCCGCGACGTCCGCCAGCCGGCCGATGACCGGCACTCCGTCCAGTTGGTCACCGTCGACCCCGAGACCGTCCGTCGTGCACACCGCATCCACCCGCCAGCCGAGGTGCGGGAACTTCCGGGTCCGGGCGATCAGGTCGCGCACGGTGGCCAGGCTGCCGGCAGCGAGCACCGGTCGCAGGCACCGTCCTTCCTTCCGCTGCCTGTGCAGCCACAGACGCAGCAGATACCGCGCGATCATGGTGATCAACGCGGTCGTGGGGATCGCGACGAAGATCCAGAGCTTGATGTTGCGCGAGGCGAGGGCTATCCCGCCGAGCGCCAGGACGACGGTCGCCGTGAACAGCGCGCGTCCGAGCCGGCGGAATTCCTCCGCGCCCTGGCCGAGTACGGCCGGAGCCCACGACCGGCTCACCGCGAGCGCCCCCAGCACCAGCAGCTCGGTGCCGAATGCGAGAATGCCCCACTTCTCGTGCCAGTTCGCCGCGTCCCGGGACCCGAAGAGGTTGCCGATCGCCGCCACCACGAAGGCGGTGGCCACGGTATCGCTGATGATCACGGTACGGCGGTACCGCTGCTCCCAGTCGATCGCGGGCTGGTTGACTGCCCCGTTCTCCGGACGCCTGCGCGCCGAGAGCAACGGGTCGACCAATTCCCCCTGTTGCACAGATCCCCCCAGGTCGTCAGTGGTCTCGCGGTATTCGCTCCACACGCTCCCTCTCCTCAGGAGGCCCCCGCGCCGCCCTGTTCATCCCCCAAGAGGCCGGCCTCCCCGCATGACGTCCCGGCTGTTGCGGCGCGACGTGAACGCCCCACCCAGGCGGCATCGAACTCGCATGTCTTGCCGGACTCCCGAGGTGCGCGGAACCCGTCGAGCCCTCGGGCTCCCCACACCCAAGGCCCCCTCTCGGGCTCCAAAGAATCGCTCCTGCCCACGTGTGGCACCCAGGGCGCGACTGCCGGTTGTCCGTAACGCTGGCCCTAAAGATCACGATTTGTCGCCTCGTGTCATGTGAAGCAGCGTCAATGTAGACCATCGAGGCCCGTCTGGAGAGGGGAATGTGTGCAACTCGTGGCCAAACTTTGAAGGTTGACCCGCCGAACGGTCACGACACGTGTGTCTTGGCGGCGAAGCCGCGCTTGTGACCTGTGATGACGGGAGTTCTCGGGTGGCCGGCACCGGCAACCCCGGGACGCCCCGGCACCGCCAACCGAGCCCCCGCGGAGGAGTACTCCGTCACGTTCCGGCTCGGACGAGGCTCCGACCGCAGGCGGTGCAGACGCCCGTCCAGCACTGCGGCAACACCCTTCAGAAGAACGGGACATGACGGGAGATCAGGCCAATGCGCAGGCATCTGAGCCAAGCCCACGAATGGCCAGAAAGGTATGGGCGACCGATACCGGGCACCTCCCGCCGCCCCCGCGGTTGAACGCTGCCGTGGATCCCTCGTAGAACCCGCGGCCCTGTAGATCGATGCCGAGCCGAGCCTGCGGGTGAAGCCTTCGCGGGTCGCGGCCTCGCCGGTGGCGCCGGAAGGCGAACCGCACGGCATGCCGAGGACGGGACAGCGCGGGCGAACGAGTGTAGGTTTGGCGCCGGTTCATGTGAAAGGCTTCCGGAGCCCGACAAGTTACGGGAGCCTGGACCGTGACGGTTTCCCAATGCGAAGAAAAGCGACGACGGCCAATTTCGACAATTGAAGTGTCGGATGTCGAAGGCTGGCAGTCGGTGCCGAGAGTGACGTGTGGACGGTTTCAGTGCTGGACGGACGGCATTCCGACAGGGAACATCTCCTGGCCTCCTTCCGTCACCGACGAGTGACGCACTGCGAGGCGACGCAAACGCACTCGCCCGTGCGAATTCCGATTCCTCGGAGCGCTCGACGGGCTCCGGAGAAGGCGGCGAACGGGAATTCGGGCAGCCTTTCGCAAGGCCATTGAGTCGGCGCCGCGTACTGCGCGGGGCGGCCACCACCGCGGTCGTCGGAGCGATGGCCGCTGCGGCGACGGCCCCCGCGGCCGCCGCAGACGACAACGCGTACGCCGTGACCAAAGACGGCCGGCGCCCGCTCCGGGTGATGACGTTCAACCTGCGGTACGCATCGGACACTCGCCCGAACTCCTGGGGCGAACGCAGACCCGCGATGCGACAACTGCTCCGCCAGGAAGCGCCTCACCTGCTCGGCACGCAGGAAGGGCTCTACGGGCAGTTGCAGGACATCGCGACCGATCTCGGGCCGCACTACGCCTGGATCGGCACCGGGCGAGCCGGCGGAAGCCGGGGCGAATTCGCGGCGATCTTCTACGACATCCGACTCCTCACCCCCGTCGAGTACGACCATTTCTGGCTCTCCGACACGCCCTACCTGATCGGGTCGAAGAGCTGGGGCAACACCGTGATCCGGATGACGACGTGGGTACGGTTCCGAGATTTGGGGCGACGCGAAGTCCGGGACGGGGCGAGTGGCGCATCCGCGCGGAGCGGGGGAGGGGAAGGCGTAGCGGGCACCTGGGGCTCCGGAGAGTTCTACGCGCTGAACACGCACCTCGATCACGCCGTGCAATATGCGCGGGAGCGCTCGGCAGCACTGATCAATGACCGAATGGGCACACGGAATCCCGCGCTGCCGCGGATCGCGACCGGAGACTTCAACGTCGCGGCGCACAAGAACCCCGTGTACGAGGCCATGCTCGGGGGCGGCCGACTCGTCGACAGCTGGGACGCAGCAGGCGAACGGAGCGCCCCATACGGAACCTTCCACGGGTATCACCCGCTGGTGCCGGGCGGAGATCGGGTCGATTGGATCCTCACCTCGCCGGCAGTGCGAACGCGGCGCGCAGCGATCAACACGTATGCCGTGAAAGGGCAGTTCCCCAGCGATCACCTGCCGGTCCAGGCGCTGGTCGAGTGGTGAGGCGCGCAGGTGCGGCCAGGCGCGGGAGAGGGGGAGTAATCGGGGCCGACTTGACTGGTAGACGGCGCTCTGTCCCGTCAACGGGGCCCGTTCGGAAAGGGATCGGTGCCGTGTGCCACTCGGCGTCCCGTGGTTGACGCAGGATCAACTGCACCGAGAGGGTGCGGCGGTGGAGATCAGTGACCTGACAGCCGTCGAGCGACGCGTGTGGGATGCCTTCCCGAGCGGTGTCGCGGTCGACTTACGCAACGGCGAAGACGAAGACGAACACGGCGCCGTGCCGGAGGGGGACCGATGGGGGCCGGAACGCACGGTGCGCGGCGAGGTGTTGCGTGCGCTGGTGATCAGCGGCGCCTCGGCCGAGGGCGCGATCGCCGGCTTGCGTCTGGTCGGGGCGCGCATCGTCGGGCGGTTGGACTTGACCTGTGGCACTGTCGACGGCCCGGTGCGGCTGTTGGGTTGTCACTTCGATGAGCCCCCCGAACTGAGCGGGGCTCGAACCCGCACGCTGGATTTCACCGGATCTCGTCTGCCCGGACTGCGCGCGGATGAGGCCCGCGTGGACGGCGCCCTGCGCCTGAGCAGATGTCATATCGCCGGTCAGGTCACGCTGTCCGGTGCACGGATCGGCAACAGCCTCTTCCTGGACCGGACGAGGGTGCGGGGTCCGATACGTCTGGACGGCATCCGCATCGAAGACGCCCTTGCGGTCGAAGGCGCTCAACTGACCGTGGGTGAGGGCGAGGTGTCCCTGCGCGCGGTCAACGCCAGTGTCGGCGGCGGGGTCGTCGGCAAGGACCTCACCGCTCGGGGCACCGTACTGCTGACCGGCCTGCGGGTGGGCGGAACCCTCAACCTGGAGGGCTCCCACCTGGTGCACCCCGGCGGCGAGGCCCTGGCCGCCGCCGTGATGACCGTTGACCTGGACGTACTCTGCAACGGCCTGCGTGCCCAGGGCGAGGTGCGCCTCACCCGGTCCAGGATCGGCGGCCGGCTCAACCTGACCGGAGCCCGGATCGCCAACCCGGGGCACGCGGCCGTGCAACTCAGTGGTGTTGCGGTCGGAGCGGAGGTAGCGGCGGCTGATCTGCACACCCAGGGACAAGTCAAGGCCAGGGGCGCCAAGATCACGGGTGCCCTGGTCCTGACCGACGCCCGCCTGTCCCACCCCGGCGGAGCGGCCTTGCTGGCCAGTAACTGCACAGCCGCCCAACTCTGGCTCGACGGAACAAAAATGACCGAGGGTCACTTATCACTCCGAGGCTCCACCTTCACCACCGTGCACGCCCACCCCGAGACGTTTCCGGCACAGGTGTGGCTGGACGGACTCACCTACCAGGCACTGTCCCCGCGCCTTCCGCCCCGTCAGCGCCTGGCACCCCTGCAACGCGATGGGGACGGCTACGTTCCCCACTCCTACGAGCAACTCGCCACCGCCTACCAGCGGGTGGGAGACGAGACCGCAGCCCGCACCGTCCGCCTCGCCAAACAACGGCACCACCGCTCCACCCAACCCGGGTACGCCAGGCTCTGGGGATACCTCCAGGACGCCACCGTCGGCTACGGCTTCCGCCCCGTACGCGCCGCCGGCTGGCTGCTCACCCTGCTCCTCCTCGGCGCCCTGGCGTTCGGACTCCACCACCCCGTGCCGACCAGGCCCGGCGAAGGCCCCACCTTCCAACCACTCGTCTACGCGCTGGACCTTCTCCTGCCCGTCGTCGACTTCGGCCAGGAGAAGGCGTTCCAACCCCAGGGCTGGTACCAGTGGCTCGCGTATCTGCTGATCGCCTTGGGCTGGGTCCTGGCCACCACGGTCATCACCGGCATCACCCGGGCCGTCAGCCGCCAGTGACTGTCCCTGTCCCGCAGGTGGGGCGGCTCGTTCGGTTCGTGCCTGGGCAGCCCTCCCCGCCGACGTCGCCGGCAGATGAGTGGGGATGCGGGGCGTGGGCGGCAGAGCCGGGAGTGGGAGCCGCTCCGGAATACCCCGCTCAGGAGGGGAGTTGAGACGGGCGGGACGTCCCGTGCGTAACCGCGCCCGCCCCGGGCGCCGGTCGGGCGATCCGCAAGACGATCGTTCCGCGGGGACGAGCGAAGGAAAGGTGCGCGATGAAGTCCGTCATCCGGACGGCCGCCGGCGGCGGCCCCGAGGTCCTCCAACTCGTCGACCGTCCGGTGCCCGAGCCCGGGCCCGGCGAGGTACGCGTGCGGGTGCAGGTCTCGGGCGTCAACCCCACTGACTGGCGCAGCCGCAGGCGCGCGTTGCCGCCAGGCATGCACGAGCAGGTGCCCCACCAGGACGGCGCCGGGGTGATCGACGCCGTCGGACCGCGGGTTGACCCCGCGCGGGTCGGTCAACGGGTGTGGATCTGGGAGGCTGCCTGGGAGCGTCCCTGGGGAACGGCGCAGCAGTACACGCTCGTCCCCGACCGGCATGCCGTTGCGCTGCCCGACCACGCCCCGTTCGAACTCGGCGCCGCCCTCGGCATCCCGGCCCTGACCGCCCACCGCGCGCTGACCGTTCACGACGGTGGTCCGGGGCGCATCGCGCCCGGTGCACTGCGGGGTACGACCGTGCTGGTGGCGGGCGGCGCGGGCGCGGTCGGCAACGCCGCCATCCAGCTTGCCCGTTGGGCCGGCGCACGCGTGGTCACGACCGTCAGCAGCCCTGCCAAGGCCGCCCTGGCACGCGCGGCCGGCGCCCACCAGACGGTCAACTACCGTACGCAGGACGCGGCCACGGAGATCCTGGCCTTCGCGCCCGGGGGCGTCGACATCGTCGTGGAGGTCGCACCAGGCACCAACGCCGCTCTCGACATCGCGGTGGCCGCGCCGGGGGCCGTGGTGTCCTACTACTCGGCCGGCGAGGACGAGCGGCTGTCCGTCCCGGTGCTCTCCTCGCTTCCGGCGAACCTGCGCTGGCAGGGCGTCTTCGTCTACACCGTGCCGACCGCCGCGAAGCAGCAGGCGCTCACCGACGTCGCCGCAGCCGTGGACGCGGGCGCGCTGTGCGTGGGGGAGGAGGCCGGACTGCCGTTGCACCGCTTCGCACTGGAGCGGATCGCGGACGCCCACGCCGCACTCGAACGGGGCGTGGTGGGGAAGGTCCTGCTCGACATCCCGTGACTGCGGCGACGAGCGCGCCCTGACCGAGTGACTGGCTCGCTGGCAACCCGGTCAGAGATGTCCTGTCGGAGCGAAACCGACTGTGGATCTCGTGCTGAGCTGGGGGTTTGCCAGTTGGGGTGAAACTGGCATGGCTCAGGATGCTCACTGCACCTGGCTTCTGCGGAAGACCAGCGTGGCATGAGCGCGTTTGGCTCTAGTCGAAGAGACTGTGCTTCGCCGTCGGCGGTTCTTGGCTGTCCGTCAGATAGCGTCGTCGGAGGCGAGTGAAGGCGGCGGGGCTGGGGCGGCGCGGGAGGAACTCCTTGATGCGCTGCGCGCATTCGCGTGGGCTTGCCGTGCTGGTGTCGCACTCCACGTCGTAGTCGCCGTGGGCGTGGACCAGGTCGTATTGGTGCGCCGCGAGGCCCGGCGGGCGGTCGCCCCGGGCCAGCTCGCGGCGAGCCAGCTCGTCCAGCGGGCAGTGGACGCCGACAAACAGTACGTCCTCGGGCGGCAGCACCGTCAGGCAGTCGAGCAGTCGCCACGGCTCGCTCAGCACATGGTCGACCACGATGTCGTTGCCCACCTCGGCCATGGCCGCAATCGAGCGGTGGAAGCCCATCCTGGTCCGCCGCAGCGCGGCGTCGAGCTCCTCCGCCCCGAGCTCCCACTTGCTGCGCATCGCATTGAAGCTGTCGACCGCCAAGTGGAAGAAGACGCCGTCATTCAGGATGTCCAGAAGCTCCCGAGCGATGCTTGACTTCCCTGAACTGGAGGTGCCATTGAGGAAGATGATTCGACCAGGTGTCATATCGGCATGGTGACATGGTGCTGTTCCGGCTCCGCGGTGAGGGGACCTCCAGTAGTTCTCGGCGCCCGGCAAGACGGCAGTCTTGGACGCCGTAGGCTCGCGGGCTGTGAGTCAACAGGGTGGAAATGGCGGCGAGCTCGTCGCTTGTCCGAAGGCTGATCAATCGTGTGTCTGGGCTGCGAAGAACCCCGGATCTTCCGAAGTCGTCTGCACTACGGTCGTCCGCAGTTGTGTGCGTGGTGCGGAGGTGGACGATACGTGGGGAGCTATACGACACGACGAGGTGTCCGAACCGGCGCGACGATGTGGCGGGCGCTCTCAGATGGTCCCGAGAAGCGCATCGCCCCCGACGGCGTGATGGATCTGATGTGGTTCCAGGACCGTCTCGTCGTGGCAGGCCCCGACACTCGGACGGTCATCGTGCCGACGCAAGCCGGCAAGGTGACCTGGGGTCTCCAACTCGCTCCGGGCGTGGCGTACGCACTTCTCGGAGTGCCCGCACACGAACTGGCGGAGCGGCGCGTCGAGTTGTCGGACCTCGTCGTACTCCCCAGGCACGACCAGCCCGGACGGCAGGATCACGTTGATGGCCTCCAGCGCTTCGACCGGGGCACCGGCAGCGCGGGCGGCCGCGTCCAGAGCGACGTGGAGGCGGAAGCGGGACGCGGCCTGTTCGGCCTGCTCGATGCCCGCCAGGACCTTCTTGGCGTGTGGCAGGAAGACCTGCCCGTCCAGGCTCAGCCCGCCCGGAGCCTCGGGAGGTCCGCACCAGGAGCGTGACCCCGATGTGCCTCTCCCCAGGGCCGCGATCCGCTCGGAGATCGCCTGCTAGCTGCTCCCCAACTCGTCGGCCGCAGCCTGGAACTGGCCAGTCTCGGCGACGGCCGCGAACGTCCGCAGCGCTTCGGCATCCACGCTTCCGCTAACTTCCACAACCATTGGTTGTGTCGGGCGGGATGCAAGGTTGTTTGATCGAGTGTTGTGCGCGGTGGTGGAATCATCGCGTGTCTACCCGCACAGAGCAGGTTATGTATGTCCAGACCCCTGAGTTCGCGCGTCATGCGAAGCGGATCGTGGAGGTGACTGATGCGACGTCTCGACTGAACGTGCTTCCGTTCAGCGACAGCGAAGGTCGCGAAGAACTACTTTCTGTTGTGTTCGGTGGCCCGCTGCCGGAGTCGGTGACGATCTACCCGCCGTTCTTCACCGAGTACGGGCTGAACACGACGTTCGGGGAGAACGTCTTCGTCAACCAGGGATGCACCTTCATGGACAAGGGGGGCATCCGTATCGGCAACGGCGTCATGATCGCCCCGAAGGTCAGCCTCATCACCGGAGGCCATCCACTGCCCCTGGCCGAGCGCCGCGAGTACCTCGCCTTCGCCCCGATCGTCATCGAAGACGACGTCTGGATCGGGACGGCTGCCGTGATCACGCAGGGGGTGACCATTGGTGCCGGTGCGGTGGTCGCTGCCGGTGCGGTGGTCACTCGTGATGTTCCTGCCGGCACCGTGGTCGCGGGAGTGCCAGCCCGGGTGATCAAGACGATCGACTGAGCCCGGCCGGACTGCCGGCCCGGGGGCGCGCCTCTGCGGTCTGATGCTGATGCCTCGTCACGCCTGGCTGGCCGACGGGCAGTGGGACCGCATCCGACCTCTGCTGCCCTCGTACCGGTCGTCGGGGCAGGCCGTGAGCCGATCAGTGGCCGGTTGCCCCGCGGATTGCCGGGTGCCTCCTCATCGGCCCCGACCTCAACGGGTCCGTCCCATCGCCTGTTCCTGTCCCTGCCTGCGTCCCCGTCCCTGTCCTTGTCCCCGGCCCTGGAGGGTTGGGGCGTGGTCAACGCCCGTTCTGTTGGCGGGGGATGAGCCTGGTGGCCGTGCCAAGTTGTGTGCCGAGCCAGGCACCGTGGGGCCGGGGCCGGGGCTGGGGCTGGGGCGCGGCTACCGGGAGGGGGCGCCGTTACTTCCCGCGCGGGACGGTGAAGTACTCGGATGCGGAGGAGCCCCAGCCTCCGAGGTTGAGGGAGAGGATGGTGCCGTAGCGGGTCCGGGCGGTCGCCAGGCTCATCGGGGATTCCGGGTGTGTGGTGCAGCGCTGGTGGATATCTCCGGGGTCGGTGGTGGGGCACGGGGTGGGTTCGTTGACCCGGTGGGGGAGTGGAGTGTTGGGCGAGTCCCAGTCGAGTTGGAGTCCTGGAGCCTTGAGTGTCGGTGCGGGCATCGTCCTGCCGTCCGGGTGGCGGCCGTGACGGCGCAGGTAGTCGAGTGCGTAGGTCACGGTGCCTGCCGCGTGCGGTACGTCCCGCCCCGCGCTGTCCTGCGGTCCCCAGGCGGCGATGTCGGCCGCTCGGATGCGGCGCAACACGTCGGCGATGTCCCCCTAAACACCGAAGTAGGCGACGGCCTGCATGTCGCACCGGAGGACGTCCGGGGATCGGTTGTTCTCGAAGATCGAGCCGTTGTAGGGCCGGGTGCAGGAGTCGGTGAAGCGCGTGAGCACGTGCTCCAGGCCCGGGACGGCGGCCAGGCGCTCGATCAGGGCGCGCATCTTCCGTTCCTCCTCCGCCCTGCGGGACTCCGCCGCCGGCGACATGGCCCGCGCGCGCAGTGCCTTCTTCGACGGCTCGCGGGAGCACGCCATGGTCAGCCCCACCAACGCGAACGCCAGTAGCAACCCGCCTGCTCGGCCGCACTTCCCACGGACCCGGCGCCACCGGGCCCGCACGGTTTCCGTCATCTGCGAACCTCCGCAGCCAGCTTGCGCTGCGACGGGGGCCGGCCGCATGAGTGCGCGTACTCAGCGCCGGTGGTGTCTACGGGGCGCTGATGCAGTGGCCGAACGGGCTGGACTGTTAGGCGACTCTCTGCATGAGCATGTAGCTGTGCTCATCGAAGATTCTTGGATCGGAGCCAGGTGCGGATGGCCTCAATGTGTTGAGACTTGCTCTCCAGCGGCAGCCAGTGTCCTGCAGGCACCCGCGCCACGGTGAGATCTGCGCAGGCCGCGCGCATCGGGTCGCCTTGGCGGTTTCCCGAGATGTTGCAGATCGCGTCCCACTCGCCGTTGACGAACAGCACCGGCTGCGTCAGGCGCCCGCCGTCGGGTGCTTTGCGCGAGTAAGCGACGTTGGCGTCGTCGTTTGTGTACCACGCAGAGGGAGGACGAAAGCCGTGAGTTGCGAACGCCTGCACCAGGGTGTCGAAGTCCGCCGGTGGCCAGAGAGCCGGATCGGCCGGCGTCGGCGGTGCGCAGTGCGCGGCGCCGAAGCGTCCGCCGTCGCGTGTGACCGTGGCCGTCGGTGAGATGGCGCCGATCGCGGCGGGGCTGCCCGGTTGATAAACCGATGCCAGCGTTGCCGCCGGAGCCGCGTCAAGGTCGGCGACCGCCGCTTCGAAGTGTGTCGTGTAGTAGCGGTAGTAGTCCCACTGTCCGTCCGGATACCGGTCGGCCGGGTAGAGCTGACGGTCGACCAGGGGTACGAGCGTGGCCAGGCTGTTGGCGGTGGGGTAGTAGGCCCACGAGGTCAACACCACGCCGCGGCACCGCTCCGGCTCGTGTGCGGCCACTGCTCCCGCCACGACGCTGCCCCAGTCGTGGCCGATCCAGACCGCGGTTCTGCCGCCGAGATGATCGTGGAGCTCCGTCAGGTCCATCACGACCTCCTCGACGGTGTAGGCGTCGGTATCCGCCGGGGCGGAGGATTCGCCGTACCCGCGCAGATCGGGCGCGACGCAGCGCCACCCGTCGGCAGCGAACGCCTCCATCTGGGCCCGCCACAACAACCCGATGCCCGGCCACCCGTGGAGGAAGAACATCAGCGGTCCATCGGTTGGTCCGCACTCCAGGTAGTGCGTGGTGTGGCGAGGCGTGCCGAGAATGCGCGAGACCAACGGCGGTGCGATGTCGTGCCGAACATCGTCCTTGCCATCCCGTCGACGCGCGTGGGTGGTCCCGGCAACGAGAGCGAACAGGACCAATGCGATGTCCAGGGCTCCATACGCGACGGCTGTTGGTTTGAGCCCGAATCGCTCGACAGCGAGCCCGGCGGCGAGCGCGGGCACACTGAAGGCGAGATAGCTGACGATGTACATCGTCGCGAACACCTGGCCCCGTTGGGCGATCGGTGCCGCCTCACCGAGGGCATGGACGGCGAACCGGAACGTCGCCCCGAACCCGAACCCCGCGATCAGCGACCCGACGACGTAGAGCGGCAGTGCACCCGTCGGCATGGCTGCGATAGTGACCAGGACGCCAATGGCGAGGGGCCCGAGGCCGAACCATGCGCGGTGTTGTGGCGGAGCGAAGGCCGACGCGACCGTGCCCGCCGTCCCTGCGACGAAGAAGACGCCGAGGATGACGCCCGCGACGAAGTGGCTGTGCACGTCGAGGACGGTGGTGAGGATCGACGATCCGAGCGAGAGGTACAAGCCGCCAAGGGCCCACGTCGCACTGATCGACGGCAGCAGTGCGACGAAGACCGGCCGTGTGGCCCGCGGGAGTTGAGCGCTGGGCAGCAGTGACCGCCAAATGGTTTCCCGGGGTGGCGAGTCGGATCGAGCTTTCTCGGGAACCAGCCAGACGAGTGCCGCGAGCACCAGGTACACGACGGTGAGGATCCAGAAGACGAGTTGGCGGGGCAGTGGCGCGAACTCCACCAGGGCGCCGGCGAGGACAGCGCCGATCGCTATCCCCAAGGAAGGGACCGCGCTGCTGATGGTCGAGCCGAGCCGGGGGTTCGGCGCGGACTCCATGATCAGGGCCGTAGTGGCGCCGGCGGCTGTCCCCACGGCAAGCCCCTGCACAATGCGCGCGGCCATCAGGCCGCCGACGCCTGTGGCGACGGCGAAGAGCAGCATGCCCAGAGCGAGCAGCACCAGGGCACCGCAGGCGACAGGCCGACGGCCCACCCGGTCGGAGACCGATCCGACGGTCAACAGGGCGGCGAGCAAGGCGAAGACGTAGACGGCGAAAACGACCGTCAAGGTGAACGTGGAGAGGCCCCACAGGCGCTGATAGACCGGGTAGAGGGGGGACGGCGCCGAAGCGGCAGTGAGCGTGGCCGCGCCCACGGCCCCGGCCAGGAAGAACGAAACTGAACGGTTGAGCACGCGACCTCCATCAAAATGCAATGATCTTTGCTTTAACCCGCCCGGCCCATCGTAGTAGAAGCAAAGATCTTTGCGTATGCTGGTGACGTGTCTCACCATGCAGCCGCCAGCCGCCCCGGAGGGCGGAGCAGTCGAGTACTGACCGCGATCTACACCTCGGTCGGTGAACTCGTGGGCGAGGGCGCCGAAAAGATCACGTTTCCCGTGGTCGCCGAACGAGCCGGGGTCAACCCGACGACGCTCTACCGACGCTGGGACAGCGTCCACGCTCTCCTTGAGGAAGTCGCTGTCGCCGCCCTGACCCGGGACGGTGAGTCAGCGCCCGACACCGGATCCCTCCAGCAGGATCTGACCGAGTGGGCGCAGGTCATCGCCCGCGACATCACGCGTCCCCACCGAGCCCGATACCTGCGCGCGATGGTGTCGGCCCGCACCGAGAACGTCGCGAGTTGCCCGGTCACGGAGAAACGGCGCGAGCAGGCATCGGAGATGGTGAGCCGAGCCCGCGAACGCGGCGAGAAGACACCAAGCGTCCCGCAGATCCTCGACCATGTCATCGCACCTCTGTACCACCACGTCGTATTCGCCTTGCCCGTCGATCGCGAGTACGCGCGACGCCTGGTCCGCGATGTGCTGGCTATGGCTGAGTGACAGGCTGTCCCGCACATGCTGGACGCGCTGCTGGACCTGCACGGCGGCGTGAGCCGGAGATGGTGGTGCCCGACCACACCTCGGTACCGATGTTCCCCGAGGCCGTCTCACGAACGGTCCTTTGCCCGAGCAAGATCAATCACGGGCCACCAGACCCCCGCCGATCCCGGATTCGCTCTCAGAACCCGTTCTCACTTAAAAGTGGGACGGGCCCTCTTCTGAGACTTGCGTTGGGTGAATCCGGGCCCATGACGGACCCTCAGCAGCCTTCCCTGGCCGACCGATCGGTCGACACCGACGACACCGACGACGTCGAACAGGCACGCCTGTCCGAAGTGTGACGCGCAGCCCAGATCACCGTGCCGCTCGCGCGGCGGGCGCGGTCGCCTCCGCCCATCACACCCGCCGCTTCACCCAGGTGCCCCGGCTGAAGAAGGCGCTGCGGACCGCGCGGGAGATCAAGGCTCACGCCCCGCACTGCCGGGTCATCTTCCCCGTGTACGAGATGAAGCGGCTCGGCCGCGACGCCGCCGAACTCACCGCGCTCGCCGACCGCCTCACCGCCCACGGCCTGGTCCTGGAGCTGCTCGCCGGGCCGCTGCTCGGTATCTACGACCCCACCAGGCCGGGGAAGCTGCTGTTCGCGTTCTTCGCCGCGATGGCGGAGAACGAGCGGGAGAACATCCGGGAGTCGACGCTGGAGGGGCTCGACACCGCGGCCCGCAAGGGCAAGCTCGGCGGCCGGCCGCCTGTCATCACCGACGACATGCTGCACACCGTGCTGCGGCACCGCGCGGGCGGCGAGTCCGTCGAGCAGATCCAGCCCGACCTGATCATCCCCACCGGCAAGCGCACGGGCCAGAACCCCTCGGTGGCCAGCACTTACCGGGCGCTCGCCGAGCACGCCGAGCGCAAGGCGTACCCCGAAGCCGTCGAGCGGGCCCACGCCGACTTCGCCGCCCTCCAGTCCGGCGAAGTCCCCGGACCTCGCCTCGCCCTCTCTGACCGAGCGCTACTCTGATTACAGAGAGCTACTTGCCACTTCGCCGTAACTTCGGGAGAACAGGGCCAACTTGAGGCGCCGCAACAAACGCGTGCCTCACCGGGCATGACGCATGAACAGTCAGCTCGGTGTGCGGTCGAGTTGCGCTCCGGCATCGGAGGCGGCACCGGAGTCCGGCGTCGCCCCCTTTCCGGCTGCCGAACTGGTGCGGGTCGGCCTCGGGTTCAATGTCCGTGCCGGTGTGGTGAGTACGGCGAGGCAGCCGACGACCAGGGCGATGCCGGCCCAGCCCAGCGGGGGCAGGTGTTCGCCGACGACCAGGACGGCCAGGACGGCCGCGACGGCGGGTTCGAGCAGGGAAAGGGTGGTTGCGGTGCTGGCCGGGATGTGTGCCAGGCCCCAGCCGAACAGGACGTAGCCGATGAACATGGGCACCAGGGCCAGGTACGCGCCGACGGCGGCGTTCGACCAGGAGGCGAGGAGCGGGGCGCCGGTGGCCAGCAGCACGGGCAGGAGCAGCACTCCGCCCAGTCCGAAGACGGCACCCATGGACGCGCCGGAGGTGACGCCACGACTGATCAGGCGGTGGGCGGCCCAGGAGTAGAGGGCGTAGGTGGAGCCGGCGATCAGGCCGAGTCCGATGCCGAGCACGGTCGCCGCTGTGGAGTGGGCGCCGGGCGCGGAGTGCGGGTTGGCAGCTTCGGCCGCGCACAGCAGCACGGTCCCGGTCAGCCCGAGGGCGGCGCCCGTCATCCAACGGCGCGTCAGGCGGCGGCCGTCCACGACGCGTTCGACCACGGCGGAGGCGAGCGGGGCCGAGCCGATCGACACCACGGTCCCGGCGGCGACCCCGGCCAGGTGCATGGAGGTGTAGAACGCGAGGGGGTAGGCGCCGACCGCCAGTGCGCCGAGCAGCACCACACCGCGTTGGGCCCGGAGCCCGGACGCTTCCCTGGTGATGCGCGGGGCGGCCACGAGGGCTTGCAGCAGGCCGCCCAGTCCCATGGCGGCGGCTCCGATCGCGAGCGGCCCCACGGCCGGGGCCAAGGTGGCGGCGGTGCCTGTGGTGCCCCACAGCACGGACGCCAGGAGTACGCACGCCGATCCCGTGCCCACCGAGCCGGTGGCGTGCCCGGCGGGCCGCCTCACCATCGGTCCAGCAGGTCGGCCGCCATGGTCCGGGCGTGTTCCAGGCGCGTGCCCGCGCCTTCCAGTCCGGCCCGGGCCATCGCGCCTTCCAACAGGAACGCCAGGTGCTCCGCCACCTTGTGGGCCTCCGCGCGCCTGCCAGGCAGCAGCTCTTCGACGTGTCCGGCGAGCAGGGACTCGACGTCCTCCTTGTGTTGGCGGACGAGGGCCCGCCCCGCGTCGCCGGCCGGGAGTTCGGCCGCCGCGTTGAGCAGGCCGCACCCGCGGAAGCCGTGCTCGTAGGCGAAGGCGGCGTGGTCGGCGTACGCGTCGAAGACGGCCAGGACACGGCCGCGGGGGTCGCTGGCCTGTGCCAGGCGCCGACGGTAGAGGCCCAACCACTCCTCGTGCCGCTCGTCGAGGTAGGCCCACACCAGGTCGGCCTTGGAGGAGAAGTTGTTGTAGAGGCTCATCTTCGCCACGCCGGCCTCGGCGGTGATGGTGTCGATGCCTGTGGCCGACACGCCGTCGGCGTAGAAGCGGCGTGCCGCGGCGGCGAGCAGCCGCTCGCGCGCGGCTCCGCGCCGCCTGCCGGGCGGTTGCCTGGCCGCGGTGCCTGCTTCGCTCATCGAACCTCACCTTCCCTATTAGGTAGACAGACCTACCTAATATAGCGCCGAGGGGCTGCCGCGACCACTACGTGGCGCGGCAGCGCAGCGCTTGCCCCCCTTGCCCCCGAACACAGGAAACGGCCCACACGGCCCCGGTCGCGACGCAGCGCACCAACCCCACCCGCGAGGGACCATCGGAACCACAGGCATCGGAACCACAGGCATCTGCAACAAGACATCGACAACACAGGCACCCGATTCACGAGCACGCGATTCAGAAGGACCCGATTCACGAGCGTTCATCAAGCGCAGCACTGAGAGGACCACCATGGAATTCGTCAGGCAGCAGCCCACCGGCAAGGCGCCGGCCGATTGGTTCACCGGGGACGTGTGGTGGGACGTCATCGTCGCCGGCCGGGAACCCTCCCGGATGCGCGTCAACCTCGTCCGCTTCTCCCCGGGCGCCCGCACCCACTGGCACTCCCACGCCGTCGGACAGACCCTCCACGTCACTTCAGGCATCGCCCTGATCGGCACGCGGGACGGCGTCATCCTGGAAGCTCACCCAGGCGAGACCATCAGCTGCCCGCCCGGCGAGGAACACTGGCACGGCGCCACCCCCGACCGCTTCATGGCACACCTCGCCATGTGGGAAGGCACCGAGGACGACTCCCCCGAAACGCTGTGGGCCGAGTTGGTCACCGACCAGCAGTACAACGGCTCGCGCCGCCGCAGCCAGTAACCAGTAACCAGCAAGAATGCCGGGCCACCGCCTCGTTGGGGGCACCTCCGCCTGGTCATGGATGCGTACGCGGGAGGGGATGAGCGGCGAAGAACGCCATCACGGTCTGCGCGGCGTTGACCGAGTGGGTCGTGCCGCCGGGGCCGCTGGGCTTGGTGGCACCCGGCCAGGTGTGTCCGCCGCCGATGATGCGGTAGTTGACGACGGTGTTCCCGCTGGCGCAGCCCGACCACGTGGTCTGGACGACATCGGGCGCGAGCCTGCGATCGGTGGCTCGTCCCGTGCACCGGTCACGCTGGCGCCACAGTTGGATCCAGTCATCGGTCGAGTACAGCCTGCGGGCCGGTTTTCCGTCGTAGGGGATGACCGGGTCGGCGGTGCCGTGCATGTTGAGGACCGGGAGGGGGCGCCCGCCGGCGGTGCAGTGGTTGTAGTCCTGGTAGAACGCCGCGGAGAGGGTCGCGACCGCCGCGACTCCACCGATGCGACATGCCGCCGACGCGGCGAACCCGGCACCGTCCGACTTGCCGGTCATGCCGATACGAGTGGCGTCGACGCACGGCGACTGTGCCAGCCAACGCACCAAGTCGGTGGCGAACGCGTAGTCGTGCGCCCAGGCACCGAGGTAGGGGCTGGCCTCCCAAGACGGCTTTCCGTCCTTGCCGTTGAGGCCCTGGGCGTAGAGCACGATGGCGTCGGCGTCGTCGAGCCGCGCATACGCCGCGAATCGGCTGTCGGTCTCGCCGCGCCCGTGGAAGGCGATGACCGCGGGTTTCCTCGTCCGGGGCGAGAAGTCGGCCGGCAGGTGCTCGATGAACGTACGGGACTGCCCGCCGACGTTCATGGTTCGCGTAGTGGAGGAGTTCGCCGCGCCCGTGCACGCCGACCCACCGTCGGCCGGCCCGACCGAGGCGGATCGGCCCGCGGCCGTAGCCATGGTTGTGGTTGTCGCGGTGGTTGTGGTGCGAGCGGATGAACACGCTGTCAGCGAACCCGCCGCCAGTGCGGCGGCGAGCCCGACGGCCAGGCAGGTCGCCGACCGGCGGTGCAGGCGCCGACGCGTACCCTGTCGCAAGCGAATTCGCATGAGTGCTCGTCTCCCTCGGATCGCGCTCGTTGGGTGGCTCTTGTTGCGCCCCACCAAAAAACCCATCAACTCATCAACCCATCAACCCAGCAACGCCGCGGTGCTGTCACGCAGTTCACGCAGGTGCTGTCCGGTGAGTTCTTCGGCGGTGGTGGGATCCTGGTCCCGCACCGCCTCGAAGATCGCCCGGTGCTGGTCGCGGTCGCGGGGACGGTCCCGGACGAGCCGCCGCAGGGATCGCTGTTCTCGGCTTCGCACCGCGAGCAGCGAGTCGATGACGTCGAACAGCATGGGATTGCCGGAGCAACCGGCCAGTTCGCGATGGAAGTTGCGCGGGCCGGTCCGGGGCACGCACGGCCGTGTGGCGATCTCCACGGTGATCTCCAGTCGCGCCAACTGGTCGTCGGTGCGGTGCTGGGCGGCGAGCGCGGCGATGCCTGGTTCGATCGTGAGCCGTGCCTCGACCAGCTGGAGGATCTGCTCGTTGCGGAGGGGCATGGAGTGCGGATTGGGCAGCAGCGTCCGGCGCAGCCCGGGGCCGACGAAGATGCCGGAGCCGTGCCGGAGTTGGACGGCGTCGGTCGCCTGGAGCCTGCGGAGGGCTTCCCGGATAGTGGGTGGGGTCACGCCGAACTTTTCGGCCAGGGCCCGCACGGTCGGCAGGTTGTCGCCGGGCGCGAGCCCCCGCTCCGCGATCAGGTCGAGCAAGCCGGCGGCCAGCCGCTCGGAGAGGCCGCCTGGCGGCCGCGCCTGACCCTCGTCTCCCACCGTGCCGGATGACATAACTCAGCCTCCCGCCAACGCAATTGACCAATTGACTATATCAATTTCGAGAGTGGTGAGAACGGCGTTCGAGCAAGAGGGGATGGAGTCGGGGGACAGCTGCCCGGTCGGGCGCGCTGGCCGAGGGCTCCTCCCGTGAAGCACCCCCCGCAGCAGTTCGACGGTTACGGTCCAACTACGGATCCGGGCCTGGGTTTGGAGGGTCGTATGCCGTGTCGGATACTGGCACGATGCAGACAATCTCCCTGGACGAGCAGGCGCGCGAGCACCTGGAACGCGCGGCAGGTGCCACTTCCGGACGCAGTGCGGCAACCGTCTACGCCGGTCACGAGCGCGGACTGCGTCAGACCGTCCTGGCGTTGACCGCCGGTTCCGGCCTTGCAGAGCACGACAGCCCCGGGGACGCAACTCTTCTTGTGCTGCACGGACATGTGCGGCTCACCGAGGGCGACACCTCCTGGGAGGGGCGGGCCGGCGATCTGCTCGTCATCCCCCCGGTTCGCCACAGTCTCGACGCGATCGAGAACTCAGCGGTGCTCCTCACCGTCGCCAAGACCGGCTGACCAACACACCGGACAGGCACCGGCACCAGCGAGCGCAAGGCGACGGTCCGCGCACTCGCTGGTGCTGCGGTCGGACGGTCAGAGCTGGGGCGCGTGGCCGGTGCCGCTGCCGACGTGCTGCGGCTCCGGACAACGGGCCTCTGAAGGTTGTTGCGACGCAACTCCGTGTGCTGCGCCACCCGATGCGCCCGGCGCCACGGCGCGGTCAACGTGGAGATGGCAGCCGGAGCGGACTGGGGCAGCGTTCATCGTTGAGTTCGCGCCGGTGCGGTGACTGCGCAGAGGCGGCTGTTGCGCTCCTGCGGGGTGTCAGTGGACAGTGCAGCCTGCGCGTGCGCCTTCCACAGCCGGTGCGCGTCGACGGATTGCCCGTCGTAGCACGTCCCGTTGCCGCAGACCCCGCCGGCGGGATCGTAGGGGAGGTCAGGACCGCGCCACCCGCACGCACATCCGGGAACGAGGGCCAGCGGCTGTTCGGACGGGACACCAAGCTCGGGACCGAGCCACGTGCCGCCGTAGGCGGTGGAGTCGTCGGTGAACTGGCGCTCGCGTTGGGCCTGTCCCGGTGCGAGGGCGGAGGTTGAGTCATCAGCAAGGCGGCCGAGGACGAACCCCCCGTGCCGGGCGCCCTCGTCATCGCTGAGAAGCCACATCACGCCGCCAGCCGTCCGTCCCGCAGCGCTGCTCTCCGACGTGGGTTGAGGGGGCGGGGCCGCAACGCCGATGGCGGCCAAGGCTTCGGTCAAAGCGTCATGGGCGGCATGCGCGTCGAACTGGGCGCCGTAGCGGAGGGCGACGGCAGTAAGTCGTGCGTACGCCTGCTCGTACTCGTGGGGAGTGAGGGTTCGAGGCTCTTTTGCGAAGCCTTGACTCGCTGTCATGACGCCAACCTTGCAACATTCTTCGCCGAACGCAAAGTGCTCGGAAGCGGGACCCGGCTCTCGGGTTCTTCGGCAGGTACCGCTTCGGCCAACTCCACTCGCTGTGCGAAAGGGGCGCCCCGCCCGATGCCAGGCCGCGCGACTCGTCGGACAGGCCCGAGGCGCGGTTGCCTGGTCGCGCACCATGGTGTGTCTTCCCGCTGCAGTGGCGCCTGTCCCGTCAGAGGTCACATGCCGACAGCTGACGGCGCGGGGAAGTGCGGGGTGCCAGGGAGCCCTGCGGTGAACGTGGCGCCGCTGGCGGTGGGTTCGACGTAGAGGCGGCCGTTGTGACGGGTGGCGATCTCGCGGGCGAGGGCCAGGCCGGGGCCGCTGCCGCCCGCGTCGCGGCTGCGGGCTTCGTCGAGCCGGGTGAAGCGTTCGAAGATCCGCTCACGGTCGGCCGGGGCGAGAGGGGAGCCGTCGTTGTGGACGCGGATGCGGAGCGTTCCGTCGGTGGTGCCGGCCGCGTCGAGGGCCTCGACGGTCACGGTGACGGTCGTATGGGCGTGGCGTACCGCGTTGTTGAGGAGGTTGCGCAGGAGCCGGGCCAGTTGGAGGGCGTTGCCGTGTACGGGGGCGGTCGGTGGGGCGTGGACGGTGAGGGTGGGAGCGGGTGGGCGTCCGGTTCGGAGCTCCGTTGCCAGTTCCCGGGCCAGGCTGGCGATGTCGACCAGGGCGGTCCGTTCCCGGTCGCGGTCGGGGCGGGCGAGGAAGAGCAGGTCGTCGGCGAGTTCTTGCAGGCGGCGGGTGGCTGCCAGGGACTGCCGGGTGGCGTCGGGCCAGTCGGTGGTGTGGGGATGGGCGAGGGAGATCTCCAACTGGGTGCGCAACGCCGTGAGGGGGCTGCGGAGTTCGTGTGCGGCGTCGGCGACGAAGCGTTGCTGTTGTGCGGCGGCGTGTTCCAGCGGGTCGAGGGTTTCGTTGGTGGTGAGTCATCCGGGAGATCTCGTCCCGGGCGCGGGGGACCGGGACCCGCCGGTCCAGGCGCCGTTCGCCGATCTCCGCGAGTTGGGAGCGGATGGTGCGGATGGCCTCGACGGGACGCAGCGCCCGCCGGGTGGAGAGGTACGACGCCGCGGCCACGACGAGGGCGGCGAGGGGGACTCCGGTCCACAGGTGGGGCGCCAAGTCGTCGACGGCGGCCTGGGCGGCGTCGGGCTCGGCCGTACCACCGCACTGACCCTGGCGGCCGGGCTCGCCGCCATGCTCCTCGCCGGATGCGGTAGCGACTCCCACCGCGGCGACCACACCAACGGCAAGGACACCGTCGCTTCCCTCCAGACCCCCGAAGTCAACACCAACTCAGCAGCCCCCACTGCCGGTTCGGGGAAGAAGTACAAGGCGGGCAGCAAGGAAGCGGCCCAGGCGTTCGACGAGTGGCACGCCAAGTTCAAGTCGTGCACGGCCAAGAAGGCCCAACAGGTCGGCATCGAAGTGGAAGAGGGCACCGGAAGGAACCAAGGAGACCTCGTCCCCAAGAACGTGCGCGAAATGGGCACCGGCCAGGGCAGCGACGGTAGACCCACCTACACTGACGAATTCGCCCGGAAGTGGTTCGAGGACATCATGGGCCCCTGCCGCAAGGAACTACCGGCCCCGGAGACCGACGACGACAAGAGCGACGCCGCCCGACTCGCCGAACTCCGCACGATGTACGCGTGCCTGAACAAGGCGGGCCTCGACGGCCTGCACGAACCCACCCTGGACGCCCCCGTCCTGTTCACGGTCGACGGCACCCGCAAGTACATCGGCCGCGACGTCGACCCCAAGTCCAAGCACATCCTCAGCACCTGCGGAGTCACCCACGGCTGAGAACTCCCCGGCCGTCCGACACCATGGACGGCCGGGCCGTCATCTTCGACCGGCGCATGCGTCCCGTGTGCTCTTGGTAGCCGGCCGGTGCGTGGGGAAGATCAGCCGAGGCCGGTGACGCGCATGGTGATGTTGAGACGGCCGGCGGTGATGCCGGTGGCGGGGTCACCAGTCCCCGGATACACCTTGGGTACCCCGTGGTACACGAACCGCGACGGCCCGCCGAAAACGAACAGGTCTCCCGACGCCAACTCGATGTCGGTGTAAGGCTTGGTACGGGTCTCCGTGTTGCCGAACCTGAAGACGCAGGTGTCACCGATGCTGAGCGAGACCACCGGCGCACCCGAGCGCTCTTCCTTGTCCTGGTGCATGCCCAACTTGGCCGCACTGTCATAGAAGTTGATCAGCGCGGTGTCCGGGGTGTACTCGTCGCCCGCCGAGGGGTCCTGATACGCCTCGACCAGCGCCCGCCGCCCCAACGCCACCATCCAGTCCGGGAATTCGGCGACCCGGGCGCCGTTCACGTCATCGGCGGTGCGGCTGTACGCATACGGTTGCCAGTGCCATCCGACGCACACGGTCTGCACGGACATCACGCCACCCCGCGGGAGTTTGGTGTGCCGGATGGGCACCGGGCCGCGCGCCCAGCCGCGGCAGGCGGTAACCAGCTCGCGCTGCTCCGCGAGCGAGAGCCAACCGGGGACGTGGACCGCCCCGGGAGCCAGTTCCCGACGGGCGCGCTCTTCGGACCCGGGCGACGTCCCGGGCCGACGGGGTCCCCCGGGGCTGCTCGGTCCACCGGGCCCGCGGAGCTGCCCGACATCCTCGAAGCCGGGGAATGGGGTGGTCATGACCGTGGTGACCTGCCTTGATGTGGGTGGGGAGGTGGAGGGGTGGCCTGGAAGAGGTCTCCGGGAGGCGGGCTGCTCGCCTGTCCACTTTCAGGTGTCCGCGGGTGTTCGTGGTCCCTACCTTCAGCGTGCCACGGGTCGGAGGGGGCGGATGCCGTGGGGCGGGGGCGGGCCACTGGGGATCGGTGCCGGCGGACCGCGGGCACCCTCCGGCCCAGGGCCGTGATCATCCGATGACGTAGCGTGCCTCTGGCTCATACGGCTCATACGGCTCATACGGCTCATACGGCTCATACGGCTCATACGGCTCGTATGGCTCATGAGGTGTGCCGACTCTCATGTGCCGGCCGATGGCGGACGGTCAACGGTCAACGGCCGTAGGGGGCACGGCAGTTCGCTCGGCGGCCCGGTACGGCTCCGCGGGCGACTGCCGTGACGGGCGCGCCCTGGGCGCCCGCGAGCGGCGGCCGGCCAGCGGCTCGATGGCGGTCAGATGAGCGTGGGCTGAAGGGCGCCTTCGTGGGTGAGCAGCGCGGTCTTGCGTTCCACGCCCGCCGCGTAACCCCGCATGGTGCCGTCGGCGCCGACCACCCGGTGGCAGGGGCGTACGAGCAGCAGCGGATTCGCCCCGATCGCGGCCCCCAGGGCGCGGACGTCGGCGCGCGGCACGTCGAGGGCCTCGGCAAGACGGCCGTAGGTGGTCGTGGTCCCGTACGGAATGTCGTCCAGGGCCCGCCAGATGCGCTCCTGGAAGTCCGTACCCGTGGTGTGGAACTCCAGCTTGAACTTGGTCAGTCGGCCGTCGAAGTAGGCCCGGAGCTGCCGGATGACCTCGGCGAACGGGGCGGCGTCGCGCCGCCAGTGCGAGGCAACGGTCGGGGCCGTGCGCTGCTCGGGCATGGAGAGCGAGGTGAGGGCGATGCCGCCGGGCGCGGTGGGGGAGCCGACACCGACGAGCAGCAGCTCGCCGACAGGGCTGTCGAGGGTCGTGTAGGAGGTCGTAGTGGGGGCGGTGGAAGTGCTGATGGTGGTGTCGTGAGTGTTCATGGCGCGTCCTCGGGCGTGCTGTTACCTGGGCTTTCTTTGAGTCTGCCGGTTTTCCGAAGCGAAGGCTGGCGGAAATCGGACGTGGCGATTCGGAGCGGGAGGGGAAAGGACGTCGCACGGCGGGTGGTTGCCCGCCGTGGGGCGTGCAGGGCGTGAGTAGCGAGGGTGGCGGGCGACAGAAAGCCCGGCGGCCGCTGCGTGGCGTGCGAGAGGCATGCGCAAAGACGAGCCGGAAGCCAGACGTCCGGGTGGCTACGGCTACGGCTACGGATACGGCGATGAGGACGGCCCTGGCGCGGCCCGCTGGAGGGGGCGGCACCAGAGCCTTCGCACGTGCCTCGTATCCGTGTGGGCGTTCGGCTAGGCGGCCTCGACGACCTCCGTGACCTCAGCGCGCACCGCTAGCGTCCAGATCTCCAGCAGCACCGCATACTCCGCCATGTCCTGCGCCGTCCAGGCCAGACCGTGCCGGGCGCGCACAAAACGCCGGATCGAGTCATTGGCCTCGGACGCAGGAACGGGCGTAGCCGTATGGGCAGAAGGAGTTGGGGACATGTGAGACATGCTAGGGGCAGCCACTGACAACGCATTCCCGCGCGGTTCAGCCATGAGGCCCCCGAGCCCGCTCCATTGATCGCCCTGACTCCACCTCAACTCGCTGACCAGTAAAGACCGTCAGCACCTCACCCTCCCCTCGCTGCCTGCATGTGTCCATTCCCACACGCTCCGCGCTCGCCCCACCCTGTCCGCCGGCCCGCGAACCGTCAACAGGGCGTCATGCGATCCGGCCTACGGAAGACCGCTGCCGCTCCGCCCGGTGACAACGGACCCGCGGGGCAGGGCGGATGAGAGCCCCCACGGCGACGAGCGGACGCGCGAGTCGTTCTCGGCTGGATTTCTCGGGCGCAGCGACAATGCCAGCGGTCGTGGCGCGTTCCCCGGATCGGGTGATGTTTATGAGGCGTGTGCGGAGCGGGGGTTGAGCTTTTGCAGGGGGATCCGGGAGCGTGCGGAGGGGCGTTGGCGGTTGCTGTAGGGCTGGTCGGGACGCGCGGGCGCGCGGGGTGGTGTATCCGCGGGCGGGGGCCGCGGGGTGGCCTGACGGTGCGGCGGCGCGGAGTGTCAGTGGTCGCCCGTACTGTAGCCCCGTAACTATCCGAGCTGCTGGCGCTTCTCGGACCCGCCCCGCTCCCGTGGCAACGCCCGGGAGCGGGGCTCTTTGCCGCTTCCTTGCCGCTCCGCTTCTTTCTGCTCCGCTCCTTTCCGCTCAGCTTTCGCTCGGGGGCGGGAGACGCCGGGTGTCGGCCCCGAAGGCCAGGTGTGTGGTCCGGGTGGCGAGGAGCCATATGCCGTCGACCTTGCGGAAGGTGTCCTCGTAGTGGCCCACGTTGGTGGGCAGTTGGGGAGGGACCATACCGTCGACGAAGCCGTCCACCCGGTACGTGGTGAGGTAGGAGGTGGCGGTCGCCGTCGTGGGGGAGGTGACGGAGACCAGGATGTTCGTCATCAGGCGTCGGGACAGCCGGTCCCCGGGGCGGGAGCCGAAGTACTCGCGCAACGCTTCGCGTCCGGCGACACGGCGTTGGGCGTGGGGCCATTCCCAGACGCCGTCGTCCGTGAACAGTTCGGCGACGGAGCCCGGGTCGCCGAGGTCGAGACGGTGGACGAAGCCGATGATCAGCCGTTCACAGGCGCGCTCGGCGAGCAGCCGATCCATCGGATCGATCGTTTCGTCAGGCATGGGCAGTCCTCTGTGGATGGTGCGCCAGGGGAAGTCCTGAGGCAGGTGCAGCGCGGTGGATGGGCGCTTGCGGAGTTGATGAGCGAGCTGTTGACGAGTGCGCTACCGGCTCTGCTGGGCCGGTATGGAGCCTAGTTGGGCGGCCAAGGAGGACGGTGCGAGGGAGGGGCGGTCGGTGCGAGGGCTGCCTCCGGTGCTGCATACCGCCTGGGCGAGGTGGTCGTTCATGGCGGTGTCGATGGGGCTAGGTATCGGCTGACCGGTGGCGTCGAGCTTCTGGTAGCGGGTGAGGTTGAAGCCGAGGGAGACCTGGCGGCGGCCGTCCGCGCTGTGGAGGGACCAGGTCATGGCGCCCAGCACCAGACCGTTGTGGCCCCAGAGCTCTCCGCAGGAGGGCGAGGCCATGCGGAGCAGACCGAGGCCGTACCGTGCGGTGGAGCCCTGGATCGGCACGGTCGTCTTCATCTGGCGCAACTCCGTCGGGGCGAGCAACTCGCCGCCCAGGAGGGCGCGGTAGAAGCGGTTGAGGTCGGGCATCGTCGAGACGAGGGAGCCGGCCGTCGAGGCCCAGGACATGTTGTAGACGCTGAAGTCACGCGGCGGATTGAAGCCTCCGTAGGCGGCCTCGTACATCTTCGCGTGCGGCCCGGAGATGGTGGGGGACTGGGGGAAGTAGGTGTGCCGCAGGCCGGCTTTGCGGATGACGTGCTCAGTGATGTAGGTCTCGGGGGATTGGCCGGTGACCTTCCGCAACAGGAGGCCGGCGAGGACGTAGTTGGTGTTGGAGTAGTGGTGGGCCTCGCCGGGCTTGCCCAAGGGCGGTGCCGCGATGCCGAGGCGGGCCAGCTCCTGTGGAGGGAACGTGTGGAAGCGGTTGCCCTCCAGACTGTCCGCGGTCGTGAAGATCTTCCCGGAGTAATCGCCAATACCGCTGGTGTGGTTGAGCAGCATCCGGACGGTGATGGCGCGGCCGCGCTCACCAGTTATGAGGTCGGGCAGATAGCGGTCGATGGGCGCGTCGAGATCGATGTGACCCTTGCCAACCTCCTGGAGCACGGCGACCGCGGTGAAGGTCTTGGTGATGCTGCCGATGCGGTGCTCCATCTGCGGAGTGGTGGGACGCCCGGCCTCGACGTCGGCGACGCCGGCCGCGCCGTGCCAGTCATCGGAGCCGTCCCGCACGGCCGAGTACGCGCCGTACATCCCGGCATCGTGGAAAGCCTGGAGGGATCTCTGCAGGGCGAGCCGGTCAAGTGTGGCGTGCGGGGCAGGACCCGGCGCCGTTGACGGAGTGGCCAGGGTGACCGCGTTGGTGGTCGGCGACGGGATGGGGGAGGTGACGGTGGAGGCGGAGGCGGCGGTGGGAACGGTCAGGAGGCAAAGCGCGGCGGTTGTCGCGGTAAGGACCAGACCGGGACGCCAGAGGGTGCTGCGGTCAATCGCCATGGAATCTCCTGGAGTTGGAAGTGAGAGGTGCTCAGAAACACGTGTGTGGAGTCGAGTTCAGCAGTGGGAGTTCATCGGCGTGGATCATCCATCGGTCTTCGTCGGCGCTTCGTTGTATTGATTCTCGCGGTGGGACAGGCACGAGACATCAACCTACGGGTCTACCTTGATCGGGAATTTCGACGGTAAGAGTCGGAGCGTGGTGTGACAGGCGGCAAGCCCATCGATTTTTGCTTGAATGATTGATGAGATGCCCCTGATGCGAGGCAGCGGCGGCGGTGAGGCGTGGCGGGCTGACTTGGGCGACGATGGAAGGGCCGGGGTCGCGGTGTCGTGCAGCAGTGGCGGGGCGGCAGGGCGAGCGCGGCGGCAGTACCCGCAGAGCAGTATCGGGAGGCCCCGATGGATTACCCGGAACGCTATGAGCTGGTATTTCAGGCCCCCGCGGTCGAGGACGACGTCGTGATCGTCCGGCGTACGGACCAGGCGGGAGCGGGCGGGTATCCGATCTACGAGGATGAATCGGGGATCGTGCGCGCGGAGATCAGTGATCGGGGTGAGGTCCGCATGCTGGCGAGTGGAGGACACCAGGCGCCCCGGACGCCCATGCTGGCGCGGGCGCTGAGCCTGTAGAGGATGCCGAGCCCATGGAGCTGGGGTGGCGGCCCCGCGTGCCGGCGAGCCGGCTCACGCCTCGCCGATGAGGCCGACGAGAAGCCGTCCGGACGGCACAAGGGCCATCCGGGCGTTACACGCTGCGCAGGTGCCGGCGACGGGGCGGCGGTGACTGGCGAGGCGGCTCGGTGTCCGCGTCCTGTGCGGACTGGGTTGCGGATGCTTCAGACCCAGACCCAGACCCAGACACAGACCCAGACCCGGGGTCAGGGACGGCCCGTAGGGCGGGGGCGGTGGTGGCCTCAGCATCGGTGGTGTCTCCACGCAGAACGGCGAGGGCGCGTTCGAGGGTTTCTCCGGTGATCTGTATCCGGATGCGCGCTAAGCGTTCCAACTCGGTATGAGACACCACGTCAGCGTACCCGTCTTCGCGTCAAGCCCGGGGCGGGCGGTCACGGGCCGGAACGGACCGAACGCTCTTACAGGACGGATGAGTTGGTGGAAGGTTCCGCACGGAGCGGGAAGGTTCATGGGCCGGCCAGCGCCCGGGTCAGCGCTGCCTCGACATGCAGGCGAGTCGTCGGGAAAACGGGTACCGGACTGTCCTGCGGGCGGATGAGGAGTTCGATCTCGGTGCAACCGAGGACGATGCCCTCGGCCCCGGCGGCGATCAGGTCGTCGATGACGGCGACGAAGGCGTCCCGGGACTCCTCCTTGACGATGCCCAGGCACAACTCCTCGTAGATCACGCGGTGGACGGTCTCGCGTCCGACGGCCTCGGGGACCAGCACCTCAAGGCCGTGGCCCGCCAGGCGGCCGCGGTAGAAGTCCTGCTCCATGGTGAACGCGGTGCCCAGCAGCCCGACGCGGCGAAGTCCCTTGCCGCGCACGGCCTCCGCGGTGGTGTCGGCGAGGTGCAGAACGGGCACGCCGACGGCAGACGACACCTGGTCGGCGACCTTGTGCATGGTGTTGGTGCAGATCAGCAGCAACTCGGCCCCCGCCGCCTCCAGGGCCTTGGCGGCCTCGGCCAGGACGACGCCGGCCTCGTCCCATCTCCCCTCGACCTGGAGGCGTTCGATCTCCGCGAAGTCCACTGAATAGAGCACGCACTTGGCCGAGTGCAACCCGCCCAACCGCTGCCGCGTCAGCTCGTTCAGCAGGCGGTAGTACTCGGCAGAGGACTCCCAACTCATGCCGCCGATCAGCCCGATGGTCTTCATGACAACACTGTCGCACACGGCAGTGACAGCGTCCGTGCCGACCGGTCGGAGGGCCGGTCGGCGGTGTGTTGTGCCGCGGCGCGACGCCGGCTCGTAGCCGGGCAGGTCATGCGTCCCAGAGGATCGGGAGGTGGTGCATACCGCGCATGAGGAGGCCGGGGCGCCAGGTCGGGGTGGCCGCGGTGGTGTCCAGGGCGAGGTCCGGGCAGCGGTCCAGGAGGGAGCGCAGAGCGATCCGGCCCTCCAGACGGGCCAACGGTGCGCCGAGGCAGAAGTGGATGCCGTGGCCGAAGGCGACGTGACCGCGCGGGTCGCGGGTGATGTCGAAGTCGTCGGCGCCGTCGAACCGTTCGGGATCCCGGGAGGCCGAGGCGAGCGAGACCAGAACGGGGGAGCCGGTGGGAATCACGGTGCCGCCGACCTCCACCGGCTCGGCCGCGAAACGCCAAGTGGCGGTCTCCACCGGGCCGTCGTAGCGCAGCATCTCCTCCACGGCGTTGTCCAACAAGCCACCGTCGGCCCGTAGGGCGGCCAGTTGGGCGGGGTGCTCCAGTAGGGCCCGGACTCCGTTGGAGATCAGACTGACCGTCGTCTCGTGGCCGGCGACGAGCAGCAGGAACGCCGTACCGATCAGCTCTGCGTGGGAGAGCCGGTCACCATCCTCGTCGCTGGTCTGGATCAGGGCGCTGAGCAACCCGTCCACGGGCTCGTGGCGTTGGCGCTCAATCAGGGCGGTGAGGTACTCGGACATCGCCAGGACGGCGCTCTGCACCGCTTCCTGACCGGTCGGCGAGACGATCTCCTGTGACCAGGCGCGGAAGGCGTCGCGGTCCATGGAGGGCACGCCCAGCAGCTCGCAGATGACGGTCATCGGCAGCGGGAAGGCCAGCGCCTCGATGAGGTCGGCGCGGCGGTCCGGCGCAGCCAGCATCGCGTCGAGGAGCTCGTCGGTGATGTGCTGCACACGGGGGCGGAGCGCCTCGACGCGGCGGGACGTGAACTCCTTCGCCACCAGCTTCCGCAGCCGGGTGTGATGCGGCGGGTCCGCGTCCAGCATGTTGGTGAACAGGGGAGCGTCGTCGCCGACCACGCGTTGCAGGTTGGCGCTGCTCCAGTCCTTGCCCAGGCGCGGATCGGCGAGCGCGGAGCGGACCGCCTCATGGCCGACGACCAGCCACGCTTCCTGGCCGTGCGGCGTGCGCACCCGGTGAAGGGGTCCCTGGGCGCGCAGCTTGGCGTAGTACGGATACGGGTCGGCGACGAAGTCCTCGCCGTAGGCGGCCAGATCGAGCAACGGGAGCGTCTCGGGAGGCTGCGCCGGGCCGGCGGACGGGGGTCGCGACGAGGCGGATATCTCGGGGGCCTCGGGGACTGGAGGGGTCCGAGGGGTCTGCGTGGCCTGCGGGGATTGCGGATTTTCCGGCATCTGCCGTCCCGCCTCTCTCGACTCGCGACATGTTTCGACGTTCCACAAGACTCGGCACAGCACCGCGCCATGGGGCCGGCTGCACACTGCTCACCGTACGCAGACCGGGCGCGCGCATCGTCGTTCCAGCGGAGGAGCCGCGGGGAGTGACGTCCTCCATCCGCAGTGCAGTGGGGTACTCGGGGTGGTGGACATCCCGTAGTCCCAGGGTGCCGGTCGCGGCCGCCGCGGGGCCGCCCGGCGGTGAGCGCGTCGATCACCTGGGACGGCCGAACCGGTCTCCTCGCGGCCCACGATCCGCCCGCCGCACCGCTACGTTCCGTGCGCAGCACGCACGCCCCGCGCACGCCCGGGCGGGCCTGCCCGCGGACCCCCGCCACCCGAGAATCCGCTGGCTGTCACCGCCCGCCCGATGCCATGCTGTGCGACGTGAACGGTCCCGAGATCGACCTCAGTTTCGCCCCTGAACTGCACCTCTTCGTCGGCGCGGAGCGCAGCGCCGGCCGCGCGCCCCTGGTGACCGACGGTGCCTCGACGCTGGGCCATGTCGTCGAGTCGCTGGGCGTCCCGCTCACCGAGGTCGGACGACTGGTCGTGGACGGCGTCGAGGCGCCCGTCTCCCATGTGCCGCAGCAGGGCGAACGCATCGAGGTCCACGCGGTCGAGCGGCCGCAACGCATCCCCGGCGCGCCACTGCGGTTCCTCCTCGACGTGCACCTCGGCACCCTGGCCCGCCGGCTGCGGCTGCTGGGCGTCGACGCGGCCTACACCAACGAGGACCCGGGCGACGCGGCGCTGGCCGCACTCTCCGCGAAGGAACGGCGGGTGCTGCTCTCCCGGGACCGCGGGTTGCTCCAGCGGCGCGAGCTCTGGGCCGGGGCCTACATCTACAGCGACCGCCCGGACGACCAACTCCGCGATGTGCTCGGCCGGTTCGCCCCAACGCTGGATCCCTGGACGCGCTGCACCGCCTGCAACGGCCGTCTGTCCGCCGCCGACAAGGACTCCGTCCAACAGCAACTCCAACACGGCACGCAGCGCACCTACGACGTCTTCGCGCAGTGCACCTCGTGCGGACGGGTCTACTGGCGCGGGGCCCATCACGCCCGCCTGGAGGCGATCGTCCAGGAGGCGCTGCGGGCCGGCACCGGCTGAACGGCGCGACGGCCCCCACCCGACACCGAGGCGACTCACCCGCTTCCCACACCCCCGTGTCGGCGAGCACCCCGCGGCTCCGGGCAGGATGCCTCACCGGGCTTCCTGCCCGGTCCGGTAGATCAGCGCTCGATCATCGTTGCCGTCGAACAGGGCTGCCAGGAAGGCGCGTTGGGAATTCCCCAGCCGGTCGCTCCGCTCGGCGTCGGCTGCCGGCAGTTGTTCCGGTGAGAGCCTCCGCCGACGTCGATGAGGACCGCGGGCGGCCCCGGACCTTCGATGGCCCTCCGCTGGTCACCGTCCCTCCGCCGCCACCCTGCTCGCCCGCCCCACCCCGGACTCTACGGACGCACCGAGCCAATTGACGTCACGTCATGGGAACGCGCCAGGCAGCCGGGAGCGACTGTCTGTTCTGCAAGTCATTGCCAGGCACTCAGCCCCTCGGTCGCCGACCGTTCCGATTCCCACGGTGCCGTGCCTGGGAAATGCCTTGGCGCAGGTTTGGTGGTGACCGTGTACCGGTTCCCGATGCCCCGTCAGCCTGCGGGCCCGCGCCATCGGGTCCGGCGCGTGCCGATGTCGCCCTCCTCGGGCCCCTTTAGCCGGTCCCTAGCCCACCTTGATGACGACACGCCGGAGCTGAGCGCCGTCCAACGGGTGAATACCTCGCCCCCGGCCACCCGAAGAGCCGATGTTGTCCCCCAAATGCGACGTTCTCCGGTGGTGCCGAGCCGGATTCGGACTGACGGTGATCACGTCGCTACTGCGATCCGATGTGCAGACGAAGTGTCAGCCTTCGCAGTCGCGCCGAAAGGAACATGTCTCCATGCGCACTGCCCGCACACTGTTCGCTTCCGCCGCCATCACGGCGGCACTCACCATCTCCGCCCCCGCTGCGAGTGCCATGGGCCTGGTCGAGGACTTCGCCTCGGGCAGCGCCACCTCCGTCAGCGGCAATGACCACGACAACGACCACGGCAGAGGCGGTCGTGACCACGGCCGCGGCGGCCGTGACCACGGTCGTGGTGACCGTGACAACGGTCGTGGCGGCCGTGACCACGGTCGTGGTGACCGTGACAACGGTCGCGGTGACCGTGACAACGGTCGCGGTGACCGTGACGACTATGGCCGTGGCGACCGCGACGACAACGGCCGCGGCGATCGCGACTACGGCGGTTGGGGCCACCACCGCCGGCCGCACGGCGGCGTGCACACCGGTGGCGGCGCCCTGGCCATGCACGTGATCGGCGACTGGGGCGACGAGCACGGTCGTGGCGACCGTGACCGTGACCACGGCCGTGGCCGTGGTGACCGCGACCGTGACCATGGCCGTGGTGACCGTGACGACTATGGCCGTGGTGACCGTGACGACAACGGCCGCGGCGACCGCGACCGCGGCGGCGACCGTGACCACGGTCGCGGCGGCCACGACCACTGGGGCCGCCGTCCGCACGGTGGCGTCCACACCGGTGGCGGCGGGATGGCGATGTCCGGCAGCGGTCTGGCCGCCGGCTCCGTCCTGATGCTCGGTGGTCTGGGCGCCGGTGCCTACATGCTGCGTCGCCGCAACACGTCGGGCACCGCGGCCTGATAGAAGGCTGCCCCTCCGGAGGTCGATGTGCAGTCGCGGCCACCGTCCTCGTGGGACGGTGGCCGCGGCGATTGCGGGTCCGCCGCCCGGCGCCGCGCGCCCCAAGACGACCCGAGTGCCGTGCGACGGCGCCGCGCATGTCCTCCCCGCATCTCGCTCCGCCCGTTTCACGAAAGGGCCCCTCATGACCGCCCAGCAGTCGCCCCAGCCGAATCCGAACCCCGACCCACCAGAGGAGACCGCCGCCCCCCGTACCACGGGACGCGGCCTGATCTGGGCCGCGGGAGCGTTTCTGCTGGGTTCCTTCCTCGTCTACAACTCCCTGGACGACTCGGCGGACGCCACACCGCAGTCCCGTCCCGCGGCCGCCTCCGCCCATCACCGGGCCGCCGCGCCCCACTCCGACCTGGCACTGTCCCGCTCGGCCCCGAAGCGGCTGACGATCCCGGAGCTCGGCGTGGACGCGCCCTTCACCAACCTCACCCTCGGCCCCACCGGGCAGCTCAACCCGCCCCCGGCCAATGACAAGAACCTCGTCGGCTGGTACCAGGACGGTGCTGCCCCGGGGGAGCGCGGCGCCGCGATCGTCGCCGGGCACGTGGACACCAAGACCGGCCCGGCGGTGTTCCTGCAACTGGAGATCCTCAAGCCCGGGGCCACCGTCGAGATCACCCGGGAAGACGGGATCGTCGCCACGTTCAAGATCGACTCCGTGGAGACCTTCAGCAAGGCGAACTTCCCCAACGACCGGGTCTACGCCGACACTCCGGACGCCCAGCTCCGCCTGATCACCTGCGGCGGCTCCTACGACCACAAGGCCAAGGACTACAGGGCCAACGTGGTGGCCTTCGCCCACCTCACCTCGTCGAAGCGCGCCTAGGACGACGCGCCGCCGGTCCGCGTACGGGCCGGTGGCCGGAGCCCGGGTCGGCCGACCGCCGGCCCGGGCTCCCGGCTGCCGGGCACCCCGGAAAGGACCACGCGGACCGCGGCGTTCGACATGCGGCCCGGCGGGGCTGCCCCGCCGCGGAACGCCCGGAGAAAGAATGCCGCATATGAGGCACGGAATTGAGCTCCCGGACGGAATGAAATGAGCGCCGAACGCGGAAAACCGACCGGCCGCCGTCCGCTCCGGAAGAAGTCCGGTGGCGGCAGTGCCGACACCGACCGCCTTTTGCGTATTCTGCTGCGTCGCCGCAAACGACCGCTGAGCGTCGCGGACGTAACGGTGACCGACCGGCCGGCGGTACGCCGGGCGGTTTCGGCGGCCGCGCTCGGCAATACGATGGAGTGGTTCGACTTCGGCGTCTACGCCTACTTGGCGGGCACCCTCGGAAAAGTGTTCTTCCCGGCCAGTTCGCCGGGCGCGCAGGTCGTCGCGTCGTTCGCGACCTTTGCCGCGGCATTCCTCGTAAGGCCGTTGGGTGGCATGGTGTTCGGGCCGCTCGGTGACCGCATCGGCCGCAAGCAGGTCTTGGCCGCCACCATGATCATGATGGCGATCAGCACCTTCGCCGTCGGATTCCTGCCCGGGTATCAGGCCATCGGCTTTGCCGCGCCGATTCTGCTGTTGATCTGCCGGTTGGTGCAGGGATTCTCGACCGGTGGTGAATACGCCGGAGCCACCACCTATATCGCCGAATACGCCCCCGACAAACGCCGCGGATTCCTCGGCAGTTGGCTCGACTTCGGCACGTTCGTCGGCTATTCGCTCGGCTCCGGCCTGGTCACCGTGCTCACCGCGGTGCTCGGTGAGCACGGACTGGTGTCCTGGGGCTGGCGACTGCCGTTCCTCGTCGCGGGACCGCTCGGACTGATCGGCCTCTACATGCGGCTGCGGCTGGAGGAGACCCCGGCCTTCCAGCGCGAGGCCGAACAGGCCCACCGGGAGGCCGAGGAGAACCGCGCCGCGGGCGGCGAGGACCCGGTCGAGGTCGCCCGCCAGTCCGGGCACGGCAGGCTGAAGGAGATCTTCACCCGGCACTGGCAGGCGGTGCTGATCTGCATGGGCCTGGTGCTGCTCTACAACGTCACCAACTACATGGTCACGTCCTACCTGCCGACCTTCATGACCGAGACCCTCGGCGAGGACCCGCTCACCGCCCAACTGCTGATCCTGGGCACCATGATCGTGGTGGTGCTCACCATCACCACCGTCGGCCGCACCTCCGACCGTTGGGGTCGCCGCCCCGTCTTCATGGCCGGGAGCATCGCCCTGATCGCGCTCGCCACCCCTGCGATCCTGCTCATCCGGGCCGGCGGCATCCTGCTGCCCGCCCTCGGCTGCCTGATCCTCGGCCTGCTCCTGGTCTGCTTCGCCGGCACCTCCGCCGCCACCCTCCCGGCGCTCTTCCCGACCCGGCTGCGCTACGGCGCGCTGTCCATCGCCTTCAACATCTCGGTGTCGCTGTTCGGCGGCACCACGCCGCTGTTCGCCTCCGGGCTGGTGCAGTTGACCGGGAGCCAGCTGGTTCCCGCGTACTACCTGATGGTCGCCGGTGTGGTCGGCTTCGTCTCGACGCTCTTCCTGCACGAGACGGCGGGCAAGCCGCTGCGGGGCTCCGGCCCGATGGTGGAGACCAAGGAGCAGGCCCGGAAGCTGGTCGCCCACAGTCGCACGGAGGCCGGGCGGCGGGCCCGCGACATCTGGATCCGGTTGCGGCATCCCTGGGCCAGACGCTGACCGTGCGGCCCCGCCGGCGGTGCTGATGAAGGCGGATGCCTGTGGGCCCCAACAGGCATGCGGTGGGGGAGAGTTGGGCGACTTGAGCGGAGTGTGGGGAGTGGGGCGCCGGCCGTCCGTCCGGATAGCGGTGCGGGGGTGACGCGACGCACTCGAACTCCGACGCGCTGTCGGTAACTGTCCGTATTTGACGGTCTATCATCGGCGCCATGTCCGCCCCAGAACTGATCCGCATCGTTTCCCGAGACTCGCCGATGGCCCTGGCTCAGGTGGAGCGCGTCCGCGCCGAACTGGCCGCGCTGTACCCCGGCATCACCACGGAGGTCGTCCCCGTCAAGACGACCGGAGACCGGTGGATGGGGGCGCTCTCCCAGGTGGAGGGCAAGGGGGCGTTCACCAAGGAGGTCGACGCCGCCCTCCTGGCCGGTGCGGCCGACCTCGCGGTGCACTGCGTCAAGGACATTCCCGGCGACCGTCCGCTGCCGGCCGGGACGACGTTCGCCGCCTTCCTCAAGCGGGACGACGTCCGCGACGCGCTGATCCACCCCGGCGGCCGTACCCTCGACGAGCTGCCCGCGGGCACCCGCATCGGCACGTCCTCGGTGCGCCGGATCGCCCAACTCGCCGCCTCGTACCCGCACTTGGAGTGCGTCCCGATGCGCGGCAACGCCAACCGCCGCATGGAGAAGCTGGCCGCCGGCGACGCCGACGCCCTGCTGCTGGCGGTCTCCGGCCTGGAGCGGATCGGCCGCACCGACGCGATCACCGAGATCCTGCCGGTGGACTTGATGTGCCCGCCGATCGGCGCGGGCGTGCTGGCCCTCCAGTGCCGCGAGGACGACGCGGAGACCATCGACGCGGTGAGCGGGCTCGGCGACCCGGCGACGTACCGGGAGACCACGGCGGAGCGGATGCTGCTGCACGTCCTCCAGGGGCACTGCAACAGCCCGATCGCCGGGTTCGCCACCACCGATCGGCGCGGTGAGCTCTCGCTGCGGGCCAGCGTCTTCACCCCGGACGGCAAGACCGTGCTGAACGCGCACGAGTGGGCCGGTCCGCTGACCCCTGAGACACTGGGGACGTCCGTTGCCGTGGCGCTGCTGCGCCAGGGCGCCCGCGAGTTGATCGACAGCATCGCGCACTGATCCCGTCAACCGCCCGCACACGAGCAGGGAGCCCGGTTCATGCGTCCTCGGATGCCCGCCGAATGGGCCGAGCACGAGCTGTGCCTGATGGCCTGGCCGAGCCGGGAATCCCTGTGGGGAGCGGCGTTCGGGGCCGCTCGGCGGGAGTACGCCGAGGTGGCCCGTGCGGTCTCCGCGTTCGAGCCGGTGCTGATGGTGGCCGCGCCGGGGCAGGGGGCTCGGGCCCGTGCGCAGTGCGGCCCGGGCATCGAGATCGTCGAACTGCCCCTGGACGACTCCTGGATGCGGGACGCGGGCCCGATCTTCGCGTTCGCCGAGGACGGGCGCCGGGTCGGCGTGGACTTCCGCTTCAATGCCTGGGGCGGCAAGCGCCGTCCCTGGGATGACGACGACCGGCTGGCCGCGCGGCTGTTGGACCGGTTGCACATCGACCGGGTGCACTCCGAGATGGTGCTGGAGGGCGGGGCGATCACCGTCGACGGCGAGGGCACGCTGATCACCACCGAGCAGTGTCTGCTGCATCCCAACCGCAACCCAGGCATGGGGCGGGTCGACATGGAGGCCGAGCTCGGCCGGCGACTGGGCATCGACAAGGTGATCTGGCTGCCGTACGGCGGGTTGGAGGACACCGAGACCGACGGTCACGTGGACGGGGTCTGCGCCTTCGTGGCGCCCGGGAAGGTCGTCGCCTTCGTGCCCGATGACGAGCGGCACCCCGATCACGCCCGGATGCGGGCCAACCGTGCGGTCCTGGCGGCGTCCACCGACGCCCGGGGCCGGGAGTTGGAGATCGTCGAACTGCCGCAGACCGCGTACGGCACGGTCGACGGCGAGGAGGTCGAGGTCGGGTACCTCAACTTCTACCTCGCCAATGGTGGGGCGGTGGTGCCGGTCGGCGGCGGCGACCGGGACGAGGAGGCGCTCGCGGTGCTCGCCGCCGCGCTGCCCGGCCGCCAAGTGGTGGGGGTGCCGGCCCCGACGCTCGCCTTCGGCGGCGGCGGGGTCCACTGCATCACCCAGCAGCTTCCCGGGGCGCCCCGCCCCGGTTAGCCGCGGGCCCGCTCAGGACTGCGGGCGCTTGCCGTGATTGGCCGCGTGGTTGCGGCGCGCCTTCTTCTTGCGGCGACGCTTCGACGACATGACTTCTCCCTTCCGGTCGGGGTCGGTCGAGTGTTGCCGGCATATGTACCACCTTGGCGGGACTTTTCCTTGAGGCAGCGGCGGGCCGTGTCGGAGGTCCCCGGTTGGCGCTCCCGGGCCCGGGCCGCGACAGGTCGTCCCTTGGTCAGCGGCACCGGCTTCCACCCGCTATGCTTGCTGGATACAAGCAATGTATCCAGTGGACCGGCTGGATCGCGCTTTCACGCATGCGCCCATTGAGTGCGAAGGATCACGACGATGAGCAACGGCACGGTCCATGCCTCCGACGGAGCGGGGGTCCCGGAGATCACCGCCGCGTCGAGTCTGGACGAGGTGGCCGCGGGACTGGGGACCGAGATGGTCCGCTTCACCCGCCTGATCGCGGCCTGGAAGCAACGGGTCAAGCACGACGCCGGCGCCGCCGACCGGGTGCTGCTGGCCAGGCTGGTGTGCGGCGGCGACCAACGGGCGACCGACCTCGCCGCCGATGCCTTCCTGGACCTGTCCACCGTCAGCAGGCAGGTGCGCTCGCTGGTCGAGCGCGGTCTGGTCGCCCGTCGACCGGACCCGGAGGACCGGCGCGGTTCGCTGCTGACCGCCACCGAGGCGGGCCGGGCCCGCTTCGAGGACTACCGGCGCCAACGGGACGCCGAGTTGGCCGGGATCCTCGAAGCCTGGTCGCCGCAGGACCGGGCCGACCTGATCCGGCTGATGAGCCGGCTCAACCACGACCTGGCAGAACGTCAACACTCACGACCGTGCTCAGGGGGAGACCAGGGCACCGCCGTGGAGCAGGGAGAGATACGTAGATGAGCACAGCCACCTCTCCGCCGGGGGCGCAAGCCAAGGCGATACCGGGGGCGGGGGCGCTCAGCCACCGCCAGATCCTCACCATCCTCAGCGGTCTGATGCTGGGGATGTTCCTTGCCGCGCTCGACCAGACCATCGTCAGCACGTCCATCAGGACCATCGCCGACGACCTGCACGGCCTGAGCCAGCAAGCCTGGGCGACCACCGCCTACCTGATCACCTCGACGATCGCCACCCCGCTGTACGGCAAGCTGTCCGACCTGCACGGTCGCAAGCCGTACTACCTGACGGCGATCAGCATCTTCGTCATCGGCTCGGTGCTCTGCACCTTCTCCACCTCGATGACCGAACTCGCCGCGTTCCGCGCCATCCAGGGCCTCGGTGCCGGTGGCCTGATGTCGCTGGCACTGGCGATCATCGGTGACATCGTCCCGCCCCGGGAGCGTGCCCGGTACCAGGGCTACATGCTCGGTACGTTCGCCACCTCCAGCGTCGCCGGTCCGCTGATCGGCGGTGCGCTGGCCGGCCAGGCCCACCTGCTCGGCATCACCGGCTGGCGCTGGGTCTTCCTGGTCAACGTGCCGATCGGCATCATCGCGCTGTTCGTCGTGGCCAAGGTCCTCAACATCCCGCACACCCGGCGCAACCACCGCATCGACTGGTGGGGCGCGCTGACCATCAGCATGGGTGTCGTCCCGCTGCTGCTCGTCGCCGAGCAGGGTCGGGAGTGGGGCTGGACCTCGTCCAACTCCGTTGCCTGTTACGTCATCGGCGTCGTCGGCATCATCGCCTGGATCTTCGTCGAGCGGCGGATGGGCGACGACGCGCTGATCCCGATGCGGCTGTTCCGCAACGGCACCTTCAGCAAGACCAGCCTGCTGTCCGTGCTGATCGGTATGGGCATGTTCGGCGGGATGCTGATGATCCCGCAGTACCTCCAGATCGTGAAGGGCGCCAGCCCCACCAAGTCCGGCCTGGAAATGCTGCCGTTGATGGCGGGCATGATGATCGCCTCGATCGTCTCCGGCCAGATCACCTCCAAGACCGGCCGCTACAAGATCTTCCCGATCATCGGCACCGCGCTGATGGTCGCCGCGATGCTGCTCTTCCACTTCCGCGTCCAGTGGGACACCCCGCTGTGGGAAACCATGGTCTACATGCTGGTCTTCGGCCTCGGCCTGGGCGGCTGCATGCAGACCCTGGTGCTCGCCGTGCAGAACGCGGTGCCGCCGAAGGACATGGGCGTGGCGACCGCCTCGTCGACCTTCTTCCGGCAGATGGGCGCCACCGCCGGTACCGCGATCTTCCTGTCGGTGCTGTTCAGCACCGTCGGCGACAAGATCGGCGACGCGTTCAAGAAGGCCGCCTCCACCCTGCGCTTCCAGGAGGCACTCAAGGACCCCGCGGTGCTGCAGGACCCGGCCAACAAGCCGGTGCTCGACATGCTCAAGCACCCCACCAACGGCGGCTCCTCGGGCGTGCTGAGCGACTCCTCGTTCATCCAGCACCTCGACCCGCGACTGGCCGAGCCGTTCAAGCGCGGCTTCGCCGACTCGATGCACACCGTCTTCCTGATGGGCGCGATCGTCGTTGCGGTCGCCTTCGTGCTGATGTGGTTCATCAAGGAGGCGCCGCTGCGGCAGATCTCCGGCCTCCAGGCGCGGGCCCAGGCGGAGGCCGAGGCGAACGGCGAGGTCCCGCCGGCAGCGGAAGCGGCCGCGCCCGCCCCCAAGGAGGCGGCCCCGGCCGCCGCGGCCGTCGAGAGCGTCCCGGACCCCGGGCCGACGGCGTCCGGACCGGCGATCCACGGCACGGTGCGCGACAGCGACGGACGACCGGTGCCGCAGGCCGCGGTCACCCTGATCAGCGTCGGCGGCCGCCAGCTCGGCCGCGCGACAACCGACGCCGACGGCGGCTACGCGCTACCGACGACCGGCCCCGGCACCTACGTCCTGATCGGCTCCGCCGGCGCCCGCAAGCCGCAGGCGCTGACGGTCGTGGTGGGCGCCGAACCGGCCGCCTTCGACCTCACGCTGAGCGGCGCGGCCGGACTCTCCGGCGAGGTCCGCGAGGAGAAGAACGACGACCCGGTACCCGGTGCGTTGGTCGTGGCCACCGACGTGCGCGGCGAGGTCGTGGCCTCCGGCGTGGTCGGCCAGGACGGCGGCTTCGTGTTCAACGAGCTGACGCCCGGCAGCTACACGCTGGCCGTCAGCGCGGAGCGGCACCGCCCGTCGGCCCTCCAGGTGGAGGTCGCCGCCGGCAACCGCAACTGGTACGAGATCCGGCTGACGTTGGGCGCCCAGGTGCGCGGCACCGTCCGCACCGCACAGGGCGGCGCGGTCAACGACGCCCGGGTGACCCTGCTGGACCCCACGGGCAACGTCGTGGGCAGCGCCACGAGCGGTCACGACGGTGAGTACGTCTTCACCGACCTCGACAGCGGCGAGTACACGCTGATCGCCAGCGGCTACCCGCCGGCCGCCGCCCCGCTGCGGCTGGACGCCTCCGGGCAGACCGAGTGCGACATCGAGCTCAGCCACGACACGGTGAACTGACACCCACCGCGAACGGCACGAGCCAGGGCCCGGCGACTTCGGTCGCCGGGCCCTTCGCCGTACCGGGAACTCCCCGGCGCTACGCCTGCGGCCGGATCAGCTCGCCGTCCGCGTCATCGGCACCGGAGGCTGCGGCCTCCTCGTGTCGGGAGGTGAACGGGCACGACCACGCCCGCTCCGTGTACCGGCCCGAGAAGTGCCGGGCGGGTTGCTCGTACTCGTACGTCACGAAACTCGGGTTCACGGAACCGTTGTTGCGCACCTCGCGCCGCCGGATCGCGTCCTGCATCGAGTAGAACTTCTCGCCGAGCAGGACGAACTGCGTCAGGGAGTTGAACGCGACGGCCGGCACCGGGAAGCGGCGACTGACGCGGGAGGCGTCGGGGTGCATCCCGACCAGGAAGAACGACATCCCGCCCACATGGAATCCGAACTCGGGCCGGGTGGGGTCGGAGGTGTAGCCGGTCTCGGTGCCGTGGTCGCGGCTGTCGAGGTCGTGGATGTACTGGAGGTGCCGCCACAGCGCCTGCTCGTAGCCGAGTTCGTCGAGGTCGCCGGGGCCGTCGAAGGTCGCCACGAAGGTGCGGAAGCTCTGGGACGACAGTCGCGGCCGGATCTCGGCGGCGTACGCCAGCACATCGCGGTGGTTCTGCTCGGCGGACCGCGGGTCGCCCAGCTCCCCGTAGTGGCGGTGGGTGAGGGTGTCGCGTTTGAGGGCGGCCCGCGCGCCCAGGCAACTGAACTCACGGCTCTGTATGAAGTGTTCGAGGGCAGCGCGGTGCGCCGCGGTATGGGATTCGGTCATGGTGGGCCTTGTGGGGTGTGTGGGACGGAAGAAGTGCTAAGGGGTAATCCGGGAAGATCGCGACTGTCGCGATCGACAGTGCGGTGCACCGATCACCACGACAAGGACCTAACCGGACAAAATCTCCCCACGACGGGCTTCATGAGGCGCCGCTCCCTGGGGCGCAGAGACGCCCCCCGCCTGGACCGTGACGCGCTGCGGCCCCGTCCGCCCCCGCCTAGGCTGCCGAACATGAACGAGCGTAGCGAGCGCAGCCCGGGCGGCCGCACGCCCGGCACGGGCACCGGAAGCGGGATCCCGACATGAACACACAGTTCGACGTGGTGGTCCTGGGCGCCGGCCCCGGAGGGTACGTCGCCGCCATCCGAGCCGCCCAGCTCGGCCTGCGCACCGCGATCGTCGAGGCCAAGTACTGGGGCGGCGTCTGCCTCAACATCGGCTGTGTGCCGTCGAAGGCGCTGCTCCGCAACGCCGAGATCGCCCACATCGTCGGCCGCGAGGCGAAGACCTTCGGCATGCGGATCGACGGGCAGGTCACCTTCGACTACCGGGAGGCGTTCCTGCGCAGCCGCCGGGTGGCCGAGGGCCGCGCCAAGGGCGTGCACTTCCTGATGAAGAAGAACAAGATCGAGCAGTTCGAGGGCGTCGGCTCCTTCATCGATCCGCACACCCTCCACGTCACGCTGGGCGACGGCCGGACCGAGACCCTCACCTTCGGCCACGCGATCATCGCCACCGGCTCGGTCACCCGCCTGTTGCCCGGCACGGCGCTGAGCCACCGGGTGGTGACGTACGAGGAACAGATCCTCTCCGACGAACTGCCGGGCAGCATCGTGATCGCCGGGGCGGGCGCCATCGGCGTCGAGTTCGCCTACGTCCTCCACAACTACGGCGTCGAGGTCACCCTGGTGGAGTTCCTCGACCGCGTCGTGCCGCTGGAGGACGAGGAGGTGTCCGCCGAACTCGCCCGCCGCTACCGCAAGTTGGGTATCAACGTGCTGCCCTCCACCCGGGTCGAGGGCATCGACGACTCCGGGGAGAAGGTGCGCGTCACGGTCACCACCGGCGGCCAGCGCCAGACCCTGGAGGCCGACCAGGTCCTCCAGGCCATCGGCTTCCAACCACGCACCACCGGCTACGGGTTGGAGAACACCGGCGTCCGGCTGACCGGGCGCGGCGCCATCGACATCGACGGCCGCTGCCGGACGAACGTGCCGCACATCTTCGCCATCGGCGACGTCACCGCCAAGCTGATGCTGGCGCACGCCGCCGAGGCGATGGGCGTCGTCGCCGCCGAAACCATCGGCGGCAGCGAGACGATGGAGCTGGACTACCTGATGATCCCGCGGGTGACGTTCTGTCAGCCGCAGATCGCCAGCTTCGGCTGGACCGAGGCCCAGGCCCGCGAGCAGGGCTTCGACGTACGGGTGGCCAAGTTCCCGTTCACCGCCAATGCCAAGGCCCACGGCCTCGGGGACACCGCCGGCTTCGTCAAGCTCATCAGCGACGCACGCTACGGGGAGATCATCGGCGCCCACCTCATCGGTCCCGAAGTCACCGAACTCCTCCCGGAGTTGACGCTGGCACAGAAGTGGGACCTGACGGTCCATGAGGTGGCCCGCAACGTGCACGGCCACCCCACCCTCGGCGAGGCCATCCAGGAAGCGGTGCACGGTCTCGCGGGGCACATGATCAACATGTGACCGGGGTGCGCCGCCGATAAGCGCTCTGACCAGCGAAGAGCTGGCGGGGAAGGAGCGCAGACGCGGCTCGGTCGAACCAGACACGCAGGAGGGCCTCGGTTTCGATGAGTTGGTTCGCGGATGTCCGGGCGGGGAGTCTTCCACTTGGCAAGGGCGTCGGCTCGGTCGGGCCGAAGAACAATGCCCCGTTACGAACTGCCTAGTTCAGCCCGGCGATGAACTCGCTCAGCAGGCGGTTCGCCGAGCCGGACGTGAACAGGCGCGCAAGCTCCGCCCGGGCGACCTGCTGGCGGAAGAAACCCTGGTACGAGGCGTCACCGGCGTTGCAACGGATTTGCCAGCCCACTCTCCGGAAGACTGACGAAAAGGATCGGCAGTCGGGCGGAGTCCATGGATTCCCTTTCAGCGAAGACGATTTGAGGTTCGGCGAGCGAGCTCTCGCGCGGATCGGCTGGCCGGACCGCCGCCGGCTAGCGCGCGGTCTTGACGTCCTCCGCGACGATCCGCTCGATGTTCCGCTCGGCCAGCGCCGTGATGGTCACGAAGGGGTTGACTCCGATCGACCCCGGGATGAGCGCGCCGTCCGTGACGTAGAGGTTGTGGTAGCCCGCGACCCGGCCGTACCCGTCGGTGGCCTTGCCCAGCACGCAGCCGCCGAGCGGGTGGTAGCAGAAGTCGTCGGAGAAGTTCTTCAGTTGCGGCCCGAACAGGTCGTAGCGGTACATCGTCGTGTTGGCCTTGTTGATCCGGTCGAACAGCGACCTCGCGGCCTCGACCGCGGGCGCGTTCTGGGCCCGGGTCCAACGCAGCACCGCCCGGTCGGTGGCCTTGTCGTAGACGAAGGTGCCGCGCTCGGGGTTCTTGGTGATCGCCAGATAGAGGCTGACCCAGGTCTCCACACCTGCCGGCATCGGCGCGATCTCCGCGAAGACCGGGGCGGCGGGGTTGTCCCAGTCGTCGATCCCCAGGGCGGGGATCGACGACTGGTGGGCGCCGGTGGGGTTCCAGAGGTGGTTGGCCCGCCCGGTCATGATGTTGCCGTTGGGGCCCCAACCCTCCCCGACCTCGGAGTTGAGGCGGGGCAGCGCGCCGGTCTCCCGCGCCCGCACCAGCAGTTCGGTCGAACCGAGGCTGCCGGCGCCGAGGAACAGGTGGCGGCAGGCGATCTCCTTGTGGGTGATGACCGTGCCGTCGGCGTCGCTCTGGACCACGGACAGCACGTAACTGCCGTCCGCCTGCTGCCGGATCGCGCTGACCCGGTGCAGGGTCTCGATGGTGACCTTCCCGGTGCCGAGGGCGGCCGCCAGGTAGGTCTTGTCCAAGCTCTGCTTGCCGTGGTTGTTGCCGTAGATGACCTCGCCGGCCAGCGCGGACTTGGGCGCCGCACCGCTCGCCTCGCGCTGCATGTGGCCGAAGTCGTAGACGTTGGGGACGAAGGTGGTGTTCAGGCCCGCCTTGCCGGCCTGTTCGCGCGAGACCCGCGCGAACTTGTACCACTCGGTCTCCTCGAACCAGGCCGGATCGATGTGGTTCACCTTGAGCGCGGCGTTGGCGCGCGGGAAGTACCGCTCGTACATCTGCGCCGCGTCCACCTGCGGCAGCACTTCCTCGAAGTACGCGCGCTTCGGTACGACCGCCATGCCACCGTTGACCAGTGAGCCGCCGCCGACGCCGCGCCCCACGTACACCGACATCTCGTCGAAGTGCACCCTGTCCAGCACGCCCGCGTACGGGTCGATGTTCCGGTTGATCACGTCCAGCCACAGGAACGAACCGAGCGGGGCCTCGGTGCGCGACTTGAACCAGCTCGAACGGCGGTCGGGCGTGAGCATGCCGCAGAAGACGTTGCCGTCCTCCGCCGGCTTGTTCCATAGCTGGCCCATTTCGAGCATGAGCGTCGGAACCCCGGCCTCGCCGAGCCGCAGCGCGGACACCGCGGCGCCGTATCCCGTACCGATCACCACGGCCGGCACGAACGAGCCGCTGTCGGCGCGCGGAGCCCGCTGTTCGGCGGCGGTGGCACGCGGGGCGGCGGAGATCGTGGTCATTCCGGCGACGGCGGCGCCACCGAGGGCCGCCAGTCCGATCAGGCGGCGGCGTGACAGATGCTGGTTCTGCTGGTTCTCGAACATGTTCAGGGTGCCTGGCCTTCGTCGAAGGAGTTGTCCCCGCAGGGCTGATCCGCGGGGGCCGTCCCGATGGGAACCGTGGGCCGTCCAGCCGCCGCGTCACCATCCTGGGCACGAAAGACTGCGGTAAATGGCAGAGTTATGGGGGCCGTTGGCCGACTACAATGCGCCGCCGATGCGGGGCGCCGCCCGGGACTCCGACCGTCCAGGCACGGGGGACCGCGTCACTCGCCGCCGTCGCGGTGCGACCTTCGGGCGGTCGGGTCCGCGTGGAGTGCTACGGGGAGGCGGCGTCGGCGTTGCGGGCGAGGAGCGCCGCCTGGACGCGATTGTTGAGTTCGAGTTTGGCGAGTACCCGGCTGACGTGCATCTTGATGGTGGCTTCGCTGGCGGACAGCGAGCGGGCGATGTCCGCGTTGGACAGACCCTGTCCGACGAGGTGGAGGACTTCCCGCTCGCGCGCCGTGAGCGATTCCAGTTGGGCTCGCTCCCGTGCGGTCAGCGCCTGGTGTTGCTGGAGCAGAGTGTCGATGACCTGTCGGGTCACGGAGGGCGAGAGCACGCCGTGACCTTCGGCCACGTCGTGAACGGCGCGGATGATCTCGGTCGGTGGGGTGTCCTTGAGGAGGAAGCCGGCCGCACCGGCGCGCAGCGCCTCGGTCACGTACTCGTCGAGCTGGAACGTCGTGAGGATCACCACGGCCGGCGGCGTGGCCATCGCCCGCAGGGCACGGGTGGCGACGATGCCGTCCCCGCGCGGCATCCGGATGTCCATGAGGACCACGTCGCAGGCATGGGCGCGCGCCTGCTCGATCGCCGCATGACCGTCGGCGGCCTCGGCAACGACGCGGATACCGGGGTCGGCCTCCAAGATGGTGCGCAGCCCATGACGTACGAGGGGTTCGTCATCGACGATGATCACTCTGATCACGGGACGACTCCTGAAGGGTGGGCGTTGCTGCCTGCGAGGGGTGCGCAGCGCGGTGCGGAATGGTGGCGTCGACGCGGAAAGCGCCGCTGGGCTGCGTGGTGGCCTCGAAGGCGCCGCCCAGAACGCGGAGTCGCTCTGCCAGACCCACCAGGCCGTATCCGGCCGAGGGCAGGTCTTCGGCGGGGCTTGCCGTGGGCGGCCCGTTGGCGATCACGATGTGCACGGCGTCGTGACCGTCGTGCACATCGACGGTCACATGGGCGCCGGGCGCGTGCTTGAGCGCGTTGGTGAGCGCTTCCTGTACGACGCGGTAGACGGTGACCTGGGTGGCCGCGGGCAGTGTGTCCACGGCGCCCCGCAGCCGCAGGGTGATGTCCATGCCGAGGCGGCGGCAGTCGGCGACGAGCGTGTGGAGGTCGGATGTCGTCGGCGTGGGCTCCAAGGGAGCCTTCTCCTGGCTCTGGTGTCCGGTGAGGACGCCGAGGATGTCGCGCAGTTCGACGAGTGCCTGGGTGCCGGCGCGGCGGATGCGTTCCGTCTCCTGGCGGACCCAGTCAGCCCCGCGGTCCGCGCTGACCTGCAAGGCTCCGGCGATGAGAACGACGTGGCTGACGCGGTGGGCGACCACGTCGTGCAGTTCTCGCGCGATCCGGGTGCGCTCCTGCTCACGTGCACGCTCCTCAAGGAGGGCCTGCTGATGCTCCTGGATCGCGGCTTGTTCCCGCATGGTGGCGATGAGTTGTTGCCGGGTGGCCACGTACAGGCCCATCAGCAAGGGCGCAGCCACGAAGGGCACTCCGTGGACGAGGTCCAGACCCATGCCGCCGAGTTCGGAGGCGGCTGTCTGTGCGGCCAGGGCGATGAGACCCAGCGCGACCAGGCGCAGTCGGGATCGGTAGCGGCCCCCGAGGGTGTAGACCATGACCACGACGGCGCCGGGTGCGTAGCAGAACACGTGCGCAATGAGTACGACACCCGTCACGAAGCGTGGAAATCGGTGCCGCCACAGAACGATCAGTCCGGCCGATCCCGCAGCGGCCGCCGCCCAGTAGGGCTTGCCGGTCAACAGGCCGCTTCCCGCGAGGACCAGGGAGTCCCCGACGCCGTACGCGGCCGCGGCCAATGCCACTGCGGTGTCCACCGCGGACGGATGCCACCGGCTCCGATGCCGCGTTTCGGCGCGCGAAGATGAGGACGAAATCATTACAAAAAGGATACGTATGGTGGGCGGCGGTGCGGCAGTCCCACGGGGGCACGAAGGTCGGAAGCTCCCCTGTCTGGCACGGGTCGCCGGAGGGCGTTCTGGTCGAGGCGCATCCCGGCGGGGGGCAGGGTGGGCCGGGTGGTGGCGGTGCCGCCGTCATGCCACCGCCGGTATCGGTTGCGGGTGGTTCACGCCTGTTGATCGGCAGGCGTGACGCGTTGAACTCTCCTTATTCGTATGTCAGTTGGGCTTGCGGTGCGCATGGCGGCTAGCGGGTCACGCGCTGCCGGGGGCCTACTTTCGTCGGTCTCTGTTCCATCCGAAAAGGTGTCGCCTCGGCCCCGCGGTGCGTGGTGCCGTGGTCGTACAAGGCTCGCCATCGGCAGCAGGAGAACGGTGGACGAGCCACCACGGCACCAGTCACGGCGTCGACGGTGAGGCCAGGACGTGGCACTCCTCGCCCACGCGTCACCCAAGGCGGACTCCGGCGGAGTCCAGGGCCGGCTGAGGCCAGGGTGTGAAGGAGTCGGATTGCCATGATGTCTCTCAAGATCGCGCCGCGGCACCCCTGTGCTGTCACATGGTCCCGACACGCCCTTGGAGTCAGCCCCGCCAGGTCTGCCCGCCGCCTCGCCCGTCAATGGCTCACCCATCACGGGTGCGGTGTCGACCTCATCGAGGCGGTCGAGCTCGTGGTCACCGAACTGGTCGCCAACGCCGTGAAGCACTGCAGCTACACCACCGGGCTGAGCCTGTACATCGTTCACCCCACAGACCACGCCGAAGGAGCGCTGCACATCGCCGTGCACGACCCCGGTCCAGGGGAGAGCCTCCGCGCCGTGGCAAGCACCGAGACGGAACGCGGTCTGCGCGAGTGCGGCAGGGGACTGGCGATCGTTGCGGCGCTCAGCCGGGCGTGGGGCGTGGTCCGTCACGATGCCCAACACAAGCAGGTGTGGTGCGAGTTGCCCATCCCGCAGTACCGGAGCGTCGTCACGGTCTGATCGCCCCTGATGGTAGCCCCCGCGGAACGTGGGGCCGGATATAAGGATTCCTTTACTTCCCTGTAAACGGGCAACTGCTTATCTGTGCACTCATAACGGGCCTGATCGCCAAGCGGAACGCTATGGGCTGGGCCCGGCCACCCCCCGCTGAGGATGCGGCCAGGCACGCGGCCCCCGTGTCGCAACACCCGGTCTCCTTCGCAGCTACGTCGCCTTTCTGCAGGACGGCGCCGAGCGGCATTGGCAGGGCGCTGTCTCAGTGCCTTGAACCATCCGATGAGACAAGGAAAGAGACAGATGTCAGACCACCAGCGGGCAGTCGGGTGTGCACCATCACCCCCAAGTCGCGTGGACGCCGATCGTATGCGGACAGTCCCGCCGCACCTGCACAACTGCCAGGCGGCGTACCCGCCCAGCGGTTTCGCCACCCCGGCGCGGTACGTGAGCGTTCCGACTAGAGGGGTGTGCTGATGTCGTTTCTCGACACCCTCACCTCTCGCGTCGATAGCGCCGTCAACAGCGTCTTCGACCCCCTGTCCACTCACCTCTCCAATTTCGTCTTCGCTGAAGTCAGCATCTTTGGGCTGTCGTTTCCTTGGATCGTCGCTTGGTTGGTTGTCGCCGGCGCGGTCTTCACCATCTGGTTCAAAGGCGTGCAGTTGCGCCGGGTCGGCTTGGCCGTCGATCTGGTGCGGGGGAAGTACAGCAAGAGCAGTGACCCGGGTGAAGTCACCCATTTCCAGGCGCTGACGGCGGCCGTATCCGGCACGGTCGGTCTGGGCAACATCGCCGGCGTCGCCGTTGCGGTGACCATCGGTGGTCCCGGTGCGACCTTCTGGATGATCCTCTGCGGTCTGCTGGGGATGGCCACGAAGTTCGTGGAGTGCACGCTCGGAGTCAAGTACCGCGAGTACCACGCGGACGGCACCGTTTCCGGCGGCCCGATGTATTACCTGCGCAAAGGGCTGGCCGAGCGGGGCATGGCGCGCCTGGGCAAGGTATTGGCCGTCCTGGCCTCTGTGGCGCTGCTCTTCTTCGGCCTGTTCGGCGGCAACCTGTTCCAAACCAACCAGAGCTTCGCCCAGTTGAAGTCGATCACCGGGGGAGACGACGGCCTGCTGGGTTCCTCGACCGGTGCCCTGGCCTTCGGCATCGTGCTCGCGGCACTGACCGGTCTGGTCCTGCTGGGGGGAATTCGCTCGATCGCGAAGGTCACCAGCCGACTCGTCCCCATCATGGCCGGCCTCTACTGCGCCGCGTGCGTCTTCGTCATCCTGGTCAATTTCACCGCCCTGCCCAGCGCCGTCGCCACCATTATCGGCGGGGCGTTCGCGCCGGAAGGCGTGGCCGGTGGCGTCATCGGCGCACTGATCATCGGTTTCCAACGCGCCGCGTTCTCCAACGAGGCCGGCACGGGCTCCGCCCCCATTGCCCACTCGGCCGTCAAGACCCGCCATCCCGTCACCGAAGGGCTGGTCGCCCTCCTGGAGCCGTTCATCGACACCGTGGTGGTGTGCACCATGACGGCGCTGGCCATCGTCATTGCCAGCACGCCCAGTTGGGACAAGGCGCGCGCAGCCGCGGCCGAAACCGGAGCAGCCCCCGAAGGCGTGACCATCACCTCGGACGCCTTCGCCACGGTCATGCCGTGGTTCCCCTACCTCCTGACCATCGCGGTGCTCCTGTTCGCCTTCTCCACGATCATCACGTGGGGCTACTACGGCCTGAAGGCGTGGACGTACCTCTTCGGCCGCAGCAGCGTGAGCGAGAAGATCTACAAGGCGCTGTACACCCTGTTCGTCGCCCTGGGCTCGCTGCTTTCCCTCGCCTCCCTGATCAATATGGCCGACGCGGTGCTCTTCCTCCTCGCGGTCATCAACATCATCGGCCTCTACCTGCTGGCCCCCGTCGTGAAGAAGGAACTCGTCGCGTTCCTCGCCCTGGTTCGGGCCGGTTCGCTGAAGCAGGACCCGACGTCAATCCCCGCCCCGGCAGACCCCAGTCCAACCGCCCGCGAAACGCCCTGACCGTACACCGCTCCACCGGACCCTCACATAGGTATGGGTGACCCTGCCCTTGGGGCAAGGGCACCCATACCTCCCCGACCACGTCAGCAGTTGTGGCCGCAAGGAAAGTCATGAGAATTCTGTTCGCCCAAAGCGATCGTGTCGTGGCCCGGGCAACCGGTATGGGACTGCGACGGCTTGCCATAAACGTCGATGTCGCCAACTGCGGTGACGAGGCCGAACGATTGAGCAACTTCACCGATTACGACGTCATCGTCCTTGACCACGAACTTGGCCCCATCGGTGGGTATGAACTGTGCCGCCGCCTTGCCGAACGAAAGGAGCGCCCCCGAATCCTGTTGCTGACCGCAGATCAGGTGGCAGCCAAAGTCCGCGGGTTGCAGTTGGGCGCCGATGACTGCCTCACCAGGCCCTTCGCCTTTCCTGAACTCGTCGCCCGCGTACGGGCTCTCGGCCGCCATCGCCGGACCGGGGCTCCGCTCGTCCTGCGGCACGAGGGAATCACACTGGATCCCGCACGCCGCGAGGTTCGGGTCCACGGGAAACCGGTCGGACTCACTCCCAAGGAGTTCGCCGTGTTGCAACTGCTCATGGAAGCCAAGGGACTTCCGGTCCGGCATGAGGAACTGCTGGCCAAGGTGTGGGACGCCAACATGGACTCACGCACCAATGCCGTCCGCGCAACCATCAGCAGACTGCGTCGCAAACTCGGCGACCGCGACGCCATCTGCACCGACAACGGCAAGGGGTACTGCCTCGCTTAGCGCGGGTGTCCGGCCTCCTTTGGCCCTATCGGTTCGCTCGGCACCGCAAGCCCAGAAATCGCCGTTCGACACTGAGCGGGGAACCGCCCTCAGTGCTGGCGGAACTGCCAGCACTGGTACGGCCCGGCGCGGCCGGCCTTGCTGACGATGGTCACCGGGACCGTGTCCGAGGGGGTGCCGTGGAGGAGGGCCTCGGCCCGGGCGAGGGTGCAGACCAGTTGCCCGGTTGCCGGGTCCTGGGGGGAGGCGCCCAGGTGGTCAGGGGCGTTGATGGTGACGGTGCCGTGGCTGGCGGTGGCGGTGAACCTCGTTCCCGTGGGGACGAGGTTGGCCAGCCCGCCAGCGCGTTCCTGCGCGGTGGGGCCGACGGCCAACAGCTTGAAGGCGTCGTTGAGTCCCGTGAGGGTGATGCCGGGCCGGGAGACCGCGCGCGGCCCGTCGTCGGACGCGAAGTAGATCCGCATGCCCTGCGGGACGCCGGAGGGGGCGGCGCCGCCGTCCGTGACGCCGGTGGGTCGAATGCCGCAGCCTGCGGCGAGGAGGGCGAGGGCGCAGCAGAGCAGGGCGGTGCGGGGGCGTGTCATGAGGGGGATTCCGTGCGGAGGGGCAGGCGGAGGGTGAAGACCGCGCCGGTGCCGTGTGCCGGGGGCGCGAGCTCGATGGTGCCACCGTGCAGGCGCGCGTTTTCCAGGGCGATGGCCATGCCCAGTCCGCTGCCTTCGGAGCGGGTGCGGGCACTGTCGGCCTTGTAGAAGCGGTCGAAGACGTGGCGGGCGGCCTCGGAGGTCAGTCCGGGACCGTGGTCGGCGACCACGAGGGTGACCTGGTCGTCCGCGGCCCGCACGGTGAGCGTCACCGGCGGTGCGCCGTGGCGGAGGGCGTTACCGACGAGGTTGGCGACGATGACGTCGAGGCGGCGGCGGTCGAGCCGGGCCCGTATGCCTGGTGGGAGATCGGTCTCGACGCGTTGGGCCCAGCCGCGGGCGGTGAGCGTGGCGCGCACCGTTGCGGCGACATCGACGTCATGAGCGTGGAGGGCCGCGGCCCGGGCGTCGAAGCGGGAGATCTCGATGAGGTCGTCGACGAGTCGGGCGAGTTTGGTGGTTTCGGCGCTGACGGTGCGGGCCGCGTGCGCGGTGTCGGGGGTGAGCTGGTCGGCGTCCTCTTCCAGGACGCTGGAGACCATGGTCATGGCGGCGAGTGGAGTGCGGAGCTCGTGGGACACGTCGGCGACGAAGCGGCGGGCGAGGGCTTCCTGGTCGCGCAGCTCGCCGACGGTGCGCTCCAGCGCGCCGGCCGTTTCGTTGAACGTGTGGGCGAGCTCGGCCAGTTCGTCGTGCCCCTTCTCCTCCACCCGGGTGCTCAGCTCGCCGGCGGCGAGCCTGCGGGTGGCGCCCGCTAGCTTGCGCACCGGTCGCAGCACCGCACGGGCGGCGAGCAGCGCCAGGACCGCGGCCAGCAGCACCACCGGCAGCAGGCCGGTGGTCACGCTGCGCACCAGCGCGGCGGTGTCGCGCTTCTCCTCCGCCAGGGAGACCACGGCGAAGACCTCGATGCCGGACGGCTGCGCCGAGTCGCCGCCGCGGGCCGGCGGTTCCAGACCGACCGGGGCGCCGAGAACCAGCCAGGGCTGCCCGTCGTGCTCCACCCGCTGGAGGGAGACCCGAGGGTGGGCGCGTACGGCGGCGCGCAGCGCGGGAGTTATCCGGGTCCGGTCGGCAGACGGGTCGGAAGCGGCGGTGAAGTCGCGGTACTGGACAACGACGAGCGAGTCGTGCAGGCCGGAGGAGACCTCCGTGGCGAAGTGCGCCATGGAGCGCAACTCGGTGGGGACATCGAGCTCCCCGGCCAGGTGCTCGATGCGGTTGCGGAAGTCTTCGACGGCGGCGTTCTGAGCCCGTTTGAGGACCGCGTCACGCGATTCCCGGTACGCCAGTGCCGTGGCCGTGATCGCGCTGAGCAGGGCGGCCACGACGACGGTGAGCAGGAGACGGCCGCGGAGCCCGCCCGGGCGCGGCAACCTCGCACGGGCCCGGGCGGCGTGCCGTGCGAACGTCTCCGCGACGGGCTCCGCCCCGCCCCTCTCCGTGGTGCTCGTCGTGGCCTTCACCACGAGCTCACACCGGCCCGAAGCGATAGCCGAAGCCGCGTACCGTCTGGATGTAGCGCGGTGTGGCGGCGATGTCCTCCAACTTGGCGCGCAGGCGCCCCACCGCGGCGTCCACCAGCCGGGAGTCGCCCAGGAAGCCGTGGTCCCAGACGAGTTCGAGGAGCTGCTCGCGGCTGAAGACCCGGCCGGGGGAGGCGGACAACTGGAGCAGCAGCCGCAGTTCGGTGGGTGGGAGCGGTACGGCCACACCGCGTTTGGTCACGGTCAGGCCGGCCCGGTCGATGACGAGCCCGGCGAAGTCGTCGACGGTGGTGGGGGTGGGCGGGCCGGCCCGCCGCATCGCCGCCCGGATGCGGGCCTCAAGCACCCGGCCGGTGATCGGCTTGACCACGTAGTCGTCGGCGCCCGCCTCCAGTCCGCTGACCACGTCCAGATCGTCGCCGCGGGAGGTGAGCATGATGATCGGCATCTGGCTCCGGCCGCGGATGCGACGGCATACCTCGAAGCCGTCGATACCCGGCAACATCAGGTCGACCACCGCGATCTCGATGCCGCCGCCGCGCGGGCGGGACAGCAGTGCCAGGCCGGCCTCGCCGGTGGCGGCGCCCTCGACCTCGTGGCCATGGCGGCGCAGCACCAGCTCCATTCCGTCTCGTACGGAAGCGTCGTCCTCGATCAGCAGCACATGCGGCATGTTGCCGATTATGGGCGAGGGTTTACGCAGCTCAGGAGTTATCCACAGGCTGAGATGCAGAGCCGGGGCCATTGTTACGCGCTCATCATGTGGCCATGCAGCGCCCACCACGTGACGCCCCGAGATTGGCGGCATGCCCCAACAGACCTCCTCCTCTTCCCGCGCCGTGCGCCTGGCACTGCTGATCGCCCTACCGGCGCTCGCGTTGACCACGGCCTGCGGTGCCGCTACCCCGCCCGACGACGGGATCGCCTCCGTGAGCAGCCCGGCCAGCACGGGCGAGGCCAAGGACGGGTCGGGCTCCTCCCCAAGCGGCCGGGCCCCGGGCAAGAGCGCCTTCTACGACGCGCAGATGACCTATGTGAAGTGCATGCGCAAGAACGTCGACAAGGACTTCCCCGATCCCAAACTGAGCGGCTATCTCGACTGGACCAGGATCGACGAACTCCAGCGCAAGCCGGGTAACGAGGCGATCGCCAAGGGCGGCAACGACGGCGTCTGCACGAAGGACATGCTCGCCGCCGCGAAGTTGGAGCCGCGCCGCGACACCCAGAAGGAATACGAGTCGATGCTCGCGCACGCCCAGTGCATGCGCGCCCACGGCGTAGCGAAGTTCACCAACCCGCAGTTGAAGGACGGCAACGTCATCCCCGGCGGTGACCCCAACCCCGCCTCGTCCGAGATCAGCCGGGACTCGCCCGCCTACAAACAGGCCCGCCAGGCATGCAACGACAAGCTCCTCGACGGACTGGACGGCATGCAGTGAGCGCGGCACCACACAAGCGCCACCGGGGCGTCGTCGCGCTGGCGGCAGCGACCACCACGACCGCGGCGATCGCCGGCGTCATGCTCCTCACCAACTCCGACGAGGACGCCCCGGCCGACGGCCGGCGGCCCAAGGCGCCGCCCGCCACCACCCAGATCACCCGCACCGACCTCGTCCGGAGCAAGACCGTCGACGGACGCCTGGACTACGCGCAGCGCCGGGCGGTGAAATCCCCCGTCGCGGGCACCCTCACCAAGGCCGCCGAGCCGGGCAGGACCCTCTCGCCCGGGCAGCGCCTGTACGAGCGCGACGCCCGACCGGTGGTTCTCCTGTACGGCTCGACACCGATGTTCCGTGCGATGAAGGTCGGCGACCACGGCCCGGACGTCCTCCAGTTGGAACGCAACCTGCGCGAACTGGGCTTCGGTCCCCGCCTGTCCGCGGACACCCGCTACGACGAGGCGACCAAGGCCGCGGTCAAGGCGTGGCAGAAGTCCCTGGGCATCGTCGACGCCAACGGCGAGATCGGCAGGGGAGACATCGTCTTCCAGCCCGGCCCCGTGCGGGTGATCTCCGCCGACGCCGCCCTCGCCGACACCGTCGGCCCGGACAGCACGGTCCTGACCATCGCCTCCACCCAGCCGGTCGTGCGGGCCTCGCTCGACAAGGCCGACCGCGCGTTGGCCGCACGCGGCACCAAGGTGGATGTCACCCTGCCCAGCGGGGGCACGGTACGGGGCAAGGTCAGCGGCACCGCCGCCCCTGGCGGGTCCGCGTCCGCCGGGCAAGAGACGGCAGCCGGCTCCGGCACCGCCCCCTCGCAGGACGGCGGTGTCGAGGTCGAGATCACCCTCGATGACGGCGGCACGCTCCGGCCGAAGGACCAACAGGGCACGCTGAGCGTGAAGTTCGTCAGCGAACGCCGCAAGAACGTGCTGACCGTTCCGGTCGAGGCGGTCGTCGCACTGCGCGAAGGCGGCTACGGACTTCAGGTGGTCCAGGGCACCGGGACGCACCTGGTGCGCATCCAGACCGGGCTGACGGCCGACGGCCGCATCGAGATCAGCGGCACGGGCGTGACCGAGGGCACGAAGGTCGGAGCGGCCGAGCAATGACCCCCGCACCCACCGACCCCAGCACGCCCCCGGACGTGATCGAACTCCGCGCCGCCACCAAGACCTACCCCGGCGCGGTCCACGCCCTCAAAGACATCGACCTGACCGTGGCGCAGGGCGAACTGGTCGCCATCGTCGGCCCGTCCGGCTCCGGGAAATCCACCCTGCTCAACCTGCTGGGCACCCTCGACCGCCCCACCTCCGGCGAGGTCACGGTCGCCGGCTACGACATCGGCCGGCTCTCGGACGCGCAGCTCTCTGCGCTGCGCGCCCGGCACATCGGCTTCGTCTTCCAGCACTTCCCACTCGCCCCCGGCCGCAGCGCCCAGGACAACGTCGCCGACGGCCTGCTCTACGCCGGAGCCGGGCCGCGCGAGCGGCGCGCCCGAGCCCGCACCGCCCTGGACGAAGTCGGGCTCGGCCACCGCACCGACCACCTCGCCCACCAACTCTCGGGCGGTGAGAAGCAGCGGGTGGCCATCGCCCGCGCGCTGGTCGGCGAACCCGACCTGCTCCTCGCGGACGAGCCGACCGGCGCACTGGACACCGCCTCGGGCGCGCTGGTCATGAACCTCATCCGCGGACTGCACGCGGCCGGCACCACCGTCTGCGTCATCACCCACGACAACGACATCGCCGACGCGTTGCCCCGCCGCATCCGCCTCCGCGACGGCGAGATCGTCGACGACACAGGCAGCCCCAACTCACCCGATTCCCGGGCGGGGCACACCCAGGAGGTGCCTTGATGAGCGGCCCCGCACTGCGGCCGGCCCGGCTCCGTCCGGTCGACGTCCTGCGCACCGGCGCGAGCGGCCTGCACACCCGCCGCACCCGGGTCGTCCTGTCCGCCCTCGGCATCGCCCTTGGCATCGCCACCATGGTCGCCGTCGTCGGCCTGTCCACCTCCAGCCGCGCCGACCTGCTCGACCGTCTGGACCGGCTCGGCACCAACCTGCTCACCGCCGAAGCCGGCAAGAACGAGCTCGGCCAGGACATCCAACTCCCCAAGAGCGCAGTGGCGATGGTCGAGCGGATCGGCCCGGTCCAGCACGCCACCGCCACCGGCGCGGTCAACGCCCGGGTGCGCCGCAGCGACGTCGTACCCGAGGAACTGGCCTCAGGCGTCACGGTCCAAGCCGCCCGCCCCGACCTCCTCGACGCCCTCGGCGCCCGCACCAGCCAGGGCAGTTGGCTCAACCACGCCAGCGAGCGGCTCCCCGCCGTCGTACTGGGCTCCGTGGCCGCCGACCGCCTCGGCATCACCGCACCGGGCGCCAAGATCCTCCTCAACGACCAGTGGTACGTCGCCACCGGCATCCTCGCGCCCATCGACCTCGTACCGACCCTGGACCGCACCGCACTGGTCGGATTCCCCTCCGCCGAGCGGTATCTGGGCTTCGACGGTCACCCCACCACCCTCTTCGAACGCTCCACGGACGCCTCGGTGGAGGCGGTCCAGCAGGTCCTGGCCCGAACGGTCAACCCCGGCAACGAGGGTGCGGTGAAGGTCTCCCGTCCCTCCGACGCCCTCGCGGCCAAGGCCGCCACCGACAAGGGCCTGACGGCACTGATGCTGGGCCTCGGAGCGGTGGCGCTGTTGGTCGGCGGGGTGGGCGTGGCCAACACCATGGTCATCTCGGTACTGGAACGCCGGGCGGAGATCGGGCTGCGCCGCGCCCTCGGCGCGACGAAGCGCGCGATCCGCCTCCAATTCCTCACCGAGTCCCTGCTGTTGTCGGCGCTCGGGGGGACCGCGGGTGCCGCGCTGGGGGCCGTCGCCACGCTCGCGTTCGCCCGTGCGCAAGGGTGGACGGCCGTGGTACCGCCCTGGTCGCTGGCCGGCGGCCTGGGCGCCACCCTCGTCATCGGCGTCGCCGCAGGTCTGTATCCGGCCGTACGGGCCTCCCGGCTGCACCCCACTGTCGCTCTCAACGCCAGCTGAATCCCATGAGACCGGAGGCATCGCACGGTTCGCCGGCGGTGGGTGCCGCGCGCGGTGCGTGCGGCACCCGTTCAGCGTCGGCTGTGCTGCCGGCTCAGTGGGCGAAGCCCCAGTCGAGCATCTTGGTGGCGTCGTCGAAGCGGCCCTGGTCGTCCTTGAGGATCACGCCGACCAGGGTGCGGTTGTCCCGCTTGGCGGCGAAGACGAGGCAGTAGCCGTCCTCCGGGCCGCTGCCGGTCTTAACGCCCAGGGCGCCGGCGTAGGTGCTCAGCAGCTGGTTGGTGTTGTTCCAGGTGTAGTACCGGGTGTGGCCGTTGGCCGCCGGGGCCTCGGTCTTGAACTGCTTGTTCTTCACGATGTCGGCGAACACCGGCTGCAGCATCGCGCGCTGGCCCAGCTTGGCCAAGTCGCGGGCGGTGCTGTGGTTGTTGCCGTGCGAGAAGCCGTCGACGCCGTCGAAGTGCGTTCCGGTCATGCCCAGTTGCTGCGCCTCGGCGTTCATCTGGTGCACGAAGTCGGCGATCCGCGCGTCCTCGGTGTCACCGTGGCCGAAGGTGTCGGCCAGGGCTCGCGCGGCGTCCGCGCCGGACGGGAGCAGCATGGCGTGCAGCAGTTGCCTGGCGGTCAGCGTGTCGCCGGTCTGGAGGTCGGCGGTGCTGGCGCCGACCTTCTGGACGTAATCCCGGTACTCCTGCTTCACCGTGATCTGCCGGTCCAGCCACTCCGGGTGCTTGAGCACCACCACGGCGGTCATGATCTTGGTGGTGCTGGCCATCGGCACGCTCTCGTCCGCCTTGGCCCCGGCCCACAACTCCCGCTCCTGGCTACCGTCCCGCGCGTCCAGCAGGAAGGCGTGGTCGGTGTGGATCTGGGGAGCGGCCTGGTCCTGGGCGGCGTGCTGCCCCGCCTGGGAAGGCTGGGACTGATGGGGTGCGGCCTGGTGCCGGCCGGCCGTTGTGGCGGCGTCGTGGCTCTGCTGGCCGTTCTCGTCCGCGGAGTGCGTGGCGCCGGGGGTGGCTGCCTCGGCCAGGCCACCGGCAGTGATCGGCAGGGCGGCACCGACGAGTGCCACCATCGCGATCCGGACTCCGGTGCGGTGTATTCGGTTGGGGCGGGCGTGGGAACCCATGGGGCGTTCCTCCTGCCGACGAAGGGGCGCCGGCGCGTAGTGCGAATTCGGTTCACAGTGAACCTACTTGGGCGATGACAGTGACTGTCAAGCCGGCTGTGTCATGGTCGGGCAACAGTGCCCGCCCCTGTGGATGTGTTGTGTAGGTGACTGGTGTTTCTCGTGAGGCTGCTCGCGCGCGGCGCCCGGCCGACTCCCCTGGGTTACCGGCCCGCTTCTCGTCACTGGCCCACCCGCCCGTCGATGCACTCGCGCAAGAGGTCGGCGTGCCCGCAGTGCCGGGCGTACTCGTCGATCCGGTGCACCAACAGCTCCCGAACGGCGATCCCGTCCTTCCCCACGCGCGTGCCCAGGTCCGGGTGTTGGTCCAGCGCGGCGTCGGTCGCGGCCTGCTCGCGCTCCAGGTCGTCGTACGCGGCGTCGACCACGGCCTGCTCGGCGACGGCTCCGTCGAAGTCCGCCTCCCGCCCGCCGTACAGCTTCGGCAGCGGCTCACCGTCGCTGATCCAGTTGCGCCAGTCCCGCTCCACTCTGGCGAGATGCCGGACCAGGCCGAGCAGCGACATCGTCGACGGCGGAACCGAACGGCGGGCCAGTTGCTCCGCGTTCAGACCCTCGCACTTCATCCGCAGGGTCAGGCGGTAGTTGGTCAGCACGTCCCGCAACGTCGCGAGCTCGCCGTCCGGACTCGGACCTTCGTTGTTGCGGGGGTCGTCGTCCGGATCGGCCCACATGTCGGTGTAGCGGGTTGCCTGGCTCCATCGCGCGAACTGGTCAGTCATGCGAGGCATGTTCGTCTGCGACGGCCTCAAAACGCCACTGGGTTATCGCTGTTGCCGCCGCCACGGGTCGTGCCTCACGTCGTGCGTTGGCGCGTGGGCTGCTCCCGGAGGCCGGCCGTGATCGTTCGGAGGCCGAAGGCGAACCTGGTGTCGAAGTCGAGCAGGGCCGGCAGCGGGCTGCGGGCCAGGTGTGGGTAGTCGTCGTCGGAGAACGAGGCTTTGACGTCGTCCAGGTCCACATCGGTGCGTCCCTGTTGCTCCAGTGTTTCGCCCAGGACGTAGGAGAAGACCGTGGTGATGGCGCACACCGCCGCCTCGCCGGTGAAGCCCGCTTCCTGCATGGCGGCCAGCAGGGAGTCGGCGATCGCCAGGGTGGGGTGTCGAGTGGTGTAGGCACCGCCGACGATGCGGGCGCCGTCCCGTTGGGCGAGGAGGGCGGCCCGCAGGCGCTCGGCCAGCGCGGTCACGCGGGCCTCCCAGTCGGCCTGGGGGAGCGGGCCGAGCGCGGAGGCCAGTACGGCGTCGGCCATCGCGTCGACCAGGGCGTCCTTGTCGTGGAACAGCCGGTACAGGGTGGGTGGTTGGGTTCCCAGGGCATCGGACAGGCGGCGCATGGTCAGTGACTCCAGGCCGCCGTGGTTGACCAGGGCCAGCGCGGTGTCCACCACGGTGTCCGGCCGGAGCGATCCCCTGCGCGTACCCGCGCGACCGCTTTCTCGCATTGACATGTTAACGATGTTATCAGTAGCTTAATTTAACGTTGTTAACGTGGTTATCCATTGCCGATTCTCTTGGCGGTGCGGTGCGGTGTGAGAAGCCCGGCGCAACGTCAAGGAGTGCGGAGAAGGAGGAGAGATGGCAACCAAGACCGCGCCGGTCGCCGCGGGGGCGTCCGCTTCGGAGGCCGGGCCACAGGAAATCCCGGTGATCGTACGGCAGTTGCGTTGGGAGGCCGCGGGAGTGGTTTCGGTGGTGTTGGCCCGGCCGGGCGGCGGGGTGCTGCCCGTTTGGGAGCCCGGAGCCCATGTGGAGTTGGTGCTGCCCACGGGCATCGTCCGGCAGTACTCGCTCTGCGGCGCGCCCGACGACCCGTCCTGTTACCGCGTGGCGGTGCGGCGGGACCCCGCGAGTCGCGGCGGATCGGAGTACGTCCACTCCTTCCTGCGGCCCGGCCAGCCGCTGCGGATCCGCGGCCCCCGCAACCACTTCCGCTTCGAACCGGCCGACTCCTACCTCTTCGTCGCCGGCGGCATCGGCATCACCCCGATCCTGCCGATGGTGCGTCAGGCGGCCGCCTCGGGCGCCCGGTGGCGACTCGCCTACGGCGGACGGTCCGCCGCCGCCATGGCCTTCCGCGACGAACTCGCACCCCACCGCGACGCCGTAAGCCTCTACCCGGGGGACGAATCCGGGCGCATGCCCCTGGACGCGCTGCTGGGGCAGGCCCCTCCGGACACCGCCGTCTACGCCTGCGGCCCGGAATCGCTGCTGGACGCCGTCGCCAACGGGACCGCGCAACTGCCCCAGGGGACCGTGCACATGGAGCGCTTCCGGCCGCGGGAGCGGAAGCCGGCGCGCAACAGCGCGGTGGAGGTGGTCTGCGCCCGTTCCGGCCGCACCGTGGGCGTACCGGCGGAGCAAAGCGTCCTGGACGCGCTCGCGGACGCGGGCCTGCCGGTGGCCGGCTCCTGCCGACAGGGAGTCTGCGGCACCTGTGAGACCCGGGTGCTCGACGGCGTTCCCGACCACCGCGACGACATCCTCTCGGAGGAGGAACGGGAGCGCGGCGACCGGATGTACCTCTGCGTCTCGCGGGCGCGCACCCCCCGGCTGGTCCTCGATGTCTGACCGCATGGCCACCGGCCGTTCATCCGTACAGGAGCGCCCCATGGATCCGTTCGCCGCCGCTGTCGTGTGGGACGCCCGCGGCCCCGCGCCCGAACGCACCGCCGCCGACGCCTATCAGGCCATCGACATGGCCCGCGTCCGGGAGGTCATCGGCTACCCCCAGCCCTTCGTCGCGGAGAAGAAGGAGCCGTACCTCGGCGCGTTCATGCGTCGCTTCATCGCCCACAGCACGTTCTGCTGCCTGGCCACCGCCGACGACAGCGGGGGCGTGGACGCCAGCCCCAAGGGCGATCCGCCGGGCGCGGTACGGGTGTTGGACCCCTGGACCCTGGCCGTACCCGACCGTCCGGGCAACCGCACCGCCGACACCTTCGAGAACATCACCCGCAACCCGGCCGTGGGCATGGTCTTCTTCGTCCCCGGCGTACGGGAGACGGTTCGGATCAACGGGGACGCGTTCGTCACCGACGACCCCGGCCTGTTGGAGCGGCTCGGTGCCGAGGGCAAACCCGCCGTCCTCGCCACGATCGTGCGGGTACGCGAGGCGTTCTTCCAGTGCGGCAAGGCCGTGATCCGCGCCGGGCTCTGGGAGGACGACCGCCGGGGCCTGGCCGACGCGCTCACCCTCGGCAACAACTTCTACGCCCAGATCACCGCGCAGATGGCGGAGAAGATGGCCGCCAACCTCGGCAGCGAGCTCGGCTCCCTCGGCGCGATCGCCGAGGACCACTACCGCAACGACCTCTACTGATCCACCTTCCCCGCCCCTGACGTGCTGCCGCCGTGTCAGCCGGTTCCGGCCAGCCTCGGCACGAAGACGGAGGCATCGACCGTGCCGAGACCGGAGGCGAGGTCGTAGCCCCGTGTGGCGGCGAAGCCGTCGGGGCCGTTGTTCCCCTCGGTGATGTCGACGATCCCGCCGTGCGGATCGCGGGCGAGACCGTACAACGCCTCGTGGACGTCGCCGAGTCGGTGGCCGGCCTTCTGGTTGGCGAGCGCGACCAGCGCCCCGAACATGGGGGCGGCCTCGCTGGTACCGCCTACCGGGAGCCAGCCCGGGCCCGTGGGGAGGAAGCCCTCGTAGACGAGGGTGCCACCGGTGGACGAGCCGTCCATGGAGATGTCGGGGACGCCGCGGCGCTCACCCACCACGTGCGCCACCGGGGCCTGGTAGGCGGGGCGGGCGAAGGTCTGGGAAAGGCCGCCGCCGGTGGCGCCGGAGCGGTCGTTCCAGACGGTGTCCGGGGAGGTGCGCCGGCCCTCGTCGTCGAGGTGCAGGCGGGAGCCGCCCACGGCGAGCACGCTGGGGTCGGCGGCCGGCCAGGGAACGGATCTGACGCGTCGGCCGCCCGGCCCGATGGGCGGGGCGGCGCCGAGGTCGCCCGTACTGGCGGTCAGGGTGGTGCCCCCCGCCACGACCTGGGCCAGCGCGCTGCTGAACCCCGCCAGGTCGCGGGCGGGCGCGTGGCTGTTCCCGGCGGCGGCGTACTCCTCGATGCCGAAGCTGATCGAGATCACGTCGGGGCGGTGCCGGAGGAGGCTCTGCGCGATGCCGTCGAGCATCAGCGCCGCACCGACCTTCGCGGACTGCCTGGCCTCCTGGGGGGACTCCGCATCGGGCAGCGCTCGGGAGGCGTCGGAGGTGGGGGAGGGGGAGGTGAACGCGCGCTCGGGCAGGCCGATCTGAGTGACGACGATCTTCGCGTCCGGCGCCAACATGTGCACGATCTGGGTGTCGAGGGTGGCCTCCATGGCCGGGCCCACCATCTGCTTGTTCTTCGGATCGAACGGTGCGATGTGCCCGATCGGGGCGTACCGGTCGACGGTCAGCTCCGGCAGGGGCAGCTTCATGGCCCGGCTGAACGTTGCCAGGTCCTGCTTCAGGGTGTTGGGCACGACCTCCTCGTAGACCACGACGGTCCGGCCCTTGCCGGTGATCCCGGCGGAGTTGAGCGTGTCGACGCCGTACGCCCTGCGCACCGAGTCCGCGGGGTAACAGGGGAAGCCGAGCCGCCGACGGCACTCGGCCTGCGACGGGAGGTGCTTGAACGGCCGGAGCATGGCCGGCGGCGCGGCGGACGCCGACGTGGCGGCCTGGGCCGCCGCCGACGACCCCGCCCGCCCCGTTTCGGGCGTGGCACGGCCCGCACAGCCCGGGACGGTGACGAGCAGGGCCGCGGCCGAGACCGTGGCGAGGCCACGACGCAGACCGGGACGCGGACCGGGACGCGGACAATGACGCATGGTCAGCAAGCTGGGGAAGGTCACCCTCCGATCATGACCACGGCCCGGGTGTGGCGCCCCTCGCACTGGTCCGTCGGATGGTTGCGGACCGGGAGCGACGTCGCTGGGGCCCGCCAGCCAGGCGACCCCCGCGCCCGCGGCGGCGCGATCGGGCGGGCGTACGCTGGCGGATATGACGGGAACTCACGATGACTCGGTTCGCGAGCAGTTCCGCATCCAGGCGTCGACCTTCACCGATGAGGGCTTCGCCGCACGGGGGTTGGACTGGATCCTCGAACGGCTCGCGCCCTCGGCCGACGAACAGGTACTGGACGTGGCCGCCGGCGCCGCTCACCTGGGCCGCGCGCTGGCACCCCGGGTGCACCACGTCAGCGCCCTGGACCTGACTCCGGAGATGCTCCAGCAGGGGCACCGGCTCGCCAACGCCGCCGGCCTGCACAACATCACCTTCACCCTCGGCAATGCGGTCGAACTTCCCTATCTGGACGGGCAGTTCGACCTCGTCGTCTGCCGGCTGGCGCTGCACCAGGTCGCCGATCCGGCGGCGACGGTGCGGGAGATGGTCCGGGTCACCCGGCCCGGTGGCCGGATCGGTCTCATCGACATGATCGCCGATGAGGATCCGGCGCTGGCCGAGGAGACCAACCGGCTCGAATGTCTGCGCGATCCCAGTCATCACCGGACCTTGTCGCTCACCGAGCTGCGCACCCTGTTGGAAGCTGCCGGCGCCGCGGTGGCCTCGACCGCCATCCGGGACCACGACCTCGACCTGGCGGACTGGTTGGCGCGCAGCAAGACCCCGGAACCGGTGGGTGCCCGGATCCGGGCCCGGCTCGAAGAGGAGCTCGCCGGCGGCGCGCCGACCGGCCTGCGCCCGGTCCGCCACGACGACGGCTCCCTCACCTTCACCCATCCCTGGGCGGCCGTGACGGGCACCCCGCGCGGCTGACGCGGGAACGCGCGCCGGCGTGCCCCGCCCCGTCGCGTTGGCGGGGAAGCGGCGCCCGCCCCTTGCGGGGTACGACTGTCAACGCAGGCTCTGGGCCCGGTCGTAGAGCGGCTTGGTGAGGGCGGTGGTGAACTGCGGTCCGACCAGGTACCGCGTGCAGGTGGACCCGCCGCCGTCGGGGCACTCCGCGCCGTTGGCGGTCAGGTGTCCCGCATGCGTGTTGACGCCGACCACGGTGCCGCGTCCGGTGGTGGGGGAGAGGTCGGCCAGGCGCGGGCCGCCACTGGCTCCCCCGCCCATGACGCAGGGCAGTCCCCACTGCCCCGCGGGCTCGGGGTGATCCTTCGACCCCGGGTACTGCAGGGGAGCCCCGTGACAGTAGGCCAGCGCCCGGCCCGTGTACTCCGGTAGGCCCGCGCGGGCGCTGTCCGACGCAGCGCGGGGGTAGCCGAACTGGGAGGCTGGGCGGTCGCCGGACACGTCGAAGGCGATGCCTTGGGCCGCCTCGGCCGCCTCCTCCAGGGACTGACCGCGCGCGTTCCGGCCGACGACGGCGAACGCCTGGTCATGGGCGTCGAACCGGGCGTTGATCGCGTCGTTCTTCAACCAGGTCGAGTTGAGCACCGCCCAGCGGACCACGAAGGTGCCCAACGGGGCCCGACCGTCGCGGTAGCCGGGGACGAACAGGGCGTTGGCCTGCCACTGGTGGTGTTCGCCGATGAGGTCGGTGTTGTTGAGGCAGTGCGCGGCGGTCACCACCGTGCCGCCGTTCTCGCCGTGGACCAGCGTCGCGGTGCAACTCGCGTCCTCCCCGTGGTCGGTGAAGAAGAGCCGCCCCATGGTGGTCGTCGGGGCGCCGCCCTCCTTCCACGGGGCTCCGTCCGCGGCACTGTAGGGAGGCTTGTTCGACAGCGGGGTGGACAGGGCGGCGATGCGCTCGGGCGTCCAGTAGGCGCGCACCCGCGACTCGTCCTGCGCCGTGGACGCCATCGCGTGGACGGCGACCGTGCCCTCCGCCGGGGCATCGGCGGTGCCTGGGGCCGGCGCCGCCGCGGCCGACGGCGCGAGCACACCGGTCAGCACGGCCACGACGGCCGCGGCCACCGCCGCCCGACGGCTCGCGTGCGTACCGGTGCCCGGATGCGTGACGCGCTCGCTCATGTTGCCCCTCCAATGGTGGTGGTTGACCTGGAACCGGAGCCCCGATCCTCGATTCCCGATCCCGGGTTCCGGAACAGGGCTCCACAACGTCAGACGCCCATCGGGAGGCGAGGTTGCCGCGAGGGCGGAGAGGGGGACATGCCTGCCTCTCGGCGGTATCGCCCCCCGCGTTCCTCGCCGCCCTTAATGGCGGAGGTGCGCACCCGGCGTGTGCCCGAAGGCGCGGCGGAAGACGTCGATGAAGGCGCTGGTCGAGGACCAGCCACAGCGGCAGGCCACCGTGGTGACCGGGACGCCCTCGCTGAGCAACACCACCGCGTGGTAGAGCCGTAGTTGGGTCCGCCACTGGGGGAACGTCATCCCGAGCTCGGCGCGGAACAGCCTGCTCAGGGTGCGTTCGCTGGCGCCGACCTCGGCGCCGAAGGCGGCCAGCGTGCGGTCGTCCGCGGGGGCGCGGTGCAACAGGGCGCAGACCGCGGCGAGCCGGGGGTCGGTGGGGGTGGGCAGGTGCATCGGCTGCTGCGGCGAGGCGCGGAGCTGATCGAGGAGCACGGCGCGCAGGCGGAGCCGCTCGGGTTCGCGCTCGGGTGCGGCGGCCGCCTCGGCGGAGTTCGTCGCCCCGCGGGTGTACGCCACGATCAGCTCGCGCAGCAGCGGACCCACCGTCAGGGCCGTCGGAGCCCGCAGGTCGAGCGGGTTGACGGAGCGCGGCAGGCCGATGGTGTGCAGGTCGAGGTCGCCGTGCGCGCGGGGGGAGTGGGCGGTGCCGGCCGGCACCCACAGGGCGCGGTTCCCGGGGGCGATCCAGGTGCCGGCGTCGGTGGTGACGGCGAGCACCCCGCGGCCCGCGTAGATGATCTGGTGCTCGTCGTGCTGGTGGGCGTCGATGCCCTGTCCGGCGGTGAGCGGCCGGATCGCGGTGGTGGCCTTCGGCGTATGGCGGATTTTCGACACACCACGGCAATTTATCGGAAGCGCGCTGGCTTCCCGGGCGGTGAAGATCGCACCATGCCGTCGCCCACTCGTCTCCCGCACCCGCCCGAACGCTCGCCGAAGCGGTCCGTCGACCCGGCAGCGCCCGCGTCCCACCCCCGGAGTCCGATCGCCGCCCTCTCCGTCGGCCACGCCTGCGTGGACGTGTACCAGGGGGCCGTCTCCGCCCTGGTGCCGTTCCTCGTGGCTGAGCGCCAGTACTCCTACGCGGCGGCCTCGGGCGTGGTGCTCGCCGCCTCGCTGCTCTCGTCGGTCGTCCAGCCCCTCTTCGGGGTCCTGACGGATCGTCAACGCATGCAGTGGCTCTTGCCGTTGAGCACGGCCGTGGCCGGAGTCGGCATCGCGCTGAGTGGAGTGAGCCGTTCCTATGTGCTGACCCTGGTGTTCGTCGCCCTCGCCGGAGTGGGCGTCGCCGCGTACCACCCGGAGTCCGCGCGGGTCGCGCGCCTCGCCAGCCGCGGCAGCCACACCGCGATGGGCTGGTTCTCGCTCGGCGGCAATGTCGGCTTCGCCCTGGCCCCGGTGCTGGTCACCCCGGTGGTCGCGGCGGGTGGGCTGCGCGCCACACCCGTACTCGTCGTCCCGGCGGCCGTGGGCACGGTACTGGCCCTGCTCGCCCTCCGACAGGGCGCATCCGACCCGGCCGGCGCCCGCAAGGCGGCGCACTCCGCCGGGCCGGACGACCACCGCTCCTTCCTCCGGCTGACGCTGGCCATCGTCTGTCGCTCGATCGTCTTCGTCGTGCTCGGCGGCTTCATCTCGCTCTACGCGCGCCAGCGGACCGGGGGCGGCGCGACCGCGGGGGCGGTAGCGCTGTTCGTGCTCTACCTCGGCGGCGCGGTCGGCACCCTCCTGGGCAGCCGGCTGGCGGCGCGCTGGGACCGGGTGCGCGTCGTGCGCTGGTCGTACGTGGCGACGGTGTTCGCGGTCGCGGGCGTGGTCCTCGTGCCGGGCCCGGCCCTCTATCTGTTCGTGGCGTTGACCTCGGCGGGCCTCTACATCCCGTTCTCGCTCCAGGTCACGCTGGGCCAGGACTACCTTCCCTCGCGCGTCGGCACGGCCAGCGGGGTCACCCTCGGGCTCGCGGTCAGCGTCGGCGGCGTCGCCAGCCCCCTCGTCGGTGCCCTCGCCGACGCCACCTCCCTCCACACCGCCCTCCTCCCCCTGATCGCCCTCCCCGCCGTGGGGTGGCTCCTCACCCGGCGCCTCCCCGAACCCCCTGTCCCGTCCGATATATGACGAGGCGTCAGTATCAACGAAGCGCCAGGGGCGTTGCGGGAGTCCGCGTTCTCCGCGGTCCGCAGCGCCCCTGGCGCGTCCCGATCCTCCTCCTCGTCACCCGTGGTCGGTTACGGGTTCCGCTCGTAGGTCGTCACCTGGCGTCCCCCGGCGTCGCCGGACGCGGCGGGGGTGAAGTGCTGGGCGAGGACGGCGAGTTTGGCCCGGTCCTGGGCGGTGGCGGCCGCGGGGGCGGAGCCGCGGTCGCTGAGGACGATGATCCGCCGGTGGGTCAGCATCGCGGCCCGGATGTCCGCGGGCGCGGCCTCGGTGCCGTAGAGGGTGCCCGAGGGGCCCGCGGTCTCGGCCAGGGCGAGGTCATCGAGTCCGCGGAACGAGGAGGGGGTGACGAGGACGGCGTCGCGCCGATGGGCGGGTATGAAGACGATGCCGTCGCCCGGGTGGGCCACCGTCGCAACCTTCTCCGCGGCCGCCCGTACGTCGTCCGTCCGGCTCTCCGGGGTGCGCAGGCTCAACTCCAAGGGGAGCAGCGCCAGGAGCGCGACCGCCACGATGGCGGCGAGCAGCGCTTCGGTGCGGGGACGGCCGGGGCGCCGGTGCCGGGCCCGGATCCGTGCGGCGAGTGCCTGGGCCACCCAGGCAAGGGCGGGGCCGGCGAGGAGCGACAGCCCTATGGACGCGAAGAGCACGTAGCGGTCGACGTAGAGCGGCTTGACGAGCCAGGACGCCAGCAGCAGCCCGAGGTGGGGGACGGCCAGGAGCGGCAGTCCCACCGCGGCCGGCGAGCGGGGCGCGCGTGGCAGGCCGGGCACCCTGGTGCACGCCAGGGCGACGATCAGCATGGCCGCCACCCCCAACAGGCTTCCCGCCGACGGGGGTTGTATCCAGGCCACCTGCCCCGCCTGCCTGCTACTGGCCACTATGAGCGGCAGGGTCCCGCCGGCTATCACCACCGCGGCCATCAACCACCGTGCCAGCAGGGGGCGTTGACCGTGGCGACTGGCTGTCAGGACGGTCACGCCGTGGGCGACCAGGGCGAAGAGCGAGAGCCAGTTGAGCAGTGTGGTGGCGAGCATCACCGTCGCGTAGGCGGTCCAACGCAGGAACTCCGGGGTGCGGCGTCGCTGCTTGGTGCACCCGGCGGTGGATCCGGCCGGTCCCGCCAGGCCCAACGCGCCGGTCAGCAGCCAGGTCGCCACCGCCACGCCCGCGGCCACCAACGTGAACGAGCGTCCTTCCTGCCCGTACCGCTGCATCGCCGGCAGTACGGCCAGTGTCAGTCCCGCCGCGACGCCCGCCAAGGGGCCGGCGAGCCTGCGCGCCGTCGCCGCGGTGACCGCCACGGCAACCATGGCGCCGAGTACCGAGGGCAGTCGCAGTGCCGTCAGATGAGGTCCGAAGACCTCGAATATGGCGTGCATGAAGAGGTAGTAGAGGCCGTGGACGATGTCCACGTGCCCGGTCATGTGCCAGATTTCGGGTAGGGATCGCTCGGCCACACCCCAAGTCGCGGCCTCGTCCCGCCATATGGCGCCCCGGCGGGAGAGCCCCCACAGTCCTAGGACGAGGGCCAGCGCGGCGGGCAGGGCGGGAACCAACCAGGCCGGCCAGCGGTGTCCACCGGTGGGGGGCGGGGTGGTCGCGCACCCCCTGCCCGCAAGTGTCGTGGAGGCAAGATCGAGAGGCATGACGCGAACTATACTGCCCGTGTATACTCCCGATTTCATCGCCATATCTCATGGCATTTTCCGCCAGTGTAGACGTACGGCGCATGCCGTCGCCGAGGGCGCCTTCGCGATCAATTCGGATGATCTTGGACTGGGGGTCGGTGCGGCACCCGAGGGGGTCAACTCGGGGCGTAGTTAGGAAAGTTTCCCACCAACTCCTGGACGGCTGGCGGCCGGAGCGCTAACTTCGCCGTTGATTGGTCATGTACCTGCCCTGCGTTCGGCTGTGTGAACGCGGGGTGGAATCGGCGAGGGCCGGCCTTTCGCCCGGCCCGCAACACCGAGGAGTGGCATGTCCCCGCTACCCCGTTCTCCGCTGCCCCGTCTCTCCACCTCGTGGCGGTGCCTGTTGGCGGCGGGTGCCGCCCTCGCCGCGACCGCGTGCACCGGCGCATCGCTGCCGCCGACCGCGGCCCTCCCCGGCCGAACCCCCGCGGTCCACGCAGGGGTCTGGTCCGGACAGTTCGGCGACTACGGCTCGGCGTCCTGGAAACGTGCCTGGGGGGTCGCGTCGAAGGGCGCCTGGGGCCAGTCCGACCTCAAGGGGGTCAGCGACTCGACGGCTCCGGGTGACGGCTCCGCGCTCCAAGTCACCTACGGCGCCGGCTCGTCGGCCAACTCCTGCTCGAACTGCCCCAACCCCGGAGGCGGCCAGTTCTACACCCAGCTCGACAAGATCGGCCGGTCCGATCTGGCGCGTTCGACCACGTTGGACCTCAAATACAGTCTCAAGCTGCCCAGCGGCTTCGACTTCGGCAAGGGCGGCAAACTGCCCGGCCTCTACGGCGGCACCATCGGCCAGGAATCCGGCGGCAACCACGGCGACGGCTGGTCCACCCGCTATATGTTCCGCGCCAAGTCGCACCCCAACGAGGGCGAGGTCTACCTCTACACCCCCACCAACTCCGGCCCCACCGGCTATGGCGTGGACGTGGGCCTCGACTCCTGGAAGTGGCTCGCCGACGGTGGTTGGCACACCGTGGAGCAGCTCGTCGATCGCGCCAGCGGCGACGTCACCGTCTGGTACGACGGCAAGCGGGCGCTCCAGTCCAAGGCGACCGCCACCGGCATCGCGGACATCCCGTTCAGCGGGGTGTTCTTCTCCACCTTCTTCGGCGGCCATGACACCAGTTGGGGGCCGAAGGCGACCGAACGGGCCGAGTTCGCGGACTTCTCCCTGTCGGCGACGGCCCAGCACTGAGCCGGGGGAGCCCCTGCCGGACCGCTGACGCAGCGGCTACCGCCCTGCTTCAGACGAAGAAGGCGTTCATGCCCTTGACGTCGGAGAGGTAGGTCTCGATCCGGGCTATCTTGCCGTCGCGCAGGGTGCACACCGTGGACAGGTACTCGTCCAACACGGCGTCGTCGCGCCGGGCGGTGTTGTGCAGGGAGAGCGCCATGTTGGTCGGGCTGACGAGGATGTGCAGAAGCGCGAAGTCGAGCCCGTAGCCGCCGATCTTCCTGGCCCGGGCGACCACGGCGTCCGCCCCTTCGACCGTGCCGGAGACGGTGTTGTCGCCGGGCAGGGACCAGGTGGCGTCGTCGTGGAGCAGGGCGCGGATGCGGTCCCAGTCGGCGGTGGACAGTGCGGTGTGGAACTGCCGCCCGATCTCGTGCTTTTCCTCGTCGGTGAGGGGCATGGGGTCTCCGTTCTTGTGGGTTGTGTTCGTTGTTCGGCGCGCGTGGCCTGCGCTGTGCGGCGTGGCGCCAGGGTGTGACGGGACATGAGGTGATGCCTCGTCCGCCGCGATAGTTCGACTGTACTTGAACAGACGGATTGTGTGGAGGGGTTCCGCGCAATCAACCGACGGAGACGGGAGGCTGGTTCGGCTCTTCTTGTAGGGTCGAACCATGCCCGCTGCGCTGTTCCACCCCACCCGAGAGCAGATGCGCCTGGAGCACGTACTGGAGGCGCTGGCCAACCCCATTCGGCTCCGCGTCGTCCGCACGCTCGCGGAGGAGGCGGAGTCGACGTGCGGGGCGATCCTCCCGGACGTCTCCAAGTCGACGGCCAGTCATCACTGGCGGGTGCTGCGCGAGAGCGGGCTGGTGCACCAGCGGCGCGAGGGTCGCCATCTCCATATGCACCTGCGGCGCGAGGATTTGGACAGTCGGTTCCCCGGCCTGCTCGACTCCGTGCTCAGGAGTCTGGAGCAGCAGGAGGGTGACGGGCGCGACGCGTCGTAGGCGTGCCTGGTCTCGTCGCCGCGGGCTACGGTGGCGACTTGAGGTCGGGCAGCTCGGATCCCGGAGGTGGCGGCGGTGGCGGTCGGGGCGCGCTTGGACGAGGCTGACGGCGGCGATGCCTGGGCGGGCGGCCCGATCGCCGAGGTCTCGGAGGCGGTACGGCCGGGGTGAGCGGGTCGGGAGCGGCGTCACGGTGGGGAGGTTGCTGGTGCGGGTGCGGCCGGTTCGCCGTTGCCGGTGGCGGTTCCTCGGCGGCGGGATGGTCGCGCCCGGCCGGTGTGCCCGGCCATGATGGGGGTGAGAACGGAGGAGACGGCAGTAGACGGGGGAGACGGAGGGGACAGTCATGACCAAGCTCACCGTTTTCCGATCGACGCAGGCCACGCCCGGAGAGCGTGGGCGCGTGCTCGGCCGGGCCTTTCCGGACCGCATGCGCCGCACCAGCGCCTTCTATGATCGACTGTTCGCCGCCGTCGGCATCGACCAGCGGGACGTCGTCGCATGGAGCCGGGAAGCCTTCGCGCACGTCGGCGTCCGGACCCCCGAACTGGCCGAGGAAATGGAGGGCATGGCGCGCGGCGCGGACCTGCCCCTGTGGCGGATCGCCGCGCTCAACGCGCGCACGGAGATCCTCGGACGGTTCGGCGCGCTGCCCGAACCGGAGTGCTCGACGGTGGTCCACGCCCCGGCCGACGGCAGACCGCCGGTCACCGCACAGACCTGGGACTGGCACGACGGCATGCGGGACGGCTGGTTCGTCTGGAACATCGAGCACCCCGACGGCCGGGTGGTCCGCACCGTGACCGAGTACGGCATCGTCGGCAAGATCGGGGTCAACGCGGCCGGGTTGGGGGTGCACTTCAACATCCTCGGACACGCGTCGGACAAGTCGGTTTCGGACGAGGGGAGTTGGGTGCCGGTGCACGTCCTGTCCCGTGCCGTGCTCGACACCTGCGCGACCGTCGGCGAGGCCGCCGAACTGGCCGTGACGACGCCGGTCGCGGCGTCCAGTTCGCTCACCCTGGCCGGGTACGCGCACGGGCGCGCCACCGCGGCCGCCATCGAGCTCAGCCCGGTCGGCTCGGCCTGCCTGCCGCCCGGAGCCGACGGCTATGTGGTGCGGACCAACCACTTCGTCGACCCCGTCCTCGCCGAGGGCGAGGCGAGGGGGACCGCCGAGCCGGGGACCTACCACCGCCTGGCCGCCCTCCAGGAACGGACCGCGAAGCTGGGCGACGCACCCGACCGGGCAGCCCTCCTCTCCGCCCTCGTCTGTCACGGGGAGGACGGGGCGGAGGTGTGCTGCCACCCGCAGCCGGAAGCGGCGTTCGGTACGCGGTGGGTGACCCTGGCCACCGTCTCCCTGGACGTCGCCGGAGGTTCCCTCGCGGTCCATCCGGGCCGGCCGTGCTCGCTGGCGGGCGCGGATGCCTGGCCGGTCGTGGGGTGAAGTCCCCGACTGGCAGGGCTGGTTGAGGGAATAGGGAGGCGTCCGTGCTGTCGGGCATGCCGCTCCACTGCCCGGCAGGCGGGGCCGCCGTCAGGGAAAACTGAAATGCATTGCAAGTTTTGAATCCGCTGTGCTTTTATCTGGGCATGAACACCCCAGTCATCCGAACCCGGGGTCTGACCCGGACGTTTTCCCTCAAGAGCGGTCCCGTGCACGCCGTCCGCGGCATCGACCTGACCGTCGGCCGCGGTGAGATCCTCGGCTTCCTCGGCCCCAACGGGGCCGGCAAGACCACCACATTGCGCATGCTCACCACCCTGCTGCCGCCCAGCGGCGGGGAGGCGGAGGTCGCCGGATGCGACCTGCTCCGGGACCCGGCCGGCGTGCGTCGACGGATCGGCTACGTCGCCCAGTCAGGCGGGCTCGACCCCGCGTGCGCGGTGCGCGAGGAACTCCTCACCCAGGGCAGGCTGCACCGGCTGTCCAAGCGGGAGGTTCGGGAACGGGCCGACGAACTCGCCCGGGATCTCGACCTGTTGGCGCTGATGGAACGGCCGACCGGCGCGCTCTCCGGCGGTCAGCGCCGACGCCTGGAGATCGCCCTCGGCCTGGTCAACCGGCCCGAGGTGCTCTTCCTCGACGAGCCGACGACCGGACTGGACCCGGGCAGTCGCGCCGAACTGTGGGACCTCGTCCGGCGCATCCGCGTCGAGCGGGGCACCACGGTCTTCCTCACCACGCACTATCTGGACGAGGCCGACGCGCTCGCCGACCGCATCGTGGTGGTGGACGCGGGAACCGTCGTCGCCGAGGGGACCGCCGCCGAGCTGAAGAGCCGGTACGCCGGCGGTGCCGCGGCCAGTCTCCAGGACGCCTTCCTGGCCATCACCGGCCGGAGCGCGGCCGAGGAGCCCCTCGCCGTCTGACCGCCACACAACCCTCGCCAGAACAAACGCCGTTGGGACAGGCAGACACCAGACGGCTCAGACAGTCAACCCGTGCATCAGACCAACCAAGGCCCTCTCATGACGCTTCTTGCCGACACCGGCATCATCTTCGGCCGCTACCTGCGCGCGACCCTGCGATCGAAGACCTCCCTCTTCTTCGGCATGCTCCAACCATTGCTCTTCCTGGCTCTCTTCGGCCCCCTGTTGACCAGGCTGGACCTGGGCACCCGGGGCTCGTCCTGGCAGACGCTGGTGCCGGGCGTGCTCATCCAGCTCGCGCTGCTGGGCGGTTCCTACGTCGGGCTCGGCCTGCTGATGGACCGCAACCTCGGGGTGATCGACCGGATGCGGGTCACCCCGGTGAGCCCGTTGGCGCTGCTGCTCGGTCGAACCTTGCGCGATGTCGTCCAGTTGGTGACGCAGTCCGTCGTGCTGGTGCTGTTGGGGTTCCTCCTCGGGCTGCGGGCGCCGCTCGTCGGCGTGCTGATCGGCCTGCTGTTCGTCGCCGTGTTGGCGGGGGCACTGTCGGCGCTCTCCTACGGGCTGGCCATGAACGTGCGGACGCCGCCGGAGTTCGCGGCCATCGCCAATACGGTGGGGATGCCGTTGATGTTGCTCTCGGGTCTGCTGCTGCCGATGACGCTGGCGCCGGGATGGTTGGACGGCGTCTCGCGGGTCGTGCCGTTCCGCTACACCGTCGACGCCGTGCGCCAGGCATTCCTCGGGCACTACGCCAACGGTGCGGTCGCGGTCGGCGCCGCGGTGACCGTGGGACTGGCGGCGCTCTGCCTGCTGCTCGGAACCCGGATGTTCGCCCGGGTGCGGCCCTGAGGGTGTGAACGGCCGGCAGACGGTGGCGGGATGGTGGGCACGGGGGAAGAAGTTCGGCCGCCGCTCGTGGGGGCCGGATCCGGACCGCGCGCCGGGCACCGATACGGTGTGATCATGACCGATTCCGCGTGGGACATCCTCCTCCTCGGCGGTGCTTCCGGCGTGGGAAAGAGTCGCGCCGCCGCCCAACTCGCCGGCGAACGGGGTGCGTTCGTGGTGGAGTTCGACGACGTGGTGAGCGCGCTGCAACGCTTCACCGACGCCGGACACCACCCCGCACTGCACCATTTCGCTGGCATCCCCGACACCTCGGTGCTCGACGTCGACCACGTGGTGGAGCTCCAGGTCGCCACCGCCAAGGCACTGACGCCCGCCCTCCTCGGCGTCGTGGACAACCGCCGCACCGTCGACGTCCCCGCCGTCATCGAGGGCGACTACCTGGACCCGGCGGCCGTCGCCCGGGCCGTGGCGGAGGGTTCGGCGGACGGCCGCAGGGTGCGTGCGGTGTTCCTGCACGAGGGCGATCCCACGCGGATCGCCGCCAACTACGCGGCCCGCGAGCCGGATGGCGGTCCACAGACCCACCGCGCACAGGTCAGCGCCCGCTACGCCGACCGGCTCGCCGAAGAGGCCACGCGGCACGGACTGCCGGTGGTGGCGGCCCGCCCCTGGCACGAGGTGTCGACGCGCATCGAGCGGGCCCTCGCCGGCTGACCCCGCCCAGTCACCGCCCCTGCGCTCGGGACCGTTGCTGCCGCCGCGGTCGCCGTCGCCCGGCTCACCGCTACCGCGTTGCTCGGGTCAACTCGCCGAAGCCGGCCCCGGTCGGCCCGTTCTATGGTGGATCAACAGCCCACGGGGGAGAGCCCAGGGCGGCCTCCGTTGGCTGGCCGCGCGCGACGGCTGACGGTGGGACGAGGGCACAACCGACTTCGAGGTGACCGGACTTGACGAATACGCAGCGGACGGCGGCGACGGCCGAAGGGGGCGCGGGAGAAGAGGGGAGCGCTGGGCGCCGGCGGGTGTTCCTGCTCCTGTTGGTGGCGGGCCTGGTCTACGCGGTGGACCTGGTCAGCAAGGTGGTGGTGGTCAAGAAGTTGGAGTACCACGATCCCGTTCCGGTGATCGGGAACTGGCTGGAGATCCGGGTGATCCGCAACACCGGCGCGGCGTTCGGACTGGGCGGGGCGATGACCCTGGTGTTCACGCTCATCGCGGCGGGCGTCGCCGTCGTCATCGTCCGGCTGGCGCGCAGGCTCTACAGCGTTCCCTGGGCGATCGCCCTGGGCCTGTTGCTCGGCGGCGCACTGGGCAACCTCACGGACCGGGTCTTCCGCGCCCCGGGCGGCCTGCAAGGCGCGGTCGTGGACTTCCTCTCCGTCCGCGGGTTCAGCGTGATGAACTTCGCCGACTGGGCCATTGTCTGTGGGGGAGTGCTGATCGTGTTCTTCTCCTTCCGGGGTTGGGAGTTGGGCCAGGGACGGGCCGGTGTCGCCGCCAGGACAACCGGTGGGTAATGTCGCGGTGCAGCACACCGGGCCGGAGACGCCGGGCGCCCTCGGGCGGACGGCGCCCGCCGGCCCGCCCCGAGCCGTCATCGATCACAAAACGGTGGTGTTCCATGGCAGATCATGACCTGACCGGCTTCGACCGTGAGACCTTCACCCACGACGGCGTGCGGCGCCGGATCCTTCGACGCGGTACGGGACCCGCGGTGATCGTGATGGCGGAGGTCCCGGGCATCACGCCCAAGGTGCTTCAGTTCGCGCAGCGGGTGGCCGACATCGGCTGCACCGTCGTGCTGCCGGTGCTGTTCGGCACGCCGGGCCGCGACGCCGACCCCCACCACGTCGGTCGGTTGAACGCCGCGCGGTATGCGGGCTCGACGATGCGGAAGGTCTGTGTGCGCAAGGAGTTCACCGCGCTGGCCATCGGGAAGTCCTCTCCCGTGGTGACCTGGTTGCGGGCCCTGGCCGCGCACGAACACGAGCGCTGCGGAGGGCCGGGGGTGGGGGCCGTCGGCATGTGCTTCACCGGCGGGTTCGCGCTGGCCATGGCCGTGGACGACCGGTTGCTGGCCCCGGTGCTGTCCCAGCCGTCGCTGCCACTGCCGATCACCAAGCGCCGGGCCGCCAGCATCGACATCTCGGCCGACGAACTCGCCGTCGTGCGGGGCCGTTGCGAACGGGACGGGCTTCAGGTGATGGGGTTGCGGTTCCGCAGCGACCGGCTGGTGCCGGACGACCGGTTCGCCTTCCTCCGCCGGGAGTTGGGCGACGCGTTCACCGCCGTCGAACTGTCGGACGAGGACGCCAACCCCCAGGCCGCGATGGCGCCGCACTCCGTGCTGACCGAGCACCTGATCGACGAGCCCGGCCAGCCGACGCGCGCGGCGCTGGACGAGGTGCTGGACCTGTTCCGCCGGCGCCTGCTCGTGGGAGACCAGGCAACGGGACAGGCGACGGTCCAGGCAGCGGACGCGTAGGCGGCATCGGCCTCGCACGGCGGGAGCGAACAACGGGGCGGGGCGCGGGTGCGCCCCGCCCCGTTGGGCATCTGCCCCCATCCGTATTCCTCGTGCTAACGGCCCTTACCTGGTGGGTTGTTGGGGCGGGCCGCGCCAAGCCCGGTCACGACAGGGCGCTGACGTGCGGTAACGTCGGCTGCGGCGTGGGGCGCGCCCGATGCCTGATCGGCCGGAGCCGCCTGACTGGCACCATTCGGCCGGGAACGAGCGCCTGACCATGGACTCCGGATCCCGAACCCAGGAATTCCGGACGCCCTGGAAGAGGAAACGCAGGAATGACGGAGAGAAACACATGACCCAGGCACCGCCCCCCAACACCCCGCCGTACGGCCCCGGTTACGCCATGCCGGCTCCGCTGCCCAGCGGCCAGGCAACGGCCTCGATGGTGCTCGGCATCCTCGGGCTGCTGATGATTCCCATCGTGCTGCCGATCACCGCGCTGTGCCTGGGCATATCCGCACGGCGCAAGGCCGACCGCGGTGAGGCCGGCGGTCGCAACATGGCGGTCGCCGGCATCGTGCTGGGCAGCGTCGGCTGTGGCCTCGCCGCGCTCGGCGTCATCGTCGCGGTGGTGCAGTTCGCGAGCTCCGGCAGCCTCTGAGCCGCAGACCGGGCCGAAGCCGGCCCGATGACGGAGGTGGACCCGCGTCGAGCACGGCGCGGGTCCACTTATGTGCGATGAACTGGGGATCACTGGCAAGTACGGTACTGGGGGCCGTGGTTGGTATCGCCTCGACGTTGCTGGCCGATCGGGCCAGGGCGCGGCGCAGCCGGGAGGAGGGCGACCAGGCGGCGCGGCGGCAGGTGTACGGCGACTACCTCGCCGCGTTGGCCCGGACGCGGAACCAACTGCGGATCGCCGCCCGGTCCGCGGACACGCCCACCGAGGAACGGGCGCGCACGGCGCTGGAGGCGTTCCGGGACGGGAACGCCTACGAGTTGCGCTATCAGGTGGCCATCGTGGCGCCGGAGGCGGTTGTCGGCGCCTCCACCGCCGCGTTCCGTGCGCTGCGGGACCTCCGCGACCTGGTAGAGGGCGGTGCGGTGCACACCGAGGAGGGTTACCTGGAGCTGCGGGACCGCTGGGAGGACGCGTTCGCGGAACTCCGCGCCGCGATGCGCAGCGATGTGGAGCGCTGGCGGGAGAGGGGGCGCGGACCGGTGGTTCGCGGGTGACGATCCGATTGCGGTGGGCCGCGGCGCCGGTTCCTCACCGGAAGTGCCCTCGTTGGCCGGGCATGGGGTCATTCGTCTCCGGACCGGAGAGCGCCGGTACACCGCGGCTACGCGGGGCCTATTGGCTGGATCAGCCGCGTATCAGGGCGGACCGCTGTTGTTCGTGGTGCGTGCCGCGGGAGGTGCCGTCGGTGCCGTGCGTGAATCGCGGGGTGATCGCGGTCGCGGCCACGGTGGTGGCCGGCCTGCTCGTGCTGACCGTCGTGGTGGCGATGGCCTACTTGCCGTGAGTGCGGTATTTCCGTCGCGGACCGGGCAGGGGATACACGTCGTCGGCCGCGGTGACCGGCCGCTGACGCAGGTCCAGGTAGGCCCGGACGGAGACGCCCGGGCGGCCCGGCGTGTGCCAAGGGGCGGACGGTCCGCTGGAACGCCACAGGCGCCCCAGCTCGGCGGCGGCAAGGGTGGCGGTGGCTTCGTCGGCGGCGGTGACGTCGATGACGATCATGCCGGGCTCGCTGACATGTTCCTCGTGGATATGCACAGTTCTGTATGACCCATTTCGCATCGCGAGGTGGGAAGAAGTCGGCGAGTTTCATCCGAACGTGGCTTGTTCTGGGTGGGAGTTGACGGGTGAGTGTGGCCCCGTGCTTGACCTTGGCCCGAGGTGGCGGGCGGGATTCTCGGGGGAGCAGGGGCGAGGCGCTTCCCGGGGAGCTCATGTGGTGGGTGCGGTCGGGGACGGGAGGTGGACGGCCGTGGTGAGAAGGGGATGGGTGGAGTGCCAGCGGCCGGTGAGGGTGGTGAGGCGATGGCCGGCCCAATCGGGGCCGGGGACCAGGAGGCGGGCGGCGAACGTGCCGTCGGACGGGTCGATGGTGATCTCGGCCTCGGTGAAGCCGAGTTCGCGGCGACTGAGCAGGTGCCACGCCTTGAAGACGCTCTCCTTGGCGCTGAACAGCAGCCGGTCCCAGTGGACATCGGGGCGGTGGGCCGCGAGGGCCACCAGGTGAGGGCGTTCGGAGGGGAGGCTGACGGCGTCCAGGATGCCGTCGGGGAGGGCCGCGTTCGGCTCCGCGTCGATGCCGACGGCGGCCGAGAGGCAGGTCGGGGAGACCGCCGCGGCGCGGTAGCCCGCGCAGTGCGTCAGGCTCCCGACGCTGCCGGGCGGCCACTGCGGGACGCCGCGCCGGTTGGGGAGGAGGGGCGCATCGGGGTGGCCGAGCCGGCGCAGGGCGCGGCGGGCCAGATGGCGGACGGTGGTGAACTCGCGCTGCCGCGGCGCGACGGCGGTGGCGATGACCTCGCGTTCCGGCGGCAGGAGCCGGTCTCCGGGACGGGGCCGGTCGTCGTAGGCCGCCTCGGTGGTGACCACGGAGGGCAGGATCAGTTCGATCAACGGATGCCTCCGGCCGCCGCGGGGCTGTGGGAGCGGGCCGCGTGGAGGCGGGCGTAGAGGCCCCGGGCGCGCAGCAGTTCATCGTGTGTGCCCCGCTCGACGATGCGGCCGGCGTCCATCACCACGATCAGGTCCGCATCGCGGATGGTGGTCAGGCGGTGCGCGATCACGAAGCTGGTGCGGCCCGCCCGCAGGGAGTTCATGGCGCGTTGGATGAGCACCTCGGTGCGGGTGTCGACCGAACTGGTGGCCTCGTCCAGGACGAGGACGGCCGGTTTGGCGAGGAACGCCCGGGCCACGGTGAGCAGTTGCTTCTCCCCGGCGCTCACGGCGGCGGACTCGTCGTCCAGGACGGTGTCGTAGCCCTGCGGCAGGGTGCGGATGAAGCGGTCGGCGCAGGTCGCCCGGGCCGCGGCCACCACGTCCGCGCGGGACGCGTCGGGCGTGCCGTACGCGATGTTCTCGGCGATCGTGCCGCCGAACAGCCAGGTGTCCTGGAGCACCAGCCCGAAGCGGGACCGCAGGTCGTCGCGGGTCATCGCGGCGGTGTCGGTGCCGTCCAGGAGGATGCGGCCGGAGTCGGGTTCGTAGAAGCGCAGCAGCAGATTGCCCAGGGTGGTCTTGCCGGCGCCGGTGGGGCCGACGATCGCGACCGTGCTGCCCGGCTCCACGGCGAGCGAGAGGTCCTCGATGAGAGGGGTGTCGGGGGCGTAGCGGAAGGAGACGTTCTCGAACACGACCCGGCCCTCGGCGCGGGCGGGGGTGCGCGCGGGGTGCGGGTCGGGGGCCTGCTCGGGGGCGTCGAGGAGGGTGAAGACGCGTTGGGCGGAGGCGACACCGGACTGCAACCGGCCCGCGACGGACGCGATCTCCACGATCGGCTGGCCGAATTGGCGGGCGTAGAGGATGAACGCCTGGACGTCGCCGAGGGTCAGGGAGCCGCTGACGATCTTCCAGGCGCCGACCACGGCGACCAGGACGTACCCGAGGTTCGCCACGAACATCATCACGGGCTCCATGGCGCCGGAGGCGAACTGCGCCTTGGCGGCGGCCCGGTAGACCGCGTCGTTGCGGGCGTCGAAGCGCTCCTCGGCCGCCGCCCGCCGGTCGAACGCCTTGATCAGCGCATGGCCGGTGCACACCTCCTCCACATGGGCGTTGAGGGAGCCGCTGGCCGACCACTGCGCGGCGTAGTGGGGTTGGGCGCGCTTGCTGATCCGGGCCGCGAGCAGTGCGGACACCGGCACGCTCAACAGCATCACCGCGGCCAGCGACGGCGAGAGCACCAGCATCAGCACCAGCATGGTCAGCAGCGAGAAGACCGCGGTGATCAGCTCGGCGAGGGTCTGCTGGAGGGTCTGCTGGAGGTTGTCGATGTCGTTGGTGGTCCGGCCGAGCACCTCACCGGCCGGGTGCCGGTCGAAGTACCGCACCGGCAGCCGGGTCAGCTTCTCCCGGGCGCTGCGCCGCAGTTCGTGGATGGTGCGCCACACCGCGGACGCCACCAGCCGCCCCTGCGCCAGCAGGAACAGCGATCCCACGACGTAGAGCGCCAGCAGCACCACCAGCAGCCGGCCGACCGCGGCGAAGTCGACACCGGGCGCGGGCGCAGAGCCACGGCCGAGCACACCGTCGGCGATCAGATCGGTGATCCGGCCCAGCAGCAGCGGCCCGAACGCGTTGAGCACGATGCCGCCGACGCCCATCAGCACCGCGAGCGCCACGGTGCGACGGTGCGGCCGCAGCAGGCCGACGAGTCGGCGGGCCGGCCGGGGCGCGGCCCGCTCCTCCTCAGGGACGTCCGGCGAGGCCATCGGCGGCTTCCTCCTCGGTGAGCTGCGAGAGGGCGATCTCGCGGTAGGTCGGGCTGCTGCGCAGCAGCGCCCCATGGCTGCCCTGGGCGACGACGCGGCCGCCGTCCAGGACGACGATCCGGTCCGCGTCGCGGGCGGCGGAGACCCGCTGCGCGACGGTGATCACCGTCGCGCCCGCGGTGTGAGGCACCAGCGCCGCCCGCAGCGCGGCCTCGGTCGCCTGGTCGAGCGCCGAGAAGCAGTCGTCGAAGAGATAGACGGCCGGGCGGCGCAGCAACGCCCGGGCGAGGGACAGCCGTTGCCGCTGCCCGCCGGAGACGTTGCCGCCGCCCTGGGTGAGCTCCGCGTCCAGGCCGCCCGGCATCCGCTCGACGAAGTCGGCCGCCTGGGCGACCCGCAGCGCCTCCCACAGCTCCTCGTCGGTGGCGTCCGGCCGCCCGAACCGCAGATTGCTCGCCACGGTGCCGGAGAACAGGTACGGCCGCTGGGGCACGAACCCGATGGCGGCGGCGAGCACGTCCGTGGCCAGCGCCCGGACGTCCGTGCCGCCGACCCGGACGGTGCCGTCGGTCGCGTCGGAGAGCCGCAGCACCAGGTTGAGCAGGGTCGTCTTGCCGCTGCCGGTGCTGCCGAGCACCGCGATCCGCTCGCCCGGCTCGACCGTCAGATCGACATCCCGCAGGACCGCTTCCTCGGCGCCCGGGTAACGGAACCCGGCGCCGCACAGCTCGACGCGGCCGGCGGGTCCGCGCATCGCTTGGGGCGCGGCCGGCGGCGCCACGCTCGTCCCGGTGTCGAGGACCTCCGCGATCCGGCCGGCGCAGACCCGGGCGCGCGGCACCGACAGGAACACGAAGGCGAGCATCACCACGGACATCAGGATCAGCGAGAGGTAACTCAGGAAGGCGCTCAGCGAGCCGATCGGCATCCGGCCCGCGTCGATCCGCCGGGAGCCGGCCCACAGCAGGGCGACGGTGAAACCGTTCATGATCAGCAGGACGACCGGCAACATGGTCGCGATCAGTCGGCCCACCCGCTGCGACAGGTCCAAGAACGCGTCGTTGGTGTGCGCGAAACGCTGCCGCTCGTGGCCGTCGCGGACGAAGGACCGCACCACCCGCACCCCGGTGATCGCCTCCCGCAACAGCCGCCCCAAACGGTCCAACGTCACCTGCATCCGCGCGTACAGGGTCCCCATCCGGGCCAGCAGCAGGCCGAAGCAGACCGCCACCACCAGCACCAGACCCACCAACAGCAGGGCCAGCGGCACGTCTTGACGCAGCGCCAGTACCACGCTGCCCAGACACATCAGGGGCGCGCAGACCACGATGCCGAAGCCGGACTGGGCGAGGTTCTGCACCTGTTGCACGTCGTTCACCGACCGGGTCAGCAACGACGGGGTGCCGAACTGCCCGACCTCGCGGGCGGAGAAGTCCAGTATCCGGCGGAAGACCGCGGACCGCAGATCGCGACCCATCGCCGTCGAGGTCCGGGCGGCCAGCGCCGCCGCCCCGAGCGCCGCCGCGATCTGCACCAGGGCCACCGCCACCATCACCGCGCCCAACTCCGTGATGCGGCCGCGGTCGGCGCGCACCACGCCCTCGTCGATCAGCGCGGCACCCAACGTGGGCAACAGCAACGTGCCCAGAATTTGCACGAGTTGGAGCGCGACGAGGGCGCCGGTGGCCCAGGAATAGGGGCGCAACTGTGCCCGCAGGAGTCTCAACAGCACGCAGGAACACCCCGGTTGACCGCGGCACCAGGGCCGCGCGGTGGACGGAGTCGGCCGGCCTGCCGACGTGGCCATTGCAGCGCAGTCGACACCTGAATTTCACTAGTCCTGGGTGCCCCAACGCATTTTTGACGGCCCGCGCCCGGCCCGGCACTTGGGAATTCCCTAGAAAGCCCGGGATGCGTTGACAGCGTCTTCCGCGGCTTGCGAGCGTGCGGGTGTCCAACGTCCGGACTGCGTATTCGACGCCAGGTGGTGGCCGAGCCCAAGCGTTTGGACGGTCTCTTTCGTGATCGAGAAGGGTCTGCCATGTCCAAGCGAGCGCTGATCACCGGAATCACCGGTCAGGACGGCTCCTACCTGGCCGAGCACCTGCTGTCCCAGGGCTATCAGGTGTGGGGCCTGATCCGCGGCCAGGCCAACCCCCGCAAGTCCCGGGTCAGCCGCCTGGCCAGCGAACTGAACTTCGTCGACGGCGACCTGATGGACCAGGCCAGCCTGGTCTCCGCGGTCGACACCGTGCAGCCCGACGAGGTCTACAACCTCGGCGCCATCTCCTTCGTGCCGATGTCCTGGCAACAGGCGGAACTGGTCACCGAGGTCAACGGCATGGGCGTGCTGCGCATGCTGGAGGCCATCCGCATCGTCAGCGGCTTCAGCACCTCCCGCACCGCCAACCCGCACGGTCAGATCCGCTTCTACCAGGCGTCCTCCTCCGAGATGTTCGGCAAGGCCGCCGAGACCCCGCAGCGCGAGACCACGCTCTTCCACCCGCGCAGCCCCTACGGCGCGGCCAAGGCATACGGCCACTACATCACCCGCAACTACCGCGAGTCCTTCGGCATGTACGCGGTCTCCGGAATGCTGTTCAACCACGAATCGCCGCGCCGCGGGCAGGAGTTCGTCACCCGCAAGATCACCCTCGCGGTCGCCCGCATCAAGCACGGCCTCCAGGACAAGCTGGCGCTCGGCAACCTCGACGCGGTCCGCGACTGGGGCTACGCCGGCGACTACGTCCGCGCCATGCACCTGATGCTCCAACAGGACGCCGGCGACGACTACGTCATCGGCACCGGCCGGATGCACTCGGTGCGCGACGCGGTCCGCATCGCCTTCGAACACATCGGCCTGGACTGGCAGGACCACGTCGTCATCGACTCCGCCCTGGTGCGGCCCGCCGAGGTCGAGGTGCTGTGCGCCGACAGCTCGAAGGCCCAGGACCGCCTCGGCTGGAAGCCGGACGTCGACTTCGCCGGCCTCATGCGGATGATGGTCGATTCCGACCTGGCGCAGGTTTCCCGTGAAAACCAATACGGGGACCTGCTGTTGGCCGCCAACTGGTAGCGGCCCCGCGCTTTCGAACACTAGGGAATTCCCGCCGGAATTCCGACGACACTCGCCACATGGATTCCGCCGGTGAGTGGCGAATCCAGGTGGCGATCCGAACGTACCGCCCGCGCGGCGTGGAGAAGTCGGACGCCATTCACGTGCGGCCGTCGGCTGTCGAGATGGGTTGAGTTGAGATGGACAACGAACAAAAACTCCGGGATTACCTCAAGCTGGCGACGACCGACCTCCGACGCACCCGGCGACGGGTCAGCGAGCTCGAATCGGCGGCCCAGGAGCCGGTGGCCATCGTCGGCATGACCTGTCGCTACCCCGGAGGCGTTCGGAGCCCCGAGGACCTCTGGCGGAGGGTCGAGGCCGGCGAACACGGCGTCAGCCCGTTCCCCACCGACCGCGGCTGGGACCCGGAGGCACTGTCCACCACGTCGACCGCGTCCGGCGGATTCCTGCACGACGCCCCCGACTTCGACGCCGACTTCTTCGGCATCTCGCCGCGCGAGGCGGTCGCCATGGACCCGCAGCAGCGCGTGGTCCTGGAATCCGCCTGGGAGGCGTTCGAACGCGCCGGCATCGACCCGACGTCCGTGAAGGGCAGCCGCACCGGCGTCTTCATCGGCGCCATGGCCCAGGACTACCGCGTCGGCCCCGCCGACGGCGCGGAGGGCTTCCAACTCACCGGCAACACCGGCAGCGTGCTGTCCGGCCGCATCTCCTACACCTTCGGCACGGTCGGCCCCGCCGTCACCGTGGACACCGCCTGCTCCTCCTCCCTCGTCGCCATCCACCTCGCCACCCAGGCACTGCGGTCCGGCGAGTGCACCCTCGCCCTCGCCGGCGGCGTCACCATCATGTCCGGGCCCGGCACCTTCATCGAGATGGGCCGCCAGGGCGGGCTCTCCGCCGACGGCCGCTGCCGCTCCTTCGGCGACACCGCCGACGGCACCGGCTGGGCCGAGGGCGTCGGCATCCTCGTCCTGGAACGCCTCTCCGACGCCGTCCGCAACGGCCACGACATCCTCGCCGTGGTGCGCGGCTCCGCCGTCAACCAGGACGGCGCCTCCAACGGCCTGACCGCCCCCAACGGCCCGTCCCAACAACAGGTCATCCAGCAGGCCCTGGTCAACGCCCGACTGTCGGCCGGCGACATCGACGCCGTCGAGGCGCACGGCACCGGCACGACGCTCGGCGACCCCGTCGAGGCCCAGGCGCTGCTCGCCACCTACGGCCAACACCGCCCGGACGACCGGCCGTTGCTGCTCGGCTCGGTCAAGTCCAACCTCAGCCACACCCAGGCCGCCGCCGGCGTCGCGGGCGTCATCAAGATGGTCATGGCGATGCGGCACGGCGTCCTGCCCCGCACCCTCCTCGCCGAGGAACCCACCCAGCACGTCGACTGGACACAGGGCGCCGTACGGCTGCTCACCGACACCACCGACTGGCCGACCACCGGGGCACCCCGCCGCGCCGCCGTCTCCTCCTTCGGCATCAGCGGCACCAACGCCCACACCATCCTCGAACAGGCCCCGGAACCCCAGCCCGAGGACCTCGACGACGCCCCGGAGGCCGCCCCCGCCGCGGCACCCGGCGTCGTCCCCGTCCTGCTTTCCGGTCGCACCCCGGACGCCCTCCGCGGCCAGGCCGCCGCCCTGCGCGCCGCCCTCACCACCCAGCCCCACCCCACCCCGCTGGACCTCGGCCACTCCCTCGCCACCACCCGCGCCGGCCTCGAACACCGCGCGGTCCTGCTCGCCACCGACCCCTCGGAACTGGCCGACGGCCTCACCGCACTCGCCGACGCCGACGACCCGGCGGCCACCGCCCCCGCCTGGATCACCGGCACCGCACGCCCCGAGACCCGGATCGCCGTCCTCCTCACCGGCCAGGGCGCCCAACGCCTCGGCGCCGGACGCGAACTCGCCGTCCGCTTCCCGGCGTTCGCCGCCGCCCTCGACGCGGCACTGGACGCCTTCGCCCCGCACCTCGACCGCCCCCTGCGCGAGGTGCTGTGGGGCACCGACGCGGCCCTCCTCGACCGCACCGAGTACGCCCAACCAGCCCTCTTCGCCATCGAAGTGGCGCTCTACCGGCTCATCGAGTCCCTCGGCGTCCGCCCCGACCACCTCGCCGGCCACTCCGTCGGCGAGATCGCCGCCGCCCACCTCGCCGGCGTCCTCTCCCTCGCCGACGCCGCCACCCTCGTCGCCGCCCGCGGCCGTCTGATGCAGGCCCTGCCCGAAGGCGGCGCGATGATCGCCGTCCAGGCACCGGAGGCCACCGTCGCCCCGCTGCTCGCCGGCCACGAGGATCGCGTCTCGCTCGCCGCCGTCAACGGCCCCACCGCCGTCGTCCTCTCCGGCGACGAGGCCACCGTCACCGCACTCGCCGAACGGCTCGCCGCCGACGGCCACAAGACCAGCCGGCTGCGCGTCTCGCACGCCTTCCACTCCCCGCTGATGGCACCGATGCTCGACGCCTTCCGCGCCGTCGTCGCCGGCCTCACCCTCCACCCCCCGCTGCTGCCGGTCGTCTCGAACCTCACCGGCAAGCCCGCCACCGTCGCCCAACTCACCTCCCCCGACTACTGGGTCGACCACGTCCGGCACGCCGTCCGCTTCGCCGACGCCCTCGACTGGCTCACCCAGCACGGCACCACCGCCTTCCTCGAACTCGGCCCCGACGCCGTGCTGACCGCCATGGCCCGCACCTGCCTGGACGCCACCGACGCGGACGCCGTCGCCCTGCCCACGCTGCGCGCCGACCGGCCGGAGGAACACACCCTCGCCACCGCCCTCGCCGGCCTGCACGTCCACGGCGCCCCAGTCGACTGGTCCGCCTACTTCGCCGGCACCGGCGCCCGCCGCACCGACCTGCCCACCTACGCCTTCCAACGCCGCCGCTACTGGCCCAAGTCCCCCCAGGGCAGCGCCGCCGACCTGCGCTCCGCCGGCCTCGGCGCCGCCCACCACCCGCTGCTCTCCGCCGCCGTCTCCCTCGCCGACGCGGGCGGCGCCCTCCTCACCGGCCGCCTCTCCCGGCACACCCACCCCTGGCTCGCCGACCACACCGTCCGCGGCACCACCCTGCTGCCCGGCACCGCCTTCCTCGAACTCGCCGTCCGCGCCGGCGACGAGGTGGGCTGCGACCGCGTCGAGGAGCTCACCCTCGCCGCGCCCCTGCTCCTGCCCGAACAGGGCGGCGTCCAGGTCCAGTTGTGGATCGGCAGCCCCGACGCCGCCGGCCGCCGCACCCTCACCCTGCACGCCCGCCCCGACACCGGCGACGACACCCCCTGGACCGCCCACGCCACCGGCGTCCTCGCCACCACCGACCCGACCCCCGCCACCGAGCCGCACACCGCCCTCGACGCGACCGCCTGGCCCCCGGCCGGCGCCGAACCGCTGCCCCTGGACGGCCACTACGACCGGCTCGCCGACGCCGGCTTCGCCTACGGCCCCCTCTTCCAGGGCCTACGCGCCGCCTGGCGGCACGCCGACGCGGTCTACGCCGAGGTCGCCCTGCCGGAGGCCGGCCGGTCCGACGCCGAGGCGTTCGGCATCCACCCCGCCCTGCTCGACGCCGTGTTGCACGCCGCGCCCCTGACCGCCCTCGGCGAACGCGGCCGCGGCGGCCTCCCGTTCTCCTGGGAAGGCGTCACCCTCCACGCCACCGGCGCCACCACCCTCCGCGTCCGCCTGACCCCGGTCGCCGACGACACCCTCGCCCTCACCGTCGCCGACGGCACCGGCGAACCCGTGCTCACCGTCGACTCGCTCGTGCTGCGCTCGATGGACTCCCACCGGCTCGACACCGCGGCCGCGTTCGCCCGCGACGCCCTCTTCCGCCTCGACTGGATCCCCGTGGACCCGGCCGCCGCCGACGCCGGCACCGTGGCGCTCGTCGGTACCGACGCGTTCGGGCTCGCGACCCACCCCGGCCTCGCTGCCACCACCCACCCGGACCTCGCCGCCCTCGCCGCCGCGGACGGCCCGGCCCCGAGCACCGTTCTGCTGCCGCTCGCCGTCTCCGACGAACTCGTGTCCGACGAGTCCGTACCCAAGGAGCGCGGGTCCGATGACTCGACCGATGTCCCGGCGGCGGTGCACGAGCTGACCCGGCGGGCCCTGGCACTGGTGCGGGCCCGGTTGGAGCAACCGGCCTTCGCGGACGCCAGGTTCGTGTTCGTGACCCGAGGCGCGACGACCGGCGAGGACGTGGCCGCGGCCGCGGTGTGGGGTCTGGTGCGCTCGGCGCAGTCGGAGAACCCCGGCTGCTTCGCCCTGCTCGACCTCGACCCCGAGACCGACCCCGCCGCCCTCCCGCCGACCGCCCTCACCTCCGACGAGCCGCAGCTCGCCGTGCGCGGCGACGCACTGCGGGCGGCCCGCCTGGTCCGCCGGCCCTCGGAGGGCGACCGCGAGGCCGGTGTGACGTTCAGCGGCGCGGGCTCGGTTCTGATCACTGGTGGTACGGGCGGTCTGGGTGCGGTGGTGGCGCGGCATGTGGTGGCTGAGCACGGGGTGCGGGATGTGCTGTTGGTCAGTCGTCGTGGTGAACGGGCCGAGGGTGCGCTTGAGTTGGTGGCCGAGTTGGCGGAGGTGGGTGCGCGGGCGGAGGTGGTCGCGTGTGATGTGACCGACCGGGCCGCCGTCGCGGAGCTGGTCGCGGCGCATGCGGTGTCGTCGGTGATCCATGCGGCGGGTGTGCTGGACGACGGGATGGTCGGCGCGCTGACCCCGGAGCGGCTGGCCGCGGTGCTGCGGCCGAAGGTGGATGCCGTCTGGTATCTGCACGAGGCCACCCGGGATCTCGCCCTGGACGTGTTCATCGTCTTCTCGTCCGTCGCGGGCGTCTTCGGCAGCCCCGGTCAGGCCAACTACGCGGCCGGCAACGCCTTCCTGGACGGGCTCATGGTCCGGCGGCGGGCCGAGGGCCTGCCCGCGCTGTCGCTGGCCTGGGGCCCGTGGGAGCAGACCGGCGGCATGACCGGCACCCTGACGGATGCCGAGACCGACCGGCTCACCCGCTCCGGCGTCCCGCCGCTCTCCGTACAGCAGGGCCTCGCCCTCTTCGACGCGGCCCTGACCGGCGCCGACGCCACCTGCGTGCCCGTCCGCCTGGACCTGCCCGCCCTCCGCGCGCAGGGCGAAATCCCGCCGCTGCTGCGGTCGTTGATCCGGGTCCGCGCGCGTCGCGCCGCCGTCGCCGGCTCCGCCACCGCCGGCAACCTCGCCCAGCGCCTCGGCCGACTCGACCGGGCCGGCCGCGACGAACTGCTCCTGGACCTCGTGCGCGGCCAGGTCGCGCTGGTCCTCGGCCATGCGACCGGCGGCGACGTCGACGCCGGCCGCGCCTTCCGCGACCTCGGCTTCGACTCGCTGACCGCCGTCGAACTGCGCAACCGCCTGAACACCGTCACCGGCCTGCGGCTGCCCGCCACCCTGGTCTTCGACTACCCGACCGTCCGCCACCTCGCCGCCTACGTCCTGGACGAACTGCTGGGCACGGAAGCCGAGATGACGACGGTGGCGCGGGTCGCCACGGCGGTCGCGGACGATCCGATCGTGATCGTCGGCATGGCCTGCCGCTACCCCGGCGGCGTCACCTCGCCCGAGGACCTGTGGCGCCTGCTCACCGAGGGCAGCGACGCCGTCTCCGGATTCCCCACCAACCGCGGTTGGGACGTCGAGTCGCTCTACCACCCGGACCCCGACCACCCCGGCACGTCCTACACCCGTTCCGGTGGGTTTCTGCATGAGGCGGGGGAGTTCGATCCGGGTTTCTTCGGGATGAGTCCGCGGGAGGCGTTGGCGACGGATTCGCAGCAGCGTCTGTTGTTGGAGTCGTCGTGGGAGGCGGTTGAGCGGGCTGGTATTGATCCGGTGTCGTTGCGCGGTAGTCAGACGGGTGTGTTTGCCGGTGTGATGTACAGCGATTACAGCGCGATGTTGGCGAGTCCGGAGTTCGAGGGTTTTCAGGGCAGTGGGAGTTCGCCGAGTCTGGCGTCGGGTCGGGTGGCCTACACGCTGGGCTTGGAGGGTCCGGCGGTGACGGTGGATACGGCGTGTTCGTCGTCGTTGGTGGCGATGCACTGGGCGATGCAGGCGTTGCGCAGTGGTGAGTGCTCGTTGGCGTTGGCCGGTGGTGTGACGGTGATGTCGACGCCGGCGGTGTTCGTGGACTTCGCCCGGCAGCGGGGACTGTCGCCCGATGGGCGGTGCAAGGCGTTCGCGGACGCGGCTGACGGGGTCGGCTGGGCCGAGGGCGTGGGCATGCTGGTGCTGGAGCGCCAGTCCGACGCGGTCCGTAACGGTCATCAGATCCTGGCTGTGGTGTGTGGTTCGGCGGTTAATCAGGACGGTGCGTCCAACGGTCTGACGGCTCCCAACGGTCCGTCCCAACAGCGCGTGATTCGCCAGGCGTTGGCGAGTGGTGGCTTGTCTGTGGGTGAGGTGGATGTGGTCGAGGCGCATGGGACGGGCACGACGCTGGGCGACCCGATCGAGGCCCAGGCCGTGATCGCCACCTACGGTCGTGACCGCGATCCTGAGAACCCGCTGCTGCTGGGCTCGATCAAGTCCAACATCGGGCACACGCAGGCGGCGGCTGGTGTCGCCGGCGTGATCAAGATGGTGTTGGCGATGCGGCACGGTGTGGTGCCGCGGACCCTGCATGTCGACGCGCCGTCCTCGCACGTGGAGTGGTCCGAGGGCGCGTTGGAGCTGCTGACCGAGCAGACCGCCTGGCCGGAGACGGGGAGGGCCCGGCGCGCCGGTGTCTCCTCGTTCGGCATCAGCGGCACCAACGTCCATGTCATCGTCGAGCAGGCGCCGCAGGCGACGGCGCCCGCGACGACGGCGCCGCAACGCACGCCCGGCGCCGTACCGTTGCTGCTCTCCGGGCGCAGCCGGGACGCCCTGCGGGGCCAGGCCGCGCGCCTGCTGGCGCACCTCCAGGGGCAGCCGGAGACGGCGCTCGTCGACCTGGCCCTCTCCCTCGCGACCACCCGGTCCCGTTTCGAGCAGCGGGCCGCCGTCGTGGCGCAGGACCGTGCGCAGTTGCTCGCCTCGTTGGGCGCGCTCGCCACCGGCCGGCCCGATCCGGCCGTCGTCGAGGGTGAGGCCGCCGGGCGCGGCCGGACCGCGGTGCTGTTCACCGGACAGGGCAGCCAGCGCGCCGCCATGGGCCGTGAACTCCACGACGCCCAGCCGGAGTTCGCGGCGGCGTTCGACGCGGTGTGCGCCGTGCTCGACCCGCTGCTCGACCGGCCGCTGCGCGAGGTGGTGTTCGCCGCCGCGGGCAGCGACGAGGCCGCGCTGTTGGACCAGACCGGTTGGACGCAGCCGGCCCTGTTCGCGATCGAGGTCGCACTGTACCGGTTGGTGGAACGCTGGGGCGTCCGCGTTGACTTCGTGGCCGGGCACTCCATCGGCGAGATCGCCGCGGCGCACGTCGCCGGGGTGTTGACGCTTCAGGACGCCTGCCGTTTGGTGGCGGCGCGCGCGTCGTTGATGCAGGCGCTGCCGACCGGCGGCGCGATGGTCGCCGTCCAGGCCACCGAGGACGAGGTCCGCCCGCACCTCACCGACGCGGTGGCGATCGCCGCCGTCAACGGGCCCGCTTCGGTGGTCGTCTCCGGCGACCGGGACGCGGTCGAGGAGATCGCCGCGGACTTCACCGCGCGCGGGCGGAAGACCAAGCGGCTGCGGGTGAGCCATGCCTTCCACTCGCCGCACATGGACGGCATGGTGGACGGCTTCCGAGCCGTCGCCGAGGGGCTGACGTACCGGGCCCCGCGGATTCCGCTGGTGTCCGACCTCACCGGTGAACGGGCCGACGAGACGCTGCTGTGCACCGCGGAATACTGGGTGCGGCACGTCCGCGAGCCGGTGCGGTTCGCCGACTGCGTGCGGACCCTGCGGGACGCCGGGGTCACCACCTTCCTGGAGCTGGGCCCCGACGGGCTGCTCACCGCGATGGCCCAGGACACCCTCGGCGACGACACGGACGCCGAGTTGGTGCCGTTCCTGCGCGCCGACCGCTCCGAGGAGTCGGCCGCGGCCACCGCTGCGGCCCGCCTCCAGGTGCACGGCGTGGACGTGGACTGGGCCGCGTACTTCGCCGGGACCGGCGCCCGCCGTACCGACCTGCCGACCTACGCTTTCCAACACGCCCACTACTGGCCGCAGTTGCCGGCCCCGACCGCGGCCGGCCCCGTCGACCCCGCCGACCAGGAGCTCTGGGCCGCCGTGGAGCGCGGCGACGCCCGCGAACTGGCCGACATCCTCGGGCTGGGCGAGGGCGACCTCACCCCGCTGGACTCCCTGCTGCCCGCGCTCACTTCGTGGCGCCGCGGCAACCAGGAGAAGCACCTGCTCGACACCCTCCGCTACCGGGTGGAGTGGACCCGGCTGAGCAAGCCGACCGCCCCCGTCCTCGACGGCACCTGGCTGCTGGTCGCCTCCGATGCCACCGCCGCCGACGAGACCGCCCTGCTGGACGGCCTGGCCGACGCGCTCGGCACGCACGGCGCGCGGGTCAAGCGCCTGGTCCTGGACGCGGCCTGCACGGACCGCGCGGTACTGGCCGAACGGCTGGCCCAGGCCGAAGGGGTGGACGCGGGCACCCACCTGCTGTCCGTGCTACCGCTCGACGAACGGGCCGCCGACGGCCACCCGTCGCTCACCCGGGGACTGGCACTGACCCTGGCACTGGTCCAGACCCTCGTCGACACCGGCGCACAGGGCCGACTGTGGACCGCGACCCGCGGCGCCGTCTCCACCGGCCCCGCCGACCCCGTGACCCGCCCGCTCCAGGCCGCCGCCTGGGGACTCGGCCGGGGAGTGGCCCTGGAACACCCGCGGTTGTGGGGCGGCTTGGTGGACCTGCCGGACGCCTTCGACCAACGGGCCGGACAGCGCCTCGCCGGGATCCTCGCCGTCAAGGACGCCCCCGACGGCGAGGACCAGGTGGCGCTGCGGGCGACCGGAGTGGCCGGCCGCCGACTGGTCCGTCACACCGTCGAGACGCTTCCCGCGGCCGCGGAGTTCACCGCCTCCGGCACCGTCCTGATCACCGGCGGCACCGGCGGCCTGGGCGCCGAGGTCGCCCGATGGCTGGCCCGCGCCGGCGTCCAGCACCTCGTCCTGACCAGCCGCCGCGGGCCGCAGGCGCCCGGCGCCGCCGAACTCCGCGCCGAACTCGCGGAGTTCGGGCCGACGGTCACCGTCGTCGGCTGCGACGCCGCCGACCGCGACGCGCTCGCCGCGGTCCTCGCCGGCCTGCCCGAGGACCTGCCGCTGACCGGCGTGGTGCACACCGCCGGCGTCGGCCACTACGGGCCCGTCGACGCCCTGACCACCGCCGACCTCGCCGACCTCACCGCCGCGAAGCTCGCCGGCGCCGCCCACCTCGACGCCCTGCTCGGCGACCACGCACTGGACTTCTTCGTCCTCTTCGGCTCCATCGCCGGCGTCTGGGGCAGCGGCAACCAGAGCGCCTACGGCGCCGCCAATGCCTACCTCGACGCCCTCGCCCTGCGCCGCCGCGCCCGCGGCCTGGCCGCCACCTCCGTCGCCTGGGGCCCGTGGGCCGAGGCCGGCATGGCCGCCGACGACACCGTCTCGGCGACCCTGCGCCGCCAGGGCCTCGGCCTCCTCGATGCGGCCCCCGCCCTGGCCGAGCTGCGCCGGGCCGTGCTGCAGCAGGACGTCACGGTCACCGTCGCCGACGTGGAATGGCAGCGCTACGCACCGCTGTTCACCTCCGCCCGGCCCAGCGCCCTGCTCTCCGACCTGCCCGAGGTGCGGGCGCTCGGCGCCGACGCACCCACCGGCCCGGAGACCGCCGACGCCTCCGAACTCGTCACCCGCGTCCGCGCCCTCGACGAACCCGCCCAACTCCGCCTGCTCACCGACCTGGTCCGCACCGAGTCCGCCACGGTCCTCGGGCACGCCTCCGCCGACGCCGTCGCCGAGGGCCGCGCCTTCCGCGACCTCGGCTTCGACTCGCTGACCGCCGTCGAGCTCCGCAAGCGCCTGGCCGCCGCGACCGGCCTGGCCCTGCCCAGCACCATGGTGTTCGACTACCCGACGCCCCTCGAACTCGCCCAGTACCTGCGCGCGGAGACCCTCGGCGCGGTCCTGGACGTCGCCGGCCCCGTCGCCACCGGCACCGCCGACGACGAGCCGATCGCCATCATCGGCATGGCCTGCCGCTTCCCCGGCGGCGTCAGCTCCCCCGAACACCTGTGGGACCTGGTCGCCTCCGGCACCGACGCGATCAGCGGCTTCCCCGCCAACCGCGGCTGGCGCACCGAGCACCTCTACGACCCCGACCCCGACCGGCCCGGCACCACCTACTCCACCCAGGGCGGCTTCCTCCACGACGCCGACGCCTTCGACCCCACCTTCTTCGGCATCTCGCCCCGCGAGGCCCTGGTCATGGACCCGCAGCAACGCCTGCTGCTGGAGACCACCTGGGAGTCCTTCGAGCGCGCCGGCATCCGCCCGGAGTCCGTCCGCGCCAGCCTGACGGGCACGTTCGTCGGCTCCAGCTACCAGGAGTACGGCCTCGGCGCGGGCGACGGAGCCGAGGGCCACATGGTCACCGGCAGCAGCCCCAGCGTGCTGTCCGGCCGCCTGGCGTACGTCTTCGGCCTCGAAGGCCCGGCGGTCACCGTCGACACCGCCTGCTCCTCCTCCCTCGTCGCCCTGCACCTGGCCTGCCAGTCCCTGCGCAACGGCGAGTCCACGCTCGCCATCGCCGGCGGCGCCACGGTCATGACCACACCCAACCCGTTCATCGCCTTCAGCCGGCAGCGCGCCCTCGCCAAGGACGGCCGCTGCAAGGCGTTCTCCGACGACGCCGACGGCATGACCCTCGCCGAAGGCGTCGGCGTCGTCCTCGTCGAACGGCTCTCCGACGCCCGCCGCAACGGGCACCCGGTCCTCGCCGTCATCCGCGGCTCCGCCATCAACCAGGACGGCGCCTCCAACGGCCTGACCGCCCCCAACGGCCCCTCCCAGCAACGCGTCATCCGCCAGGCACTCGCCAACGCCCGCCTGGCCCCCGGCGACATCGACGCCCTGGAGGCCCACGGCACCGGCACCCCGCTCGGCGACCCCATCGAGGCCCAAGCACTCCAGGCCACCTACGGCCGCGGCCGCGACCCCGAACACGCCCTGCTGCTCGGCTCGGTCAAGTCCAACATCGGCCACACCCAGTCGGCCGCCGGCATCGCGAGCGTCATCAAGATGGTGATGGCGCTGCGCCACGGTCGGCTGCCGGGGACGTTGCATGCCGATGAGCCGTCCTCGCATGTGGACTGGTCGGCGGGGACGGTGCGGTTGCTCGCCGAGGCTCGGGAGTGGCCGGTGACCGGTCGTCCGCGGCGGGCCGCGGTCTCGTCGTTCGGCATCAGCGGTACCAACGCCCATGCCCTGCTGGAGCAGGCACCGGAACCCATCGACGCCGCGGCCGTCGCCGCACCGGTGTCGCCCGTCGGCGGCGCCATCCCGTGGGTGGTCACCGCCCGCACCGCCGCCGCCCTGCGCGGCCAGGCCGACCGCCTCCTCTCCCACACCGAGACGGCCCAACCGGCCGCCCGCCCGCTCGACATCGGCCACTCCCTGGTCGCCGCACGCGCCCGCTTCCCCCACCGGGCCGTGATCGTCCCGGCCGCGCACACCGACCCGTTGACGGCCCTGCGCGCCGTCGCCACCGACGGGCCCTCGCCCGTGGTCGCCCGCGGCGTGGCGGACGTCGAGGGTCGTACGGTGTTCGTCTTCCCCGGTCAGGGTTCGCAGTGGGTGGGGATGGGGGCGCGGTTGTTGGATGAGGCGCCGGTGTTCGCGGAGCGGATCGCCGAGTGTGCGGCGGCGTTGGCGGAGTTCACTGACTGGTCGCTGCTCGATGTGTTGCGGGGGGTTGAGGGTGCGCCGTCGTTGGAGCGGGTGGATGTGGTGCAGCCGGCTTCGTTTGCGGTGATGGTGTCGTTGGCGGCGTTGTGGCGGGCGCATGGTGTGGTGCCGGATGCGGTGGTGGGGCACTCGCAGGGGGAGATTGCTGCGGCTGTGGTGTCGGGTGGGTTGTCGTTGCGGGATGGTGCTCGTGTTGTTGCGTTGCGGAGTCAGGCGATCGGTCGGTCGTTGGCGGGGCGGGGCGGGATGATGTCCGTCGCGCTGCCGGTGGCGGAGTTGGAGCCGCGCCTGGAGCCGTTCCAGGGGCGGGTGTCGGTAGCCGCGGTCAACGGGCCGCGCTCCGCCGTGGTCGCCGGCGAACCCGAGGCGCTGGACGAGTTGCAGGCCAGGCTGACCGCCGAGGAGGTCCGCGCCCGGCGGATCGCGGTGGACTACGCCTCGCACTCGCACCAGGTCGAGGACCTGCGCGACGAACTGCTGGAAACCCTGGCGGAGTTGACGCCGCGGCCGGCTGAGGTGCCGTTCTTCTCCACGGTCAGTGGTGACTGGCTGGACACGACCGGGATGGACGCCGATTACTGGTTCCGGAATCTGCGGGGGCGGGTGCGGTTCGCGGATGCGGTGGGGGAGTTGTTGGCGGGGGAGTACCGGGCGTTCGTGGAGGTGAGTTCGCATCCGGTGTTGTCGATGGCGGTGCAGGAGGCCATGGACGAGGTCGGGGTGGCGGCGGTCGCTGTGGGGACGTTGCGGCGTGAGCAGGGTGGGTTGGACCGCTTCCTGCTGTCGGTGGGTGAGGCGTTCGTCCGGGGCGTGGAGGTCGACTGGTCGCAGGTGTTCGAGGGGACCGGTGCGTCCCTGGTGGACCTGCCCACCTACGCCTTCCAGCGTGAACACCTCTGGGCCGTGCCGCCCGCCCCGGAGGCCGGCGCCGGCACCGACCCGGAGGACGCCCAATTCTGGGCCGCCGTCGAGCAGTCGGACCTCTCCGCGCTGACCGCCGCGCTCGGCACCGACGAGGACTCCGTCGCCGCCGTGCTCCCGGCGCTGTCCTCCTGGCGCCGGGCCCGCCGCGACCGGTCCACGGTGGACTCCTGGCGCTACCGCGTCGTCTGGCAGCCGCTCGGCGGCACCCTGCCGCGCCCGTCGCTGACCGGCACCTGGCTGCTGGTCACCGCCGACGGCGTCGATGACGCCGAGGTCGTCGGGGCGTTGACGGAGCACGGGGCCGAGGTGCGGCGCCTGGTCCTGGACGAGGCGTGCACCGACCGGGCCGTGCTCGCCGCGCGACTCGCCGGCGCGGAGGAGGCGACGGGGATCGTCTCCGTCCTCGCCGAAGCCGAGCGGACCGGCGCGGTGCCGGGCACCTCGCTGACGCTCGGCGTCGCCCTGACCATCGCGCTGCTCCAGGCGCTCGGCGACACCGGAATCGACGCCCCCGTATGGGCGTTGACCCGCGGCGCGGTCTCCACCGGGCGCGCCGACCGGCTCACCGCGCCCGTCCAGGCCCAGGTGGCCGGCGTCGGCTGGACCGCCGCGCTGGAACACCCGCAGCGCTGGGGCGGCACCGTCGACCTGCCCGCCGCCCTCGACGCCCGGGCCGCCCAGCGGCTCGCCGCCGTCCTGTCCGGCGCCCTCGGCAGCGACGACCAACTGGCCATCCGGGCCTCCGGCGTCTTCACCCGCCGCATCGTCCGGGCCGAGGCCACCACCGGGCGGCCCGCCGGCCGGTGGGCGCCGCGCGGGACGACGCTGATCACCGGCGGCTCCGGCACCCTCGCCCCGCACCTCGCGCGGTGGCTGGCCGCGCAGGGCGCCGAGCACCTGGTACTCGTCAGCCGGCGCGGCACGGACGCCCCCGGCGCACCCGAACTCCTCGCCGAACTGGCCGAGTCGGGCACCGAAGCGACCGTCGCCGCCTGCGACATCACCGACCGCGCCGCCGTCGCCGCCCTCCTGGACGGCCTCAAGGCCGACGGCCGCACCGTCCGCACCGTCGTCCACACCGCCGCCACCATCGAGCTGCACACCCTGGACGCCACCACCCCGGCCGATTTCGACCGGGTGCTGCACGCCAAGGTCACCGGCGCCCAGATCCTCGACGAACTGCTCGACGACGCCGAGTTGGACGCCTTCGTCCTGTACTCCTCCACCGCCGGCATGTGGGGCAGCGGCGCACACGCCGCCTACGTCGCCGGCAACGCCTACCTCGCCGCCCTCGCCGAACACCGCCGGTCCCGCGGACTGCCCGCCCTGTCGCTGTCCTGGGGCATCTGGGCCGACGACCTCAAACTCGGCCGGGTCGACCCGCAGTTGATCCGGCGCAGCGGCCTGGAGTTCATGGACCCGCAGCTCGCGCTCGGCGGACTCCAGCGGGCGCTGGACGACGACGACAGCGTCATCGCCGTGGCCGACGTGGACTGGGAGACCTACCACCCCGTCTACACCTCCGGCCGCCCCACCCCGCTCTTCGACGAGGTGCCGGAGGTCCGGGCGCTCACCGCGGCCGCCGAACAGGGCTCCGGGGCCGCCGCCGAGGGCGAGTTCGCCGCCGCGCTGCGCGCCCTGCCCGAAACCGAGCGGCAGCGCACCCTGCTGGAGACCGTCCGCACCGAGGCCGCGGCCGTCCTCGGACTGTCCTCCCCGGAGGACCTCACCGACCAACGGTCCTTCCGCGACGTCGGCTTCGACTCGCTGACCGCCGTGGCCCTGCGCAACCGGCTCGCCTCCGTCACCGGGCTGACGCTGCCGTCGACGATGGTCTTCGACTACCCCAACCCGGCCGCCCTCGCCGCCTTCCTGCACGGCGAGTTGGCCGGTACGCAAACCGCCGGCGCCGCCGTCACGGTGAGCGCACCCGCCGCCGACGACCCGATCGCCATCGTCGGCATGAGCTGCCGCTACCCCGGCGGGGTCGGCTCCGCCGAGGACCTCTGGCGGATCGCCCTGGACGAGGTCGACGCGATCTCCGGCTTCCCCGCCGACCGCGGCTGGGACGCCGCGGGCCTCTACGACCCCGACCCCGACCGGGCCGGCCGCACCTACTCCGTCCAGGGCGGGTTCCTGCGCGACGTCGCCGAGTTCGACCCCGGCTTCTTCGGCATCTCGCCGCGCGAGGCCCTGTCGATGGACCCGCAACAACGGCTGCTGCTGGAGACCGCCTGGGAGGCGTTCGAGCACGCCGGGATCGACCCGGTCGCCCAGCGCGGCAGCCGCACCGGCACCTTCGTCGGCGCCAGCTACCAGGACTACGCCTCCAGCGTGCCCACCAGCGAGGGCTCCGAAGGCCACATGATCACCGGCACGCTCTCCAGCGTGCTGTCCGGCCGGGTGTCCTACCTCTTCGGCTTCGAGGGCCCGGCCGTCACCCTCGACACCGCCTGCTCCTCCTCGCTCGTCGCCATGCACCTCGCCTGCCAGTCCCTGCACAACGGCGAGAGCTCCCTCGCCCTGGCCGGCGGCGTCAGCATCATGTCCACCCCGATGTCGTTCGTCGGCTTCAGCCGGCAGCGAGCCCTCGCCGAGGACGGCCGCTGCAAGGCGTACGCGGACGGCGCCGACGGGATGACGCTGGCCGAGGGCGTCGGACTGGTCCTGCTGGAGCGGCTCTCCGACGCCCGCGCCAACGGGCACCAGGTGCTGGCCGTCATCCGCGGCTCGGCCGTCAACCAGGACGGCGCCTCCAACGGACTGACCGCCCCCAACGGCCCCTCCCAACAACGCGTCATCCGCCAGGCGCTGGCCAACTCCGGCGTCGCGCCCGGCGACATCGACGTCCTGGAGGGACACGGCACCGGCACCGCCCTCGGCGACCCGATCGAGGCCCGCGCCCTGCTCACCACCTACGGCACGGACCGCGACCCCCAACGGCCGCTGCTGCTCGGCTCGATCAAGTCCAACATCGGCCACACCCAGATGGCGTCCGGCGTCGCCAGCGTCATCAAGCTGGTCCGCGCCCTCCAAGAGGGCGTGGTGCCCAAGTCCCTGCACATCGACCGGCCCTCCACGCACGTCGACTGGTCCTCCGGCGCCATCGGACTGCTCACCGAACGCACCCCGTGGCCCGAGACCGGCCGGCCGCGCCGCGCCGCCGTCTCCTCCTTCGGCATCAGCGGCACCAACGTCCACACCGTCCTCGAACAAGCCTCCGCCGACAACACCCCCGCGCCCGCCGCCGCTGCGCGCGAGGGCCTGGTCCCGGTCCTGGTCTCCGGCCGCGGCGAGGCCGCGCTGCGCGCCCAGGCCGCCCGTCTGCTCGCCTTCGTCGAGGAGCGGCCCGACCTCCACCCCACCGACCTCGCCCACTCCCTCGCCACCTCCCGCGCCGCGCTGGAGCGCCGCGCCGCCGTCGTCGCCGCCGACCGCGACGGGCTGACCCGCGGCCTGCGCGCACTGCGCGACGCGACGCCCGACGCCGGACTCGTCCAGGGCACCGCCGGCCGCGGCCGCACCGCCTTCCTGTTCACCGGACAGGGCAGCCAACGGGCCGGGATGGGCCGCGAACTCTACGACCGCTACCCGGCGTTCGCCGATGCGCTGGACGAGGTCCTGGCCCGTCTCGACGGCGGCCCGGAACGGCCGCTGCGCGAGGTGCTGTTCGCCGCCTCCGGCTCCGCCGACGCCGCCCTGCTCGACCGGACCGGCTACGCCCAGCCCGCGCTGTTCGCCGTCGAGGTCGCGCTGTTCCGCCTGTTGGAGTCCTGGGGCATCACCCCCGACTACCTGGCCGGCCACTCCGTCGGCGAGCTCGCCGCCGCCCATGTCGCCGGGGTCCTCTCCCTGGACGACGCCTGCACCCTGGTCGCCGCCCGCGGCCGACTGATGCAGGCGCTCCCCGAGGGCGGCGCGATGGTCGCCCTGGAGGCGGCGGAGGACGAGGTCCTGCCGCACCTCGCCGACCTGGCCGACCGGGTGTCGGTGGCCGCCGTCAACGGGCCCCGCTCCGTGGTCATCGCCGGCGCCGAGGACGCCGTGCTGGCCCTCGCCGAGACCCTCGCCGCCGACGGGCGGCGGACCAAACGGCTGCGGGTGAGCCATGCCTTCCACTCGCCGCTGATGGACGCCATGCTCGACGCGTTCTCCGCCGTCGCCCGCGGGTTGACCTACCACCCGCCGACCATCCCGTTCGTGTCGAACGTCAGCGGCGGCCCGGCCACCGCCGAGCAGGTCTGCACGCCCGCGTACTGGGTCGACCACGTCCGCGCCGCGGTCCGCTTCGCCGACGGCATCGACTGGCTCGCCACCCAGGGCGACGTCCGCACCTTCCTGGAACTCGGCCCGGACGGCGTGCTCAGCGGCATGGCCAGGGAAAGCCTCACCGACGCCGCCCGCACGGCACTGCTGCCGACCCTGCGCGGCGACCGGCCGGAGGAGCCGGCCCTGATCACCGCCGTCGCCGCGGCCCATGCGCACGGCACCGCCGTCGACTGGACCGCCTACTTCGCCGACCACGGCGCGCGGCGGGTGCCGCTGCCGACCTACGCGTTCCAACGCGAGCGGTACTGGCCCGACACCACCGCCGCGCCGACCGCCGCACCCGGGGCCGCCCTGGACGCCGAGTTCTGGGCCGCCGTGGAGCGCGACGATGTCGCCGCCCTCGCCGCCTCCCTGGACCTCGACGACGCGACCGTCACCGCGATGGTCCCCGCACTCACCGCCTGGCGCCGCCGCCGCGGCGAGCAGACCGAACTCGACTCCTGGCGCTACCGCGTCATCTGGAAGCCGCGCGGCGGCACCACCGCGCCGACCACGCCCACCGGCCGCTGGCTCGTCCTCGTCCCGCACGACCACCAGGAGGACGAGGCGGGGGCGGCCTGGGCCACCGACGTCGAACGCGCCCTGGCCACCGCCACCGTCCGACTGTCCGTCACCACCACCGACCGGGCCGAGCTGGCCGCCCGGATCGCCGAAGCGGCCGGCGACCAGGGCCCGTTCATCGGTGTGCTGTCCCTGCTGCCGCTCGCCACCGGCCACGCCGGCCACCCCGACGCACCCGCCGCGCTCACCCTGACCACCACCGCCCTCCAGGCCCTCGGCGACGCCGGGATCGACGCGCCGCTGTGGAACGTCACCCGCGGCGCCGTCGCCGTCGGCCGCGCCGAGCGGATCACCGCCCCCGAGCAGGCCGCCGTCTGGGGCCTGGGTCGCGCCGTCGCCCTCGAACTGCCCGACCGGTTCGGCGGCACCGTCGACCTGCCCGCCACCCTGGACGACCAGGCCGCGCGCCGCCTGCGCGCCGTGCTGGCGGCCACCGAGGGCGAGGACGCGGTGGCCATCCGCCCCTCCGGCGTCTTCCTGCGCCGCCTCGCACACGCCCCCACCGAACCCGACACCGCCCGCGCCGCCTTCGACCCGGCGGCCGGCACCGTCCTGATCACCGGCGGCACCGGCGGCATCGGCGGCCACCTCGCCCGCCGCCTCGCCCGCGACGGCGCCACCCACCTGCTGCTCCTCAGCCGCCGCGGCCCCGACGCCCCCGGCGCCGCCGAACTCCGCGCCGAACTGGAGGCGTTGGGCGCCCGCGTCACCCTCGCCGCCTGCGACGCCGCCGACCGCGACGCGCTGGCCGCCCTCCTCGCCGCCCTCCCCGACGACGCCCCGCTGACCGCGGTGTTCCACACCGCCGGCGTCGTCGACGACCACGTCGTGGACGCCCTCACCCCGGACAGCTTCGCCGCCGTGCTGCGCGCCAAGACCGTCGCCGCCCGGCACCTGCACGAACTCACCGCCGACCTGGACCTCGGCGCGTTCGTCCTGTTCTCCTCCACCGCCGGCGCCCTCGGCGCCGCCGGACAGGGCAACTACGCCGCGGCCAACGCCCAGTTGGACGCGCTCGCCGAGCACCGCCGCGCCCACGGCCGGACCGCGCTGTCCGTGGCCTGGGGCCCGTGGGCCGGCGCCGGCATGGTCGCCGACGACCCCGAACTCACCGACCGCGTCCGGCGCGGCGGCTTCGAACCCCTCGCGCCCGAACCGGCCGTGCGCGCCCTGCTGCGCGCCGTCACGCACGACGACACCACCGTCACCGTCGCCGACATCGACTGGGAGCGGTTCCAACGCGCCTTCGCCGCGCTCCGCCCGCTGCCGCTCGTCGCCGACCTCCCCGAGACAGCCGGGGCCACCCCGCAGGCCACCACCGGCACCGCGACCGGCCTGCGGCAGCAACTGGCCGAACTGCCGGAGCCCGAACGGCCCGCGGCCGTTCTGGACCTGCTGCGCGCCCAGGTCGCCGCGGTACTCGGCCACGCCGACCCGCGCACCGTGGAGGACGACCGCGCCTTCCGCGACCTCGGCTTCGACTCACTGACCATCCTGGAACTGCGCAACGCCCTCAACGCCGCCACCGGCCTGAACCTGCCCGCCACCCTCGTCTACGACCTGCCCACGCCCCGCGAGCTGGCGGACTTCCTGCTCGCCGAACTCCTCGGCACCCTGCCCGCGCACGCCACAACGGCCGTCGCCACCAGGGCCGTTGACGACGAGCCGATCGCCGTCATCGGCATCGGCTGCCGTTTCCCCGGCGGCGTCAGCACGCCCGAGGAGCTCTGGCACCTCCTCGACGAGGGCCGCGACGGCATCAGCCGCTTCCCCGGCGACCGCGGCTGGGACCTCGCCGCCCTCGGCGCCGGCGCCTCCGACACCCTGGAGGGCGGATTCCTCACCGGCGTCGCCGACTTCGACGCCCAGTTCTTCGGCATCTCGCCCCGCGAGGCACTGGCCATGGACCCCCAACAGCGACTGCTGCTGGAGACCACCTGGGAGGCGCTGGAGCGGGCCGGCATCGACCCCGCCGGCCTGCGCGGCTCCAGCACCGGCGTCTTCGTCGGCACCAACGGCCAGGACTACCCGACGCTGCTGCGCCGCTCCGCCTCCGACGTCGCCGGCTACGTCGCCACCGGCAACACCGCCAGCGTGATGTCCGGCCGACTGTCCTACGCGCTCGGCCTCGAAGGGCCGGCCGTCACCGTCGACACCGCCTGCTCCTCCTCGCTCGTCGCCCTGCACTGGGCCGGCCGGGCGCTGCGCAGCGGCGAATGCGACCTCGTCGTGGCCGGCGGCGTCTCGGTCATGGCCAGCCCCGACTCGTTCGTCGAGTTCTCCACCCAGGGCGGCCTGGCCCCCGACGGCCGCTGCAAGCCGTTCTCCGACGCCGCCAACGGCACCGCCTGGTCCGAGGGCGCCGGCATCCTCGTCCTGGAACGCCTCTGTGACGCCCGCCGCAACGGCCACCAGGTCCTCGGCCTGATCCGCGGCACCGCCGTCAACCAGGACGGCGCCTCCAACGGCCTGACCGCCCCCAACGGCCAGTCCCAACAACGCGTCATCGCCCAGGCGCTCGCCGACGCCCACCTCGCCCCCGCCGACATCGACGCCGTCGAGGCACACGGCACCGGCACCACCCTCGGCGACCCCATCGAGGCCCGCGCCCTGATCGCCGCCTACGGCCGGGACCGGGACGCCCAACAGCCGCTGCTGCTCGGCACCGTCAAGTCCAACCTCGGCCACACCCAGGCCGCCGCCGGCGCCGCCGGCGTCATCAAGATGCTGCTGGCCATGCGGCACGGCACCCTGCCCAAGACCCTGCACGTGGGCACCCCGACCAGCCACGTCGACTGGAGCGCCGGCACCGTCGCGCTGCTCGACGACGCCCGGCCCTGGCCCGAGACCGGCCGGCCCCGGCGCGCCGGCGTCTCCGCCTTCGGCGTCAGCGGCACCAACGCCCACGTCGTCGTCGAACAGGCCCCCACCGCCCCGGAACCGGCCGACGCCCCCACCTCGGAGCCGGCCCCCGCCGTCGTGCCGTGGATCCTCTCCGGCCGCACTCGCGAGGCGCTCCAGGCCCAACTCGACCGCCTCACCGCCCACTTCACCGCCCACCCCGAGCTCGCCCGCCAGGACGTCGGCCGCACCCTGGCCACCGACCGCACCCTCTTCCCGCACCGTGCCGTGCTGCTCGCCGGACCGGACGGCGTGCGCGAGGCGGCCCGCGCCACCGCGCCCCGCACCCCCGGCCGCACCGCGTTCCTGTTCTCCGGACAGGGCGCCCAACACGCCCTGATGGGCCACGACCTCTACCGGCACCACCCGGTCTACGCCGACGCCCTGGACACCGTCCTCGCCCAGTTCGACACCGTGCTGGACGTCCCGCTGCGCCCCGCGCTGTTCGCCGCGCCCGGCACCGCCGAGGCCGCGCTGCTGGACGAGACCGGCCACACCCAGCCCGCGCTGTTCGCCGTTGAGGTCGCGCTGTACCGGCTGCTGGAATCCTGGGGCGTTCGGCCCGGCTTCGTCGCCGGCCACTCCATCGGTGAAATCGCCGCCGCCCACGTCGCCGGGGTGTTCTCCCTGGAGGACGCCTGCACGCTCGTCGCCGCCCGCGCCGGGCTGATGCAGCAACTCCCGGCGGGCGGTGCCATGGTGGCCGTTGAGGCCACCGAGGACGAGGTCACCCCGCTCCTCACCGACGGCGTCGCGATCGCCGCCGTCAACGGGCCCCGGTCGGTGGTCGTCGCCGGCACCGCGGACGCCGTCCGCGCCGTCGCCGACCGCCTCGCCGCCGACGGCCGCCGCACCCGGCAGTTGCGCGTCAGCCACGCCTTCCACTCGCCGCTGATGGACCCGATGCTGGCCGGCTTCGCCCGGGTCGCCCAGACCCTCACCTACCACGAGCCGCGCATCCCGGTCGTCTCCACGCTCCTCGGCGCCCCCACCGCGGCCGAACTGCGCACCCCCGACCACTGGGTGCGGCACGTCCGCGAGACCGTGCGGTTCGCCGACGGCGTGCGCGCCCTGCACGACGCCGGCGTCACCACCTTCGTCGAGATCGGCCCGGACGGCGTGCTGTCCGCCCTCACCGAGCAGACCCTCGACGGCCTCGACACCACCGGGACGGGCACACCGACCGTGGTCGTGCCACTCCAACGCCCCGACCGGGCCGGGGACTTGGCCCTCCTGGAGGCCCTGGCCACCCTGCACACCCACGGCTCCGGCCCGTCCTGGGCCGCCTACTTCGCCGCCACCGGAGGCCACCGGACCGACCTGCCCACCTACGCCTTCCAACGCGAACGGTTCTGGCCCGAACCCGGCGCCCCCGACGCCCCGAACGACCCCGTCGACGCCGCCTTCTGGACCGCCGTCGAGCGCGCGGACCTGCCGGGCCTGGCCGCCTCGCTCGGCCTGGACGACGACACCGTCACCGCGATGGTGCCGGCGCTGTCCGCCTGGCGGCGCCGGCAGGGCGCCCGGTCCGCCGCCGCGACCTGGCGCTACCACGAGACCTGGACCCCGCTGCCCACCCCTAACGCCGCCGCACCGACCGGCCCCGCCCTGCTGCTCGCCCCGCCCGGACACACCGGCGCCGCCTGGGTGACCGCCGTCGCCGACGCCCTCGGCACCGACACCGTCACCGCCGAACCGGCCACTCTCGAAGAGCAGTTGACGACACCGCACGCCGACGCCTGGCGCATCGTCGTCTCCCTGCTCGCCGCCACCGCCGACGCCCTGCCTGACGACGCGGCCCGGCCCGCCGCCCTCCTGGCCACGCTGGACCAGGCCGGCGTCGACGCGCCCCTGTGGTGCGTCACCCGCGGCGCCGCCGCGGTCGCGGGGGAGACCCCGACCGCCGTCGGCCAGGCCGCCCTGTGGGGCCTGGGCCGGGTCGCCGCGCTGGACCACCCCGACCGCTTCGGCGGCCTGGTCGACCTGCCCGCCGACCCCGACGCGCACACCGCCGCACTGCTCGCCGCCCACCTCGCCGCGCCCGACCCGGAGACCGAGATCGCCGTCCGCGCCACCGGAGTCCACGGCCGCCGCCTGGTCCGCACGCCGGCCGACCCCGACGGCGCCCCCTGGCGCCCCACCGGCACCGTGCTCGTCATCGGCGGCACCGGCACCATGGGCGGCCACGCCGCCCGCTGGCTGGCCCGCGAAGGCGCCGCCCACCTCGTCCTGACCGCCCCCGACACCACCGACCACGCCGAACAGACCCGGGCACTGACCGCCGAACTGGCCGCGCTCGGCGCCCAGGTGACCGTCGTGCCCCACGACGCCACCGCACCGAACGGCTGCACCGCGCTCCTCGACGCCCTGCCCGACGACGCCCCCCTCACGGCCGTCGTCCACGCCGCGGAGACCGGCGCCACCACCGACACCGCGGCCGACCTGACCGCCGCCCTCGCCCCCGTCACCGCCCTCGCCGCCGCGCTCACCGACCGCCCCCTGGACGCCTTCGTCCTCTTCGGCTCCCTCGCCGGCGTCTGGGGCGTCCGCGGCCGAGCCGCCGAGGCCGCGTCCGCCGCCTACCTCGACGCCCTCGCCCGCGCCTGCCGCGGCCGCGGCACCCCGGCCCTGACCGTCTCCTGGGCCGCCTGGTCCGACCTGGCCGCGCCCCCGCTCGCCAGCCACCTGCGGCTCAACGGCCTGCCGGTGCTGGACGCCGACACCGCACTGACGGCCCTCGGCCGGGCCGTCGCCGACGGCACCGCGGCGGAGACCGTCGCCGACGTCCGCTGGGAGACCTTCGCGCCGCTGCACCACGAGGCCCGCCGCACCGCCCTGTTCGACGCCCTGCCCGAGGCCCGCACCGCGTTCGCCGAGGCCGCCCGCGACCGCGCCGACCGGCGGGCCGCGGCCGGCGACTACGGCCGCTGGCTCGCCGAGCAGCCCGCCGCCGACCGCGACGGCATCCTGCTGGACCTCGTCACCGACAAGGCCGCCACCGTCCTCGGCCACGCCGACCACGCCCTCCTCGAACCCGACCTGCCCTTCCGCGACCTGGGCTTCGACTCCCTGACCGCGGTGGACCTGCGCAACCAACTCACCGCCGCCACCGGCCTCGCCCTGCCCGCCACGCTCGTCTTCGACCACCCCAACCCCACCGCCCTCGCCACCCACCTGCGCGCCCAACTCCTCGGCGAGGAAACCGACTCCGCCGCCCCGGTGGCCGCCCCGACCGCCACCGGCGACGACCCGATCGTCATCGTCGGCATGGCCTGCCGCTACCCCGGCGGCGTCACCTCCCCCGAGGACCTGTGGCGGCTGGTCACCGACGAGATCGACGCGGTCGGCGACTTCCCGACCGACCGCGGCTGGGACCTGACCGCCCTCGCCGGCGACGGCCCGGGCCGCAGCGCCACCGCCCAGGGCGGATTCCTCTACGACGCCACCGACTTCGACCCCGGCCTGTTCGGCATCTCGCCGCGCGAGGCGATGGTCATGGACCCGCAGCAGCGGATCCTGCTGGAGACGTCCTGGGAAGCCCTGGAGCGCGCCGGCATCGACCCGGCGACGCTGCGCGGCAGCGGCACCACCGGCGTCTTCGTCGGCGGCGGCTCCGGCGACTACCGGCCGCCGGCGGAGGCCGGACAGTGGCAGACCGCCCAGTCCGCCAGCCTGCTCTCCGGCCGCCTCGCCTACACCTTCGGCATCCAGGGCCCCACCGTCTCCGTCGACACCGCCTGCTCCTCGTCGCTGGTCGCCCTGCACCTCGCCGCGCAGGCCCTGCGCGCCGGCGAATGCACCATCGCCCTGGCCGGCGGCGTCACCGTGATGGCCACCCCGGTGGGCTTCGTCGAGTTCAGCGCCCAAGGCGCCCTGTCGCCCGACGGCCGCTGCCGCGCCTTCTCCGACGACGCCAACGGCACCGGCTGGTCCGAAGGCGTCGGCATGCTCGTCGTCGAACGACTCTCCGACGCCCGCCGCAACGGCCACCGCGTCCTCGCCGTGCTGCGCGGCTCCGCCATCAACCAGGACGGCGCCTCCAACGGCCTGACCGCCCCCAGCGGCCCCGCCCAGCAGCGCGTCATCCGCCAGGCCCTCGCCAACGCCCGCCTGACACCCACCGACATCGACGCCGTCGAGGCGCACGGCACCGGCACCACCCTCGGCGACCCCATCGAGGCCCAGGCCCTGCTCGCCACGTACGGACAGGACCGACAAACCCCCGTACTGCTCGGCTCGTTGAAGACCAACATCGGCCACGCCCAGGCCGCCTCCGGCGTCGGCGGCGTCATCAAGATGGTCCTCGCCCTGCACCACGGCGAACTGCCGCGCTCCCTCTACGCCGAGAACCCCTCGTCCCACGTCGACTGGACCGCCGGCCACGCCCGACTGCTCACCGAACGCACCCCCTGGCCCACCGTCGACCGCCCGCGCCGCGCCGCCGTCTCCTCCTTCGGCGCCAGCGGCACCAACGCCCACGCCATCCTCGAACAACCGCCCCACCAGGAGCCCCCGGCCCGGCCCGCCGACGACGGCGCACCCCTGCCGTTCCTGCTCTCCGGTCGCTCGCCCAACGCCCTGCGCGCCCAGGCCCGCCGCCTGCTGGCCCACCTCGCCGCGCACCCCGACACCCGCCCCACCGACCTGGCCCACGCGCTGGCCACCACCCGCGCCGCCTTCGAGCACCGCGCCGCCGTCACCGCCACCGACCCCCACGACCTGCGCACCGGCCTCACCGCCCTCGCCGAGGGCGCCACCGCACCGCACACCACCGCGCACCACCTCCAGCGCACCGGCAAGAGCGCCGTGCTCTTCTCCGGCCAGGGCTCCCAACGGCTGGGCATGGGCCGCGAACTGTACGAGCGGCACCCGGTGTTCGCCGAAGCCTTCGACGCCGTCCTGGCCCGCCTGGACAACCGGACCGACACCCCCCTGCGGGACGTCGTCTGGGGCACCGACGAGGACGCGCTGCACGCCACCGGCCACACCCAGCCCGCCCTCTTCGCCCTGGAGGTCGCGCTGTACCGGCTGCTGGAATCCTGGGGCGTCCGGCCCGACTTCGTCGCCGGCCACTCCATCGGCGAGCTCGCCGCCGCCCACGTCGCCGGCGTCCTCTCCCTGGACGACGCCTGCCGCCTGGTCGCCGCCCGCGCCGCCCTGATGCAGGAACTCCCGGCCGGCGGCGCCATGATCGCCGTCGAGACCACCGAGGACGAGGTCACCGCGCTGCTCACCGACGGCGTCCGGATCGCCGCGGTCAACGGCCCCACCGCAGTGGTCCTCTCCGGCACCGACGACGCCGTGACCGCGCTCGCCGCCACCCTCGCCGAACGGGGCCGCCGCACCACCCGCCTGCGCGTCAGCCACGCCTTCCACTCCGCCCTGATGGACCCGATGCTGGCGGACTTCCGCACCGTCGCCGAGGGCCTGGAGTACCACCCGCCGCGCCTCCCCGTGGTGTCCAACCTCACCGGCGACGTGGCCACCACCGAGGACCTGTGCTCCGCCGACTACTGGGTGCGCCACGTCAGCGGCACCGTCCGCTTCGCCGACGGCGTGCGCACCCTGGCCGACCGGGGCGTGCACCTCTTCCTCGAACTCGGCCCGGACGCCGTGCTGTCCGCCATGGCCCGGCAGAGCGCGCCGGACGCGGTCGTCGTCCCCGCCCTGCGCCGCACCCGCGACGAGCAGGAGACCCTGACCGCCGCCCTCGCCGAACTGCACGTCCACGGCGCCGGGCCGCGCTGGGACGCGTACTTCGCCGACCGCGGCGCCCAGTGGCTCGACCTGCCGACGTACCCCTTCCAACGCGGCCGCTTCTGGCCGGAGGCCATCCCCGGGACGGCCCCCGCCGCCCCGACAGCCGGAGCGCCCGCCGAGACCGACGCCGCCTTCTGGGACGCCGTCGCACAGGAGGACTTCAGCGCCTTGGAATCCGTACTCGACGTGGAGAGCGACGCCCTGTCCAAGGTGCTGCCGGCCCTGATGGACTGGCGCAGCCGGCAGGCCGACGAGACCCAACTCGCAAGCTGGCGCCACCGGATCGTCTGGAAGCGCCTCACCGGCGCCGCCGTCGCGCACCGCAAGGCGCTCAGCGGCACCTGGCTGGCGGTGATCCCCGAGGGCCTGGCCGACGACCCGTGGGTGACCACCACCCTCGACGGGCTCGGCACCCACCTCGTGCACGTCGAGGCCGCCACCGCCGACCGGGCCGCGCTGGCCGACGCGATCCGCGCCCGCACGGCCGACGGCACCCGCCTCGGCGGCGTGGTCTCCCTGCTGGCCCTGCGCGACACCCTCACCGGCGCCGTCCCCGAAGGCACCGCCCTGACCGCCGCGTTGCTCCAGGCCCTCGGCGACGCCGGCATCGACGCGCCGCTGTGGTGCGTCACCCGCAGCGCCGTCTCCGCCGGCCGCAGCGACCGCCCGCACCGTCCGTTGCAGGCCGCCGTCTGGGGCCTGGGCCGGGTCGCCGCGCTGGAGTACCCGCAGCGCTGGGGCGGCCTGGTGGACCTGCCCGAAGAGCCCGACGAGCGGTCAGCGGCCGGCCTCGCCGCCGTCCTGGCCGGCCTCGACGGCGAGGACCAGGTCGCGGTCCGCGGCACCGCGCTGCTCGGCCGCCGCCTGCTCCCGACCCCCGCCCGCAAACCGTCCGAGCCCTGGCACCCGTCCGGCACCGTCCTGCTCACCGGCGGCACCGGCGCCCTCGGCGCGCACGTCGCCCGCCGCCTGGCCAAGGACGGCGCCGCGCACCTCGTCCTGCTCAGCCGCCGCGGCCCCGAGGCCCCCGGCGCCGCCGAACTCCGCGCCGAACTGGAGGCGTTGGGCACCGCCGTCACCCTCACCGCCGGCGACGCCGCCGACCGCGACCACCTCACCGCCGTCCTGGACGCCCTCCCCGCCGACCAACCACTGACCGGCGTGGTGCACGCCGCCGGCGTCCTCGACGACGGCGTCCTGGACCGGCTCACCCCCGAACGGTTCCAGGAGGTCTTCCGCGCCAAGGTCACCTCCGCCCTCCTGCTGGACGAACTGACCCGCGACCACGACCTGGCCGCGTTCGTCCTGTTCTCCTCCGCCTCCGCCGCCGTCGGCAACCCCGGACAGGCCAACTACGCCGCCGCCAACGCCGTCCTGGACGCCCTCGCCGAACAGCGCCGGGTGCTGGGCCGGCCCGCCACCTCCGTCTCCTGGGGCGCCTGGGGAGGCGGCGGCATGGCCGACACCGGCGGCGCCGACGAGGCCGCCCGCCGCGCCGGCGTCGGCGCCATGGACCCGCACCTCGCCGTCGAGACCCTGCTGCGCCTGGTCACCGAGAAGGAGCCGACCGCGGTCGTCGCCGAGGTGGCCCTGGACCGGTTCGCCGGCGCCTTCGCCGGCACCCGACCCAGCGCGCTGCTGCGGGAGTTCCCCGGCTACCGCGAGACCCTCGCCGCCCAGGCGGAGGCGGAGACCGCGGACCGCGGCGACCTGGCCGACCGGCTCGCCGCACTGCCGCCCGCCCGCCGCCAGGACGCCGTCGTCGACCTGGTGCGCACCCGCGCGGCCCAGGTGCTCGGCTACCCCGACACCGACGCGGTCGCCGCCGAACGGACCTTCCGCGACCTCGGCATCGACTCGCTCGGCGCGGTCGAACTGCGCAACCAACTGGGCGCCGCGACCGGCCTGAACCTCCCGGCGACCCTGGTGTTCGACCACCCCACCCCGGCGGCCCTGGGCGGCTACCTCCTCGACCGGCTCCTCCCCGACGAGCCGGCCGGACCCGACGACGAAACGGAGATCAGGGCCCTCCTGGCCTCCGTGCCGCTCGCCCAACTGCGGGAGATCGGCGTGCTGGAACCGCTGCTCCAACTCGCCGGCCACGGTGGCCGGTCCGCGGCGGACGACGACGGCGAATCCGTCGACTCGATGACAGTGGCAGACCTGGTGCGGGCCGCGCTCAACGGCCAGTCCGACCTGTAGCGCGATTGATGGAGCAGACGATGAACGCCCCCGAGAACCCCGACAACACCGTAGTCGCCGCCCTCCGCGCCGCGGTCAAGGAAACCGACCGGCTCCGGCGGCAGAACCGGCTGCTGGTCGCCGCGGCCAAGGAACCCATCGCCGTGGTCGGCATGGCCTGCCGGTTCCCCGGCGCCGTCAACTCCCCCGAAGCGCTCTGGGAGATGGTCGCCAGCGGCACCGACGTGATCTCCGGATTCCCCGAGGACCGCGGCTGGGACCTGGACGCGCTGCGCAACAGCGCCACCGACGCCCGCGACACCTCCGTCAGCCAGCGCGGCGGATTCCTCGACTGCATCGCCGACTTCGACCCCGGCTTCTTCGGGATCTCCCCGCGCGAGGCGGTCACCATGGACCCCCAGCAGCGGCTGCTGCTGACCACCGCCTGGGAGGCCGTCGAACGCGCCGGCATCGACGCCAGCACGCTGCGCGCCACCCGCACCGGCGCGTTCATCGGCACCAACGGACAGGACTACGCCTACCTCCTCGTCCGCTCCCTGGACGACGCCACCGGCGACGTCGGCACCGGCATCGCAGCCAGCGCCGCCTCCGGCCGGCTCTCCTACACCCTCGGCCTCGAAGGCCCCGCCCTCACCGTCGACACCGCCTGCTCCTCGTCGCTGGTCGCCCTGCACCTGGCCGTGCAGGCGCTGCGCAACGGCGAATGCGGCATGGCGCTGGCCGGCGGAGTCAACGTCATGTCCACACCGGGCTCGTTGATCGAGTTCAGCCGCCAGGGCGGACTGGCCCGGGACGGCCGCTGCAAGGCGTTCGCGGACGCCGCCGACGGCACCGGATGGTCCGAGGGCGCCGGTGTGCTGCTCTTGGAGCGGCTCTCCGACGCCCACCGCAACGGCCACCCGGTGCTCGCCGTGGTCCGCGGCTCCGCCGTCAACCAGGACGGCGCCTCCAACGGCTTCACCGCCCCCAACGGCCCCGCGCAGCAACGCGTCATCCGCCAGGCCCTCGCCAACGCCGGCCTCACCACCGGCGACATCGACGCCGTCGAGGCACACGGCACCGGCACCCCGCTCGGCGACCCCATCGAGGCCCAGAGCATCCTCGCCACCTACGGCCAGGACCGCACCGCACCGGTGCTGCTCGGCTCGATCAAGTCCAACATGGGCCACGCCCAGGCCGCTTCCGGCGTCGCCGGCGTGATCAAGATGATCATGGCGATGCGGCACGGCACCCTCCCGCAGACCCTGCACATCGACCGGCCCTCCACCCACGTCGACTGGACCGCCGGCGCCGTCGAACTCCTCACCGCCGCCCGCCCCTGGCCGGCCACCGAACGACCGCGCCGCACCGGCGTCTCCTCCTTCGGCGTCAGCGGCACCAACGCCCACGTCATCCTCGAACAGGCCCCCGACACCCCCGCCCCCACCATCGACGACACCCCGCCCCGCACCCCGCGGACGCTGCCCTGGGTGCTCTCCGCCCGCACCGGCGCCGCGCTCCGCGACCAGGCCGCCGCCCTGCTCGACCACCTCACCACCGAGGCCACACCCCGCGCCCTGGATACCGCGCTCTCCCTCGCCACCACCCGCGCACCCCTGGAACACCGACTCGCCCTCGTCACCGACCCCGACGGCACCTCCGGACGACACGCCCTGACCGCCTGGCTGGCCCACGGCACCGCCCCCGACACCCACGAGGGTCACGCCGTCGGACGCCCCCGCTGCGCCGCCCTCTTCTCCGGCCAGGGCGCCCAACGCCTGGGCATGGGCGCGGAGTTGCACGACGCCTTCCCGGTGTTCGCCCAGGCCCTCGACACCACCCTCGACCTGCTCGACGCCGAACTGGGCGGCTCCCTGCGCGAGGTGATCTGGGGCGCCGACGACGCACCCCTGAACGAGACCGGCCACACCCAGCCCGCGCTGTTCGCCGTCGAGGTCGCGCTGTACCGGCTGCTGGAATCCTGGGGCGTCCGGCCCGACTTCGTCGCCGGCCACTCCATCGGCGAAATCGCCGCCGCCCACGTCGCCGGGGTGTTCTCCCTGGAGGACGCCTGCACGCTCGTCGCCGCCCGCGCCGCACTGATGCAGGAACTCCCGGCTGGCGGCGCCATGGTCGCCGTCGAGGCCACCGAGGACGAGGTGACGCCGCTGCTCACCGACGGCGTCGCGATCGCCGCCGTCAACGGCCCGACCTCGCTCGTCGTCTCCGGCGAGGAGGCCGCCACCCTCGCCGTCGCCGCCCACCTCGCCGAACGGGGCCGCCGCACCACCCGACTACGGGTCAGCCACGCCTTCCACTCGCCGCTGATGGACCCGATGCTGCCCGAGTTCCGCACCGTCGCCGAGGGCCTGACCTACCACGAGCCGCAGATTCCGGTCGTCTCCCACCTCACCGGCACCCTGGCCGACAGCACCCCGCTCGGTACGCCCGACTACTGGGTCCGGCACGTCCGCGAGGCCGTCCGCTTCGCCGACGGCATCCGCACCCTCGCCGACGCCGGCGTCGACCTCTTCCTGGAAATCGGCCCGGACGGCACCCTCGCCGCCCTCGCCCAGCAGTCCGCGCCCGACGTGGCCGCCGTCCCGATCCTGCGCAAGGACCGCCCCGAGGAGCCGTCCGCGGTCGCCGCGCTGGCCCGACTCCACACCCTCGGCGTACCGGTGGACTGGTCCGCGTTCTACGCCGGCACCGGCGCCCGCCGCACCGAACTGCCCACCTACGCCTTCCAGTACGAGCGCTACTGGCCCAAGGCCACCTACCGGCCCGCCGACGCCACCGGCCTCGGCCTGACCGCCGCCGACCACCCGCTGCTCGGCGCCGCCATGTCCGTCGCCGGATCCGACGAACTCCTCCTCACCGGCACCCTGTCGCTGGCCACCCACCCCTGGCTCGCCGACCACGTCGTCGGCGGCATGGTCTTCTTCCCCGGCACCGGATTCCTCGAACTCGCCGTGCGCGCCGCCGACCAGGCCGGCTGCGACCGCGTCGAGGAACTGATGCTCGCCGCGCCGCTGATCCTGCCCACCACCGGCGCCGTCCAGATGCAGATCGCGATCGGCGCCGCCGACCAGGACGGCTCCCGCGAACTGCGCTTCTTCACCCGCCCCGGCACCGACCAGGACGCCGCCTGGACCCAGCACGCCACCGGCCGGATCACCGACGGCGCACACCTGCTCGCCCTCGACACCACCACCTGGCCACCCCGCGACGCCCAACCCCTCGACATCGACGGCCTCTACGACCGCTACCGCGCCAACGGGCTCGACTACGGCCCCGTCTTCCGCGGCCTGCGCGCCGTATGGCGCCGCGACACCGAGATCTACGCCGAGGTCGCCCTGCCGGAGGGCACCACCGACACCGACGCGTACGGCCTGCACCCCGCCCTCTTCGACGCCGTCCTGCACAGCACCCTCTTCGCCTCCGCCGACGGCGACGACCGCAGCCTCCTGCCGTTCGCCTGGAACGGGGTGTCCCTGCACGCCTCCGGCGCGACCGCGCTGCGCGTGCGGATCACCAACTGCGGCCCCGACGCCGTGCAGATCACCGCCGTCGACCCCCAGGGCCACCCGGTCGTCTCCGTCGAATCGCTGACCCTGCGCGCCGCCGGCCCCGACACCGGCGCCGACGCCCGCCGCGACGACGCCAACTCCCTCTTCCGCATGGACTGGACGCCCCGCACCGTCCACGCCCCCGCCGCCCCCGCCACCTGGGCCGTCCTCGGCGACGACCCGCTCGGTCTGACCGCCGCGCTCACCGCCGCCGGCACCGACACCGTCGCCGCACTCCACGCCCCCCTCGTCACCCTCGCCCAACTCACCGCCCACGACGACCGCCCCGTGCCCGACATCGTCGCGGTACCGCTACACGGCGCCACCGACCACGGACCGGCCGCCGCCCACGAACTGACCCGCACCGTCCTGGAACTGCTCCAACAGTGGCTCGCCGACGACCGCTGCGCGCGCTCCCGGCTCCTGCTCGTCACCCGCGGCGCGGTCGCCGACGGCACCCGCGCCCCCCTCGACCTGGCCGCCGCCCCCCTCTGGGGGCTGGTCCGCACCGCCCAGTCCGAGAACCCCGGCCGCCTGTTGCTCGTCGACCTCGACGACACCGCCGCGTCCGCCGCGCAACTCCCGCTGCTGCCCGCCCTCTTCGACGCCGACGAACCGCAGGCCGTGGTCCGCGCCGGCACCGTCCGGGTCGGCCGGCTCGCCCGCCTCGACTCCGGCACCGGCCTCGTTCCGCCGCCCGGCACGCCCTGGCGGCTGGGCAGCCGTGCCAAGGGCAGCCTCGACGGCCTCGCCCTGCTGCCACACCCCGAGGCCCAACGGCCGCTCACCGGCCACGAGGTCCGCGTCGAGGTCCGGGCGGCGGGCCTGAACTTCCGCGACGTCCTCAACGCGCTCGGCATGTACCCCGGCGACGCCGGCCTGTTCGGCTCCGAGGCCGCCGGCGTCGTGACCGAGGTCGGACTGGAGGTCACCGGCCTCGCCCCCGGCGACCGCGTCATGGGCATGCTCTTCGGCGGCTTCGGCCCGCTCGGCATCGCCGACGCCCGCCTCCTCACCCCCGTCCCCGAGGACTGGTCCTGGGAGACGGGTGCCTCGGTGCCGTTGGTGTTCCTGACCGCGTACTACGCCCTGCGGGAGTTGGGTGGACTGCGGGCGGGGGAGCGGGTGTTGGTGCATGCCGGTGCCGGTGGTGTGGGGATGGCGGCGATCCAGATCGCCCGTCATCTGGGTGCCGAGGTCTTCGCGACGGCCAGTGAGGGCAAGTGGGAGGTGCTGCGTTCCCTGGGGGTGGCCGATGACCACATCGCCTCCTCCCGGACCCTGGACTTCGCGGTGTCGTTCGCGGAGGTCGCCGGTGACGGCGGCCTGGACGTGGTGTTGAACGCGTTGTCCGGCGAGTTCGTGGACGCCTCGATGGGGTTGCTCGGTGCGGGCGGCCGGTTCCTGGAGATGGGCAAGACCGACATCCGGGAGGCCGACTCCGTCCCGGACCGCCTCGCCTACCACTCCTTCGACCTCGGCATGGTCGATCCCGACCACATCCAACGGATGCTGCGCGACCTCGTCGACCTCTTCGACCGCGGGGTGTTGACCCCGCTGCCGCTGCGCAGTTGGGACGTGCGTCGCGCCGGTGAGGCGTTCCGCTTCATGAGCCTGGCCCAGCACACCGGCAAGATCGTGCTGACCGTGCCGCGGTCCCTCGACCCCGACGGCACCGTCCTGATCACCGGCGGCACCGGCGGCCTGGCCGGCCTGCTCGCCCGCCACCTCGTCACCGCACACGGCGCCCGCCACCTGCTGCTCGCCGGCCGGCGCGGCCCCGACGCCCCGGGCGCCGTCGAACTCCGCGCCGAACTGGAGGAGTTGGGTGCCCGCGTCACCCTCGCGGCCTGCGACGCCGCCGACCGCACCGCCCTGACCGGGCTGCTCGCCACCGTGCCCGCCGACCACCCGCTCACCGCCGTCGTGCACACCGCCGGCGTGCTGGACGACGGCACCCTCACCGCCCTGACCCCCGACCGCCTCGCCACGGTCCTGCGCCCCAAGCTGGACGCCGCCTGGCACCTGCACGACCTCACCCGCGACCACGACCTGGCCGCGTTCGTGCTCTACTCCTCGACCGCCGGCGTCATGGGCGGCCCCGGCCAGGCCAACTACGCGGCCGGCAACGCCTTCCTCGACGCGCTCGCCGCCCACCGCCACGCCCTCGGCCTGCCCGCCACCTCGCTCGCCTGGGGCGCCTGGGAACAGGGCGCCGGCATGACCGGCGGACTGACCGACCACGACCTGAACCGCGTCAGCGAGGCCGGCGGCCTCCCGCTGCTCTCCGCCGCCCGCGGCCTCGCCCTCTACGACGCCGCCACCGCCGCCGACGAACCCCTGATCGTCCCGCTCGGCCTCACCGGCGGCGCACTGCCCGCCGCGGTCGGCGTCCCCGCCGTCCTGCGCGGCCTGGTCCGCGCCACCGGTCGCCGCGCCCGGGCCGGCTCCGCCGGCGTCTCCCGCGCCGGCCTCGCCGAGCGTCTGGCCACCCTCCCCGAGGACGAACGCACCCCGTTCCTCGTCGAGCTGGTCCGCACCGAGGCGGCCACCGTCCTCGGCCACGGCTCCACCGAACCCGTGGACGCCCGACGAGAGTTCCGCCAGCTCGGCTTCGACTCGCTCACCGCCATCGAACTGCGCAACCGGCTCGGCAAGGCCACCGGCCTCACCCTGCCCGCCACCCTCATCTTCGACTACCCGACCCCCGACCGGCTCGCCGACTACCTCCACGACGAACTCCTCGGCGCCGACGCCGCGGTGACCGTCACCGCCGCGGCACCGGCCCCCGCGGCCGACGACGACCCGGTCGTCATCGTCGGCATGGCCTGCCGCTTCCCCGGCGGCGTCGGTTCCCCGGAAGACCTGTGGGACCTGGTGGCCACCGGAACCGACGCGATCACCGGCTTCCCCGCCGACCGCGAGTGGGACCGCCACCCGGCGCTCGGCGGCGCCCAGGGAGCCCCCTCAGGACAGGGCGGATTCCTGCGCGACATCGCCGACTTCGACGCGGCGTTCTTCGGGATCTCCCCGCGCGAGGCCCTCGCCATGGACCCGCAGCAGCGCATCCTCCTGGAGGTCGCCTGGGAGGCCGCCGAACGCGCCGGCATCGACCCGCACTCCCTGCGCACCACCCCCACCGGCGTGTTCATGGGCGTCAGCGGCCAGGACTACGCCGGACTCGTGATGCGCTCCCGGGACGACATCGCCGGCCACGCGACCACCGGCCTCGCCGTCAGCGTCGTCTCCGGCCGCCTCGCCTACGCCCTCGGCCTGGAAGGCCCGGCACTCTCCGTCGACACCGCCTGCTCCTCCTCCCTGGTCTCCGTGCACTTGGCCGCCCAGGCACTGCGCGCCGGCGAGTGCACCATGGCGCTGGCCGGCGGCGTCACCGTCATGACCACCGCCGCCAACTTCACCGGCTTCTCCCGGATGGGCGGCCTCGCCCAGGACGGCCGCTGCAAGGCGTTCTCCGACGCCGCCGACGGCACCGGCTGGTCCGAGGGCGCCGCCGTCCTCGTCCTGGAACGGCTCTCCGCCGCCCGCCGCGCCGGCCACCGCGTCCTCGCCGTGGTGCGCGGCTCGGCCGTCAACCAGGACGGCGCCTCCAACGGCCTGACCGCACCCAACGGCCCGGCCCAACAGCGCGTCATCCGCCAGGCCCTCGCCAACGCCCACCTGACCCCGGCCGACGTCGACGCCGTCGAGGCGCACGGCACCGGCACCCCGCTCGGCGACCCCATCGAGGCCCAGGCGCTGATCGCCACCTACGGTGCCGACCGCGATCCCGAACGCCCGCTGCTGCTCGGCTCGGTGAAGTCCAACATCGGCCACACCCAGTCCGCCGCCGGCGCGGCCGGCCTGGTCAAGATGGTCATGGCCATGCGCCACGGCACCCTGCCGCGCACCCTGCACCTCACCGAACCGTCCTCGCACGTCGACTGGTCGGACGGCACCGTTCGCCTGCTCGCCGAAGAGACCCCCTGGCCGGAGACCGACCGACCGCGCCGGGCCGGCGTCTCCTCCTTCGGCATCAGCGGCACCAACGCCCACGTCATCCTGGAACAGCCGTCCGCCGAAGCCGAACCCGCGCCCGCGGACGACCGACCCGCCCCCACGGTGGTCGCCTGGCCCGTCTCCGCGCAGACCCCGGCCGCCCTCGACGCCCAACTCGACCGCCTGCGCACCGCCGCGACCACCCTGCCGCCGCTCGACACCGCACACACCCTGGCCACCGGCCGCTCCCTCTTCGAACACCGCGCCGTGCTGCTCGCCACCCACGGCGCCACGGAGACCGAAGGCGCCACCGACACCGACGTCACCGGCCTCACCGAGGTCGCCAGGGGGGCGGCAACCCCCCGTCGCACGGCCTTCCTCTTCTCGGGTCAGGGTGCGCAGCGGGTGGGTATGGGGCGTGAGTTGTATGCGGCTTTCCCGGTGTTTGCGGATGCTTTTGATGAGGTTGTGGGGTTGTTGGATGTGGAGTTGGGGTGGGGTGTTTCTTTGCGGGAGGTGATGTGGGGTGGTGAGGGTGTGTGTGGGTTGTTGGATCGGACGGGTTGGGCTCAGCCGGCGTTGTTTGCGGTGGAGGTGGCGTTGTTCCGGTTGGTGTCGGTGTGGGGTGTGCGGGTGGAGTTTGTGGCGGGGCATTCGGTGGGTGAGGTTGTGGCGGCGCAGGTTGCTGGGGTGTTGTCGTTGGGGGATGCGTGTCGGTTGGTTGCTGCTCGGGCGCGGTTGATGGATGGGTTGCCGGAGGGTGGCGTGATGGTGGCGGTGGAGGCGGGGGAGGAGGATGTCGTTCCGTTGTTGGGTGGTGGGGCGGTGGCCGTTGCGGCGGTCAACGGGCCTGCTTCGGTGGTGGTTTCAGGTGCTGAGGGTGACGTTGGGCGGGTTGTGGAGCAACTGTCCCGGCGGGGGGTGCGGACGCGTCGCTTGTCTGTCAGTCATGCTTTTCATTCTCCGTTGATGGATCCGATGCTTGATGAGTTCCGGGTGGTTGCGGAGGGTCTTGAGTATCGCGAGCCGCGGATTGCGGTGGTGTCGAATGTGACGGGTGAGGTGGCTGCGGCGGGGGAGTTGGGTTGCGCTGATTATTGGGTGCGGCATGTGCGGGCGACCGTCCGGTTCGCCGATGGTGTGCGGGCGTTGGCGGAGCGTGGCGCGAACGCCTTCCTGGAGATCGGCCCCGACGGCGTCCTCTCCGCGCTCGCCCGCACCGTGCTGCCCGCCGATGCGCTCGTGACACCCACCCTGCGCAAGGACCGCGGCGAGGAGAGCGCCCTGCTCACCGGATTGGCGCGGCTGCACGTCGCCGGCGAGACCGTCGACTGGGGCGCCGCCCTGGCCGGTACCGGGGCGCGGGGCGTCGACCTCCCGACGTACGCCTTCCAACGCGAGCGGTTCTGGCCGGAGCTGGCGACCGCGTCCGATGGCGTTGGTGCGGACGCCGCCGATGCGGAGTTCTGGGCCGCTGTGGAACGCGCGGACGTGTCGGCGCTCGCCGCCCGCCTGGACATCGACGGCGAACAACTCGGCCCCGTACTGCCCGCACTGTCCGCCTGGCGCACCCGGCACCGCGCCGACTCGGCCGTCAACGCCCTGCGCTACCGGGAGGGTTGGGAACCGCTCACGCTCGACGGAGCGCCGCGCGGCGGCGGCATTCTGGCCGTCGTCCCCGCCGCCGTGGCCGACGACCCGTGGATCGCCGACGTGCTCGCCGCCCTCGGCCCGGACGCCCACCGGGTGGACGTGGCCGGCGACGGCACCGGCCGGGCCGCGTTCGCCGCACTGCTCGCGGCGGCGCAGGACCCCGACCGCGGTGAACTCGCCGCCGTCGTCTCACTGTTGGCACTGGACGAGACCACCGGTGACGACGCGGTACCCGCCGGCGTCACCGCCACCGCGGCCCTCGTCCAAGCCCTCGCCGACACCGGCTGCCCGGCCCCGCTCTGGGCCCTGACCCGGGGCGCGGCCGCCGCGCTCCCCGGCGAGCAGCCGGCGGCGCCCGCGCAGGCCGCCGTCTGGGGACTGGGCCGGGTCGCGGCGCTGGAACTCCCGCGCCACTGGGGCGGGTTGATCGACCTGCCCGTCGCACTCGACGAGCGCACCGCGCGCCGGCTGCCCGCCGCACTCGTGGGCGCCGGCGACGAGGACCAGCTCGCCCTGCGCGCCACCGGCACCTACGGCCGACGCCTCACCGCGGCGCCCGCCCCCGACCACGCCCCCGACGCCGCATGGCGGCCCACCGGCACCGTGCTGATCACCGGCGGCACCGGCGCCCTCGGCCGGCATACCGCCCGCTGGCTCGCCGCCCACGGTGCGGAGCACCTGTTGCTGCTCAGCCGCCGCGGCCCCGACGCACCCGGTGCCGAGGACCTGGCCGCCGAACTGACCGCCCTGGGCGCCCGCGTCACCCTCGCGGCGTGCGACGCCGCCGACCGGCAGCAACTCACCTGGGTCCTCGCCGAGATCCCCGCCGACCGCCCGCTGACCGCCGTGGTGCACGCCGCGGGCGTCCTGGACGACGGCGTGCTGACCGGCCTCACCCCGGACCGGTTCGCCGCGGTCTTCCGCGCCAAGGTCGCCCCCGCCCTCCTCCTGGACGAACTGACCCGGGACGCCGGGCCCACGGTCTTCGTGCTGTTCTCCTCCGTCGCCGGCGCCGTCGGCAACCCCGGCCAGGCCGGCTACGCCGCGGCCAACGCCGTCCTCGACGCCCTCGCCGAGCGGCGCCGCGCACAGGGCCTCGCGGCCACCTCGATCGCCTGGGGGGCCTGGGCCGGCGACGGCATGGCCGCCCGCCACACCCGCCCCGGCGCCGACCCCGTCGGGCTGCTCGCCCCGGACCTCGCCGTACCGGCCCTGGCCCGCGCGGTGACCGAGCCGCACCCCACCCTGATCATCGCCGACCTACAACAACCCCGGCTGCTGGAATCGTTGCTGGCCCTGCGGCCCAGCCCGCTGCTCGGCCGACTGCCCGCGGCCCGCGCCGCGGCCCGCGCGGTCCAGGAGGCGCACCGCCAACAGGCCGGCGCCGCCGCCGAACTGCGCGACCAACTGGCCGCCACCGCACCCGCCGACCGCACCGGCGTCCTCCTCCGCGCGGTCCGCACCACCGCCGCCGCGGTGCTCGGCCACCGCGGCGCCGACGCCATCCGGACCGACAAGCCCTTCCGTGACCTCGGCTTCGACTCGCTGACCGCCGTGGAACTGAGCAACGCCCTCGCCGCCACCACCGCCCTGCCCCTCCCGCCCAGCCTGGTCTTCGACCACCCCACACCGCGCGCCCTCGCCACCCACCTCCTCGCCGAACTCACCGGCGACCGGCCGGACTCCGCCCCGGCGACCCCACCGGCGCCGGCCGCCCCGGTCGACGACGACCCGGTCGTCATCGTCGGCATGGCCTGCCGCTTCCCCGGCGGCGTCACCACCCCCGAGGCGCTCTGGCAACTGCTGAGCGAGGGCCGTGACGGCATTGACGCGTTCCCCACCGACCGCGGCTGGGACCTCGACCTGCTCGCCGGCGACGGGCAGGGGCGCAGCGCCACCCACGTCGGCGGATTCCTCTACGACGCGGCCGACTTCGACCCGGGCTTCTTCGACATCTCCCCGCGCGAGGCCCTCGCCATGGACCCCCAGCAGCGGCTGCTGTTGGAGACCGCCTGGGAGGCCGTCGAGCGCACCGGCACCGACCCGACCCGGCTCCGCGGCTCCCGCACCGGCGTCTTCATCGGCACCAACGGCCAGGACTACGCGAGCCTCGTGCTCCGTGCCCAGGAGGACGTCGAAGGGCACGCCGGCACCGGACTGGCCGCCAGCGTCATCTCCGGCCGCCTCGCCTACGCCTTCGGCCTCGAAGGCCCCGCGGTCACCGTGGACACCGCCTGCTCCTCCTCCCTCGTCGCCCTGCACTGGGCCGCCCAGGCACTGCGCTCGGGCGAGTGCACCATGGCGCTGGCCGGCGGCGTCACCGTCATGACGACCGCCACCAGCTTCGCCGGTTTCACCCGCCAGGGCGGCCTGGCGCCGGACGGCCGCTGCAAGGCGTTCTCCGACGCCGCCGACGGCACCGGCTGGTCCGAGGGCGTGGGCGTCCTCGTCGTCGAACGCCGCTCCGACGCCCTCCGCAACGGCCATGACATCCTCGCCGTGGTGCGCGGCTCGGCCGTCAACCAGGACGGCGCCTCCAACGGCCTGACGGCGCCCAACGGCCCGTCCCAACAGCGCGTCATCCGCCAGGCGTTGACCGGCGCCGGCCTGACCCCGGCCGACGTGGACGCCGTCGAGGCGCACGGCACCGGCACCGTCCTCGGCGACCCCATCGAGGCCCAGGCGGTGCTGGCCACCTACGGCCAGGACCGCCCGCAGGACCGCCCGCTGCTGCTCGGCTCGGTGAAGTCCAACCTCGGCCACACCCAGGCCGCCGCCGGCGTCGCCGGCCTGATGAAGATGGTGCTGGCCCTCCAACACGGCTCCCTGCCGCGCACCTTGCACGTCACCGAACCCTCCACCCGGGTCGACTGGACCACCGGCGCCGTCCGAGTGCTCACCGAGCACACGGCCTGGCCGGAGACCGGCCGACCGCGCCGGGCCGGCGTCTCCTCGTTCGGCATCAGCGGCACCAACGCCCACGTCGTCCTGGAACAGGCCGCACCGGACGAGCCGGCCGTCGAGCCGGCCGCGGTGACCCGGACACCGGAGCTCATCCCGTGGGTGGTCTCGGCGCGTTCCGCCGCCGCCCTCGACGCCCAGATCGCCCGTCTGCGCGCCTTCGCCGCGGACCGGCCCGCCCTCCCGCCCGTCGACCTCGCCCACTCCCTCGTCACCAGCCGCGCCACCTTCGAGCACCGGGCCGTCCTGCTGGCCGCCACCGACGGCATCACCGAGACCGCCCGCGCGGAGGCCCGCGAACGCCGCACGGCCTTCCTCTTCTCGGGTCAGGGTGCGCAGCGGGTGGGTATGGGGCGTGAGTTGTATGCGGCTTTCCCGGTGTTTGCGGATGCTTTTGATGAGGTGGTGGGGTTGTTGGATGTGGAGTTGGGGTGGGGTGTTTCTTTGCGGGAGGTGATGTGGGGTGGTGAGTGTGGGTTGTTGGATCGGACGGGTTGGGCTCAGCCGGCGTTGTTTGCGGTGGAGGTGGCGTTGTTCCGGTTGGTGTCGGTGTGGGGTGTGCGGGTGGAGTTTGTGGCGGGGCATTCGGTGGGTGAGGTTGTGGCGGCGCAGGTTGCTGGGGTGTTGTCGTTTGGGGGATGCGTGTCGGTTGGTTGCTGCTCGGGCGCGGTTGATGGATGGGTTGCCGGAGGGTGGCGTGATGGTGGCGGTGGAGGCGGGGGAGGAGGATGTCGTTCCGTTGTTGGGTGGTGGGGCGGTGGCCGTTGCGGCGGTCAACGGGCCTGCTTCGGTGGTGGTTTCAGGTGCTGAGGGTGACGTTGGGCGGGTTGTGGAGCAACTGTCCCGCGGGGGGTGCGGACGCGTCGCTTGTCTGTCAGTCATGCTTTTCATTCTCCGTTGATGGATCCGATGCTTGATGAGTTCCGGGTGGTTGCGGAGGGTCTTGAGTATCGCGAGCCGCGGATTGCGGTGGTGTCGAATGTGACGGGTGAGGTGGCTGCGGCGGGGGAGTTGGGTTGCGCTGATTATTGGGTGCGGCATGTGCGGGCGACCGTCCGGTTCGCCGATGGTGTGCGGGCGTTGGCGGAGCGTGGCGCGAACGCCTTCCTGGAGATCGGCCCCGACGGCGTCCTCTCCGCGCTGGCCGGCGCCTGCCTGCCCGACGGTGGGGACGGCGTCGTGGTGCCCGTCCTGCGCAAGGACCGTCCGGAGGAGCGCGCCGCTCTCGGTGCCGTCGCCCGGCTGTACGCGGCCGGGGTCGATGTCGACTGGACCGGTGTCCTGGCCGGCACCGGCGGGCGGCGGATCGCGCTGCCGACCTACGCCTTCCAACGCGAGCGCTACTGGCCCTCGTTGGCGACCGGAACGCCCGGTGACGCCGGCGGGCTCGGCCTGGAGGCCGGCCGGCATCCGCTGCTCGGCGCCGCGACCACCGTCGCCGGATCCGGGGAGATCCTGCTCACCGGCCGCCTGTCGACCGCCAACCAACCCTGGCTCGCGGCCTACGAGGACGACGGCCGCACCGTCCTGCCGGCCGCGGTCCTCGCCGAACTGGCCGTCCGCGCCGGCGATCAGGCCGGCTGCCCGACCGTGGCCGAACTGACCGTCACCACACCGCTCGTCCTCACCGACGACCGGGCCCAGCGCCTCCAGGTGCGGGTGGCCGCCCCGGACGACACCGGCCGGCGCGCCCTGTCCGTGCACGCCCGGCCCGACGACGCCCTCGACGGCCCCTGGACGCTGCACGCCACCGCCGAGCTCACCACCGACACCGCGCCGCCCCCGGCCTCTTCGACCGTCTGGCCGCCGGAGCGCGCCGTGCCTCTCGACGCGCTGCCGACCCTCGACGGCCCGACCGGGATCACGGCCGCCTGGCAGCGGGACGGTGAGGTCTTCGTCGACCTCGAACTCCCCGAACCCGGCCCGGCCGAGCGGGCGTTCGCGCTCCACCCGGCACTCCTGGACACCGCGGCCCGCGCCGCCGACCTGCTGGACGGGGACGACGGCCGTGACGCCCTCGACTGGCAGGGCCTCACCCTGCACGCCGCTTCGGCCACCACCCTGCGCGTCCACCTGACCCCGCGCGGCGCGGACACCTGGTCCCTGGAGGCCGCCGACCCGCAGGGCGCCCCGGTCCTCTCCGTCAGCGGCCTCACGCTGCGCACGCCCACCGTCGACGCGCCGGATGCGGCCGGCGGCGGGGACGGCGCGGTCCTGCTCGACCTGGACTGGGTCCCCGCGCCGGAGGGCGGCGCGCACACCGGCGACCGTCCGCGGTGCGTCGTGCTGGGCGCGGAACTCCCGCAACTGGAAACGGTGTTGGGCTCCACCACCGCAGGCACCGAGCGCGTCGCGTCGCTGACCGCGCTGCTCGACGGTGAAGGGCCGCTGCCGCCGCTCGTCCTCGCGCCGGTGCTCGGGGCGCCGGTCCGGGGCGACGACCTGCCCGCCGCGGCCCGCGCCACCACCACGGCGGTGCTGGACCTGTTGCAGCGTTGGACCGCCGACGCACGCACGGCCGATGCCCACCTGGTGATCGTCACCCGCGGTGCCGTCGCCACCGGGGCGGAGGAGGTGCACGACCTGGCGGCGGCCGCGGTCTGGGGGCTGGTCCGCTCGGCGCAGTCGGAACACCCGGGCAGCTACCTGCTGTTGGACCTCGATCCCGCCGGGCCGGCGGCCGCCGGTGACACGGTCGCGCCGATGGACCTGGCGGCCCTGTTGGCCGCGGGGGAGACGCAGGTCGCGCTCCGCGGTGGCGCGCCGACCGTCGCCCGTTTGACCCGTGCCACCGCCGCACCCGCCACCGCCGCGCACCCGCTGCGCGCCTGGGACCGCGACGGAACCGTCCTGATCACCGGCGGCACCGGCGGCCTGGGCGGCCTCCTCGCCCGCCATCTGGTCACCGGACACGGCATCAAGCACCTGCTGCTGGCCGGCCGCCGCGGACCCGACGCGCCCGGCGCGACCGCCCTGCGCGACGAACTGGCCGCGCTCGGCGCCGAGGTCACCCTCGCCGCCTGCGACGTCGCCGACCGCACCGCCCTGGACCGGCTGCTGGCCCAACTCCCGCAGGAGCACCCGCTGACCGCCGTCGTGCACACCGCCGGCGTCCTCGAAGACGCCACCCTCGGCACGCTGACGCCCGCGCAACTGGACACCGTCCTGCGGCCCAAGGTCGATGCCGCCTGGCACCTGCACCGGGCCACCCGCGACCTCGACCTGGCCGGCTTCGTGCTGTACTCCTCGATCGCCGGCATCACCGGCGGCCCCGGCCAGGGCAACTACGCCGCCGGCAACGCCTTCCTCGACGCGCTCGCCGCTCATCGTGCCGCCCAGGGCCTGCCCGGGCTGTCGTTGGCCTGGGGGCCGTGGCGGAAGGACGTCGGCATGACCGGCACCCTCGGCGCCGCCGACCTGGCCCGCCTGGAGCGCTCGGGCCAGCCGCCGCTCGCACCGGAGCAGGGCCTGGCCCTGTTCGACGAGGCCGCCGCCCGGGGCGACGGACTCGCGCTGGCGGTGCGGGTGTCCTGGACCGCCGCGCCCACCGAGGGGCAGGTCCCCGCCGTGCTCCGTGCCCTGGTGCGCGGCCGGCGCCGTACCGCCGCGGCCGCATCCGCCGGCGGGACGGCCCGTCGGCTGGCCGCCCTGGACGCCGCGGCGCGGCACCAGGCCCTGCTCGACCTGGTCCGCGCCGAGACCGCCGCGGTGCTCGGCCACACCGGGACGGACGCCGTACCGGCCGAACGGGACTTCAACCGGCTGGGGTTCGACTCCCTGATGGCGGTCGAACTGCGCACCCGGCTGGCTGCCGCCACCGGTACCAGGCTGCCCGCCACCCTCGTCTTCGACCACCCCACCCCGGCCGCCGTCGCCCGGTACCTCGAACCGGCACTGTCCGGCGGCGACGCGACCGGCCCCGACCGCTCGCCGCTGGCCCAACTCGACAAGATCGCGTCGCAGTTGTCGCCGGACGGCGTGGACGACGCCACCCGCCAGGACGTCGCGGGACGCCTCCGGCAACTGCTGGCCCAGTGGGACGGCACCCAACAGGACGGCGGCCGACCGGCCGTCGACGCCCGCCTCGAAGCGGCCAGCGCCGACGAGGTCCTCGCCTTCATCGACCACGAGCTCGGCCGGCAGACGGACTCCTGAACCGCCCGACCCCCGTCGCTCGCTCCCACCACATCCCAGGAAGGTTCCACGGACGATGCCGGACGAAAAGAAACTCGTCGACTACCTGAAGTGGGTCACGGTGGACCTCCACCAAACCCGCCAGCGCCTCCAGGAGTTGGAGGCGGGCCGCCACGAACCCGTGGCGATCGTCGGCATGGCCTGTCGACTCCCCGGCGGCGTGCGTTCTCCGGAAGACCTGTGGGAGCTGCTGTCCGCCGGACGGGACGGCATCGGGCCGTTCCCCGCCGACCGGGGCTGGGACCTGGCGGCGCTGGCCGGCGACGGACCCAGCCACAGCGCCACTCAAGAGGGCGGATTCCTCGCCGACGCGGCCGACTTCGACCCGGGCTTCTTCGACATCTCCCCGCGCGAGGCCCTCGCCATGGACCCGCAACAGCGGCTCCTGCTGGAGACCGCCTGGGAGGCCGTCGAGCGCGCCGGCATCAACCCGGCCGGGCTGCGCGGTTCCCGCACCGGCGTGTTCGTCGGCACCAACGGTCAGGACTATGCACACCTGGTCCTCGCCGCGGAGGACGACCTGGGCGGCTACGCGGGCAACGGCCTGGCCGCCAGCGTGCTCTCCGGCCGCCTCGCCTTCGCCCTCGGCCTCGAAGGCCCCGCCGTCACCCTCGACACCGCCTGCTCGTCGTCCCTGGTGACCCTGCACCTGGCCGCGCAGGCCGTCCGCGCCGGCGAATGCGGCCTCGCCCTGGCCGGCGGCGCCACCGTGATGACGACCTCGGCCAGCTTCGCCGGCTTCAGCATGCAGGGCGGGCTGGCGTCCGACGGCCGCTGCAAACCGTTCGCCGAGGCCGCCGACGGCACCGCCTGGTCCGAGGGCGTCGGCATGCTGCTCGTCGAGAAGCTCTCCGACGCGCAGCGCAACGGCCACCCGGTGCTCGCCGTGCTGCGTGGCTCCGCCGTCAACCAGGACGGCGCCTCCAACGGCCTCAGCGCCCCCAACGGCCCGTCCCAACAGCGCGTGATCCGCCAGGCACTGGCCGGCGCCGGCCTCACCCCGGACGACGTGGACGCGGTCGAGGCGCACGGCACCGGCACCCGGCTCGGCGACCCCATCGAGGCCGGTGCGCTGCTCGCCACCTACGGCCAGGACCGGGACCCCGAACGCCCGCTGTGGCTCGGCTCGGTGAAGTCCAACCTCGGCCACTCCCAGGCCGCCGCCGGCGTCACCGGAGTGATCAAGACGGTGCTGTCCCTGCGTCACGACCTGCTCCCGCGCACGCTGCACGTCGACGCGCCGTCCTCGCACATCGACTGGGACGCCGGCGCCGTACGGCTGCTCACCGAACCCGTCCCCTGGCCCGAGGGCGACCGGGTGCGCCGGGCCGCCGTCTCCTCCTTCGGCATCAGCGGAACCAATGCCCACATCATCCTCGAACAGGCCCCCGTTTCAGACGAGTTGACGGCCGGGGAGGCGGCTCCCGCAGTGCCGGGTGGCGCCGCCGACGAGCCGACCGCCGCCGCCCCCCGCACCCCGAACGCCGTACCGTGGCCGGTCGCCGCCCGCACCGCCGGCGCCCTCGACGCCCAGGTGGCACGGGTCCGCGAGCTGACCACCGCGCCCGGCCGCACCGCCGCCGACCTCGGTCACGCGCTCGCCACCACCCGCGCCGCCTTCGAACACCGGGCGCTGCTGGTCCACACGGGCGACACCCTCACCGAGGTGGCCCGCGGCGCCGTCCCCACCGGCGACCGGGGCGGGCTGGCCGTACTCTTCTCCGGCCAGGGCTCGCAGCGCCTGGGCATGGGACGCGAACTCCACGCCCGCCACCCGGTCTTCGCCGCCGCCTTCGACGAGGCGGTGGACCTGCTGGACGCCCGGCTCGGCACGTCGCTGCGCGACGTGATCTGGGGCCCGGACCGCGCACAGTTGGACCACACCCGCCACACCCAGCCCGCGCTGTTCGCCGTCGAGGTCGCGCTCTACCGCCTGCTGGCCTCCTGGGGCATCCGCCCCGACTACGTCACCGGACACTCCATCGGCGAGATCACCGCCGCGCACGTCGCCGGCGTGCTGTCACTCGCGGACGCCTGCACCCTGGTGGCCGCCCGCGCCACCGCCATGGGCGAACTCCCGCCCGGCGGCGCCATGGTGGCGCTGGAGGCCACCGAGGACGAGGTGCGCCCGCTGCTGACCGACGACCTCGCGATCGCCGCGGTCAACGCCCCCCGCTCCGTCGTCGTCTCCGGCGCCGAGGACACCGCCCTCGCCGTCCGCCGACACTTCGACGACCTGGGCCGCCGCACCACCCGCCTCCCGGTCAGCCACGCCTTCCACTCGCCGCTGATGGACCCCGTGCTCGACGCCTTCCGCACCGCCCTGGCGCCGCTGACCTTCGCCGAGCCGGCGATCCCGGTCGTGTCCAACCTCACCGGACTGCCCGCCACCGCCGAGGAGTTGGCCACCCCGCACTACTGGGTCTGCCACGTCCGGCAGGCCGTCCGCTTCGGCGACGGGCTGCGCGCCCTCGCCGCCCGCGGCGTGCGGACCTTCCTCGAACTCGGCCCGGACGGCGTGCTGTCCGCCCTGGCCCGGGAGAACCTCCCCGAGCCGGGACTGGTCGCCGTGCCGGCGCTGCGTAAGGAACGGCCGGAGGAGACCACCGTGTTGGCCGCCCTGGGCACCCTGTGGGCGCACGGCGCGGAGGTGGACTGGGACGCGGTGTTCGCCGGCACCCGCACCCCGCAGGCCGCCCCCGTCGCGCTGCCGACCTACGCCTTCCAGCGCGAGCGCTACTGGCCCACCCTGCGCGCCCGTTCCGGCGACCCGGCCGACCTCGGACAGAGCGCCGCCGCCCACCCCCTGTTGGGCGCCGCCGTCACCCTCGCCGACGCCGACGAGACCGTGCTCACCGGCCGCCTCGCGCTCCCCGCCCACCCCTGGCTCGGCGACCACCGCAGCCACGGCCGGATCACCGTCCCCGGCGCCGCCTTCGCCGAACTCGCCGTTCGCGCCGGCGACCTGAGCGGCACCCCGCACCTGGCGCGGCTCGACCTGCCGGCGCCGCTCACCCTCGCGGACGGCGACGTCGTCACCCTCCAGGCCCGGGTCGGCGCCCCCGACGCCGCGGGCCACCGGCCGCTGACCGTCCACGCCCGCCCCGCGACCACCGAGGGCGACGCCCCCTGGACCACCTGCGCGACCGGCCTGCTCGCCCCCGACGCTCCCGACGCCCCCACGGACTCCGTCGCCCCGGTCGACGCCGAGTGGCCGCCGCGGGACGCCCGCCCGGTGCCCGTCGCCGACCTCGACGCGGCGGCCGGCTCCTTTGGCCACCAGTACGGCCCGCACTTCCAGGGCCTCACCGGGGTGTGGCGGCGCGACGGCGAGGTCCTCGCCGAACTGGCCCTGCCCGCCGCCACCGCGGCCGACCGCGGCTTCGGCATCCACCCCGCGCTGCTGGCCACCGCGCTCCGCGCCGCCGCCGCGCTCGACGCGGACCACACCGCCGAACCCACCGGCATCACCGGACTCACCCTGCACGCCACCGGAGCCACCGCGCTGCGGGTCCGACTCACCGCGACCGGGCCCGACACCGTGGCCCTCGCGGCCGTGGACGCCGCGGGCGGCGCGGTGTTGACCGCCGACGGCGTCACCCTCGCCTGCTCACAGGACGGCCCGGCGCCCGCGACGGTCGGCCACAGCGGCCGGGGCGAGCTGTTCCACCTGGACTGGGTGCCGGTCGACCCCGGCGCCCGCGCCGTCGGCACCCGTTGGGCCGTCGTCGGCGACGACGAACTCGACCTCGGCTACGCGCTGCACCGCGCCGACGAGACCGTCAGCGCCTACGCCGCGTCCCTCAGCGGCGCCCTCGGCGACGGCGGGCCGGCCCCCGACGTCTTCCTCATCCCGGTCGTCGGCGGCCCGGACGCCGGACCCGAGGCGGTACGCGCCCTCACCACCCGGGTCCTCGGGCTGATCCACGAGTGGCTGGCCGAACCCCGACTGGCCACCGCCCGGCTCGTCTTCGTCACCCGCGGCGCCGTCGCCGCCGGCCGCGCGACCGGCAACGACCCGGCCGCCGCCGCGGTCTGCGGCCTGGTGCGCTCCGCCCAGACGGAGAACCCCGGCAGCCTGCTGCTGGTCGACCTCGACGACGCGTTCCGGTCCGCCGGGATGCTGCCGCACCTCCTCGGCCTCGACGAGCAGCAACTCGTCGTCCGCGACCGGACGGTGCGCGCCGCCCGCCTGGCCCGGCTGCCGGAACCGGCCGTCGACGCCGCGCCGGCCCGCACCTGGAACCCGGACGGCACCGTCCTGATCACCGGCGGCACCGGCGGCCTGGGAGCCGCGCTCGCCCGACACCTGGTCAACACCCGCGGCGTCCGGCACCTGCTGCTCGCCGGCCGCCGCGGCCCCGACGCCCCCGGCGCCCGGGAACTGACCGGGGAACTGACCGGACTCGGCGCACAGGTCCGCGTGGCGGCCTGCGACGTCGGCGACCGCGCGGCGCTGGACGCGCTCCTCGCCTCGGTGCCCACCGCGCATCCGCTGACCGCGGTCGTGCACACCGCCGGCATCCTCGACGACACCCTGATCGGCTCCCTCACCACCGACCAACTGGCCGCCGTGCTCCGCCCCAAGGCCGACGCCGCCTGGCACCTGCACGACGCCACCCGCGACCGCGACCTGGCCGGCTTCGTCCTGTACTCCTCGGTCTCCGGCGTCCTCGGCACCCCCGGCCAGGCCAACTACGCCGCCGCCAACGCCTACCTCGACGCACTGGCCCAACACCGCGCCGCACAGGGCCTGGTGGCGCACTCCCTCGCCTGGGGACCATGGGGCCGGGGCAGCGGCATGACCGCCTCGGTCAGCGACGCCCACCTGGAACGCATGGCCCGCGGCGGCCTGCCGGCCCTGGACATCGAGGACGGTCTGGCGCTCTTCGACGCCGCCCTCGCCCGCCCCGAGCCGGCCGTGGCGCCCAGCCGCCTCAACATCGCCGGGCTGCGGGACCAGCAGGCGCTGCCCGCGATCTGGCGCGACCTGGTGCCGCGCGGCCGACGGTCCGCCGCCACCGCCGACCGCTCGCCCGTCACACTCCGCGAGCGCCTGGGCCGCCTCGACGAGGCCGGCCAGGAACAACTGCTCACCGACCTGGTCGTCGGCTACACCGCCGGCCTGCTCGGCCACCCCGACCCCAGCGCCGTCGACCCCGAACGGGGCTTCCTGGAGCTGGGCTTCGACTCCCTGGTCTCGGTCAGCCTGCGCAACCAACTCGGCCCGATCCTCGGCCTGCGACTTCCCTCGTCGGTCGTCTTCGACCACAAGTCGCCCGCCAAACTGGCACGTTGGCTGCACCAGGAGCTCGGCAACAGCCCCGACGCCGGTGGGTCCGGTCCGACCGCCGCCGCCCGTTCCACGGCGCGCTCCGACGACACCCTGGAGGGCCTGTTCTACAACGCGGTGCGCGGCGGCAAGCTCGTCGAGGCGATGCGGATGCTCAAGGCCGTCGCCAACACCCGGCCGATGTTCGACACCCCGGCCGAACTGGAGGAACTCTCCGAGCCGGTCACGCTCGCCGACGGCCCCGACAACCCGCGGCTGATCTTCGTCAGCGCCCCCGGCGCCACCGGCGGCGTCCACCAATACGCCCGCATCGCGGCGCACTTCCGCGGCCAGCGGCACGTCTCGGCGCTGCCGCTGATGGGCTTCGCCCCCGGCGAACCGCTGCCCGCCACCAGCGAGGCCGCCGCCCGGGTCGTCGCCGAGAGCGTCCTGATGGCCAGCGACGGCGAACCGTTCGTCATGGTCGGCCACTCCACCGGCGGCTCGCTCGCCTACCTGGCCGCCGGCGTCCTGGAGGACACCTGGGACGTCCGGCCCGAGGCGGTGATCCTCCTCGACACCGCCTCCATCCGCTACAGCCCCGGCGAGGGCAACGACCTGGACCGCACCACGCGGTTCTACCTCGCCGACATCGACTCGCCCTCGGTGACGCTGAACAGCGCCCGGATGTCGGCCATGGCCCACTGGTTCATGGCCATGACCGACATCGAAGCGCCCGCCCCCACCGCGCCGACCCTCCTCGTGCGCGCCGCCCGCGACCTCGACGGCTTCCGCCTCGACACCTCGTCCGTCCCCGCCGACCACGTCCGCGACATCGACGCCGACCATCTCTCCCTGGCCAAGGAACACTCGGCGCTGACCGCGCGGGCCATCGCGGATTGGCTCACGGAACTGGAGGAATCAGCGGTTTGAGAAACAACTGAGCGGGGCCGCCGGCCAAGCCGCCACATATCCCGCCGAGGCGGTGCGGGGTGGCGCCGCTCCGCGCTCCCCGGCCCGCCGCAGACAGGCAGGCGCCTGCCCCCCCACGGCACCACCCTCCAGAGGAGTCCTCCATGAGCACATCCACCGCGCCGCCCTCCCTCGCCGCGGAGGCACGCACCGTCCTGCACCTGAGCCCCCTGCTGCGCGACCTGCAATCCAAGGCCCCCGTCTGCAAGGTCCGCACCCCGGCCGGAGACGAGGGCTGGCTCGTCACCCGCCACTCCGAACTCAAACAACTGCTGCACGACGAGCGGTTGGCCCGCGCCCACGCCGACCCGGCCAACGCGCCGCGCTACGTGCGCAATCCGCTACTGGACCTCCTGGTCACCGACGACGTCGACGCGGCGCGCGCCGTGCACGCGGAGATGCGCTCGCTGCTCACCCCGCAGTTCTCCGCCCGTCGGGTGCTGGACCTGCAGCCGAAGGTCGAGGCATTCGCCGAACAGGCGCTCGCGCACCTCGTCGCCCAGGGCCCGCCCGCCGACCTGCACGGCGACTTCTCCATGCCGTTCTCGCTGTCGGTGCTGTGCGCCCTCATCGGCGTCCCCGCCGCGGAGCAGGGCCAGTTGATCGGCGCGCTCGCCAAGCTCGGCGAACTCGACGACCTGCCCCGGGCGCAGGAAGCCCAGGACGAGCTGTTCGGCCTGCTGTCCGGACTGGCCCGCAGCAAGCGCACCGCACCCGAGGACGACGTCATCTCCCGGCTGTGCCTGAAGGTGCCGTCCGACGACCGCATCGGACCGATCGTCGCCGGACTGCTCTTCGCCGGCCTGGACAGCGTCGCCAGCCACATCGACCTGGGCGCGGTGCTGTTCACCCAGTACCCGGACCAGCTCGCCGCGGCGCTCGCCGACGAGCAACTGATGCGCAGCGGCGTCGAGGAGATCCTGCGGTCCGCGAAGGCCGGCGGTTCGGTGCTCCCGCGGTACGCCACCGCCGACGTGCCGGTCGGCGACGTGACCATCAAGGCCGGCGACCTGGTACTGCTGGACTTCACGCTGGTGAACTTCGACCGCACTGTCTTCGACGAGCCCGAGCTGTTCGACATCCAGCGGGCGCCCAACCCGCACCTGACGTTCGGCCACGGGATGTGGCACTGCATCGGTGCACCGCTGGCCCGGGTCCAACTGCGCATCGCCTACACCCTGCTGTTCACCCGGCTCCCGGGCCTGCGGCTGGCCCGCCCGATCGAGGAACTGGGCTACGCCTCCGGCCAGTTGTCCGCCGCACTGACCCAGCTGTCCGTCACCTGGTGACGATCCGTCTGCCGCTCCGGGCAGGCAGCAGTTGAGGGCCCCCGTCCCACTCGGACGGGGGCCCTCACGCACGGGGAGCGGGCTCAGTCCGCCGCGACGTTGATCGCGCCGGACGGGCACAGCGCCGCCGCCTCGCGGGCGGCGGCCGGCGCGCCATCCGCCGCGTCCAGGACGGTCACCAGACCGTCGTCGTCCTGGTCGAACAGGTCAGGCGCGGTCAGGACGCACTGGCCGGCGCCGACGCAGCGGCCGGTGTCCACGGTGATGCGCACGAGGTTCCTCCGAGGGTCGGGTCCTGGCGGCCGGGTGTCCCGGCCGCCCTCACTTCCAGGTGACGGGCAGTTCGTGCAGACCGAACAGCACCCCGTCGTACTTCAGCGGCAGTTCGGACACCGGCACGGCCAGCGTGAGGGAGGGGATCCGCGCGAACAGCGTCTTGTAGGCGATCTCCATCTCGACGCGCACCAGGTTCTGGCCCAGGCACTGGTGGACGCCGTAGCCGAACGCCACATGAGAACGCGCCGAGCGCTCCGGGTCGAAGCGGTCCGGCGCGGCGAACACCGCGTCGTCGTGGTTGGCCGCCGCGATCAGCGGCACGATGCCCTCGCCGGCCCGGATCAGCCGGCCACCCACCTCCACGTCCTCGACGGCCACCCGGAACGCCACCAGATCCGCCACCGAGTAGTAGCGCAGCAGCTCCTCGACGATCCGGTCGTCACCGACCCACTGCGGGTTGCTGAGCAACTGCACCACGCCCAGGCCGATGTTGTTCGCCGTCGTCTCGTGCCCGGCGATCAGCAGCAGCATGGCCACCCCGGACAGCTCCTGCCGGGACAGCGTGCCCGCGGCGATCAGCCGGCTGATGAGGTCGTCGCCGGGGCGCCGCTGCTTGATCTGGATCAGCCGGCCCAGGTACCGCAACAGCGCCCGGGTCGCCTCGTCGCGCTGCGCGTCGGTCGAGCTGAGCCGGACCAGGACCCGGGTGCGGTCCTCGAAGAAGTCCCGGTCGGCCTTGGGCACGCCCAGCAGGCTGGAGATCACCAGGGACGGCACCGGCAGCGCGAAGGACTCGACGAGGTCCGCCGAGGTGCCCGCGGCCAGCATGGCGTCGATCCGCCCGTCCACGATCTGCTGGATCACCGGCCGCAGTTCGCGCACCTTGCGGACGGTGAACTCCGGGATCAGCGTCTTGCGGAACCGGCCGTGCTCCGGCGGGTCCAGCGCCACGAACCACCCCGGCACCTCGTGCTGCGACGGCGCCCCGCCGGTCCGGGCGGCCTTGGGGAAACCCGGCTTGGACGGGTCGGCGCTGATCCGCGGATCGGTCAACACCGCCCGGACGTCCTCGTGGCGGGTCACCAACCACACCGGGCCGCTGGGCAGTTCGGAGCGGACCGGGCCGCCGCCCGCGCGGTACTCCGCGTACTCCGGCGGCGGGAAGGGCCGCCCCGGTTGCCGCAACGGGAAAGCGACCGGGCACCGCGCGGCCGCCGCCGACTGCTCCGCTTCCGTTTCGGTACTCATGCCACTCCGTAGAACGCGCGGATCCGGCCGGTGATGAACTCCTGGTCGCGGGCGGTCAGACCGGTGTGCGTCGGCAGGTAGAAGCCGTCGGCGCTGAACCGGGCGGCGTTGAGCGAGGGCCAGTCGGCCCGGAAGTAACCGGGCTGCTGGCTCATCGGCTTGAAGAACACCCGGGTCTCGATGCCCTCGCCGGCGAGGTACGCGCACAACTCGTCGCGCCGCTCGGCCCGCAGGTCGTACATCCACAGCACCTCGCGCGGCGGCATCAGCGTGATGCCGGGCACGTCGCGCAGCGCCTCGTCGTACCGCTTCTCGATGTCCCGGCGCAGCGCGAGGATCATGTCCAACTGCTCGGTCTGGGCGAGCGCCACCGCGGCCTGCATGTTGGTCATGCGGTAGTTGTAGGCCAGCTTCTTGTGCAGGAAGCTGTGGTCCTTGGTGAACGCCATCGCGCGCAGATGCGCCATCTGCGCGGCCAGGTGCGGGTCCCGGGTCAGGCAGATCCCGCCCTCACCGGCCGTGATGATCTTGTTGGCGAAGAGCGAGAAGCAGGCGATGTCGCCCCGCGGCCGCACCCCGTGCGCCTCCGCGGAGTCCTCCACCACCCGCAGGTTGTACTCGTGGGCCAGGTCCAACACGGCGTCCATGGCGCACTGCCGGCCGTAGATGTGCACCGGCATGATCACCTTGGTGCGCGGGGTGATCTTCTCTTCGATGCGGGACACGTCGATGTTCAGGTCGTCGCCGCAGTCCACGAAGACCGGCGTGGCGCCGGTGTAGGTCACCGCCCACGCGGACGCGATCATCGTGAACTCCGGGACGATCACCTCGTCACCGGGACCGACGCCGAGCGCCCGCAGCGCCAGCGTCAGCGCCGTGGTCCCCGACGAACACGCCACGCCGTACGGCACGTCGTTGTACGCCGCGAACGCCTCCTCGAACCGCTTGACGTACGGCCCTTGGGAGGAGATCCAGCCGCCGCCGACGGCCTCGGTCACATAGTCGAGCTCGCGGCCGTTGAGCCACGGCATGGACACCGGATGCGTATAGGACATGAGTCGTCTTCCTCGGTCAGTCGGTTGCCAGGGCGGGAAGGCCGAGCAGCAGGTCCGCCGCCGCGGCCCGGCCGCCGGCGTCCCGCAGCAACCCGGCGAAGTGCTCGGCGCGCTCGGTGAAATGGGGTTGGTCGAGCACGCGGGTGATCTTGTCCAGGACGTCGTCGGCGTCCACCGTCTCGGGCCGGTCCAACGTCAGGCTTACCCCGAAGTCCTGGCCGCGGACCGCCTGGTCGTCGCAGTCCACCCACAGCGGGCGCACCACCAGCGGCTTCCCGAAGTACAACCCCTCGTGGTAGCCGTTGCCGCCGGCGTGCGTGAAGAACACCCGCACGTTCGGATGGGCCAGCACGTCCAACTGCGACGGGACCCACGCCTCGATCCGCAGATTGTCCGGCAGTTGGTCGGCCGGCGGCAGCAACTCCTGCTGCTCGCGGGGGAGTTTCCACAGCACCTGGTGGCCCGCGCCGTCCAACCGCCGCGCGACCTCCACCAGCGACGCCACCTGCTCCCGGGTCAGCCGGGTGATGGTGCCGAAGCCCATGTAGACCACGGACTTCTGCGCCGACAACCAGTCACCGAGCCCGTCGTCGTCCGGCGCCTGCGGCAGCGGCGGCACCATCGTGCCCACCAGGTGCATCTTCGGGTGCATCGGGAACGGGTAGTCCAACTCCCGCACGGAGTAGCACAACACCCGCTCCGCGTGGTCGATCCGCGCCATCATCTGCCGTGCCTCGGGCGCGATGCCCAGCTCGGTGCGGATCCGGTTGTCCTCCTCGACGACCTTGCGGATCGACGGCGTCAGGAACATCTTGAGCGTCCGCAGCCGGAACAGCCGGTTCTCCACCCGCTGCGGGAGAGTCATCGCCCCCGGCAGGCCCGAATGCGGCACCGGAAAATCCGACGGGGTGTAGGACTTGGCGAACGGCACGTGCGAGGTGAGCACATTGCTCGGCACGAACGGCACCCCCAGCACGAACGGAATGCCCTTGGTGATCGCCAACTCGTACCCGAACTGGCACATGCTCTCGATCACCATCAGCGCCGGCTGTACCTCCGCCACGATCTCCTCCAGGCGGCGGTACTTGGCGATCCGCGACTCCGGCGCGAACGAATGCCGGATCACCGCGGCGTGCGCCTTGAACCGCGAACGCTGCGTCACCTCGGCATAGGTCGCGTCGTCCCACGTGACCGCCGACATCCGCGAAACGGTGTCACCCAGGGACGCGAAGTGCAGCGGGCTGCCGTCCACCGCCGCCGCCACCTCGTCGCGGGCCTTCTCGTCCGCCGCGAACCACAGGTCACCGACGCCGCGCCGGGACAATTCCCCGGCGAGCACGAGCAGCGGATTGAGCAGGCCGCTTTCGGCATAACTCACGAACAGGATCGGCCGCCGATTCGCGCCCATGGACAACACCCCTCGGAAAGTGGCGGGCCGCTCGCCCGCGCGTCGCGCGACCACCCGGCCGGACGCCGAGTGACCGCTTTCGCCGACGCCGCAGCCCGGGGCGCACCGCCGGAACGGACAGCGGTCGGCACCCGGAACGCGCCGCGGGGAAAACGGGTCGCTTACTTGGTCTCACGCCACGGACCGGGGATTCCCTAGTCTTCGCCCCGCGACGGCCCTATCCGGCCCCACCGGCCAATGACCACCGCCGGCCGCCGCCATTCCTTAGGGAAAAGTACAGGCTTTGCGACCGTACGATCCGGCACGCAGAGGTGAGCCGAGGCCGACTTTTCCGCGGGGGGAGACACGACATGACGATCGGAGCCGACGAGGACCCGGTAGTGGTCGTCGGAATGGCCTGCCGCTATCCGGGCGGCGTCGCCGGGCCGGAGGACCTGTGGGAACTGGTCCGCAGCGGCCGCGACGCCACGACCGGCTTCCCGACCGACCGCGGCTGGGACCTGGCCGCCCTGGCCGGCGACGGCCCCGGCCGCAGCGCGGCCCAAGAGGGCGGATTCCTCACCGGTGCCGCCGAGTTCGACGCCGCCTTCTTCGGCATGTCGCCGCGCGAGGCCGTCTCCACCGACCCGCAGCAGCGCCTCGTCCTGGAGACCGCCTGGGAGGCCCTGGAGCGGGCCGGCATCGACCCGCACTCGCTGCGCGGCAGCCGCACCGGCGTCTTCGTCGGCGCCAGCGGCCAGGACTACGCCGCCGTCACCCGCACCTCGCCCGACGACCTCGACGGCCACGCCCTCACCGGCCTGACTCCCGGCGTCATCTCCGGCCGCCTGGCCTACGTGCTCGGCCTCGAAGGCCCCGCCGTCACCGTCGACACCACGTCCTCCTCGTCACTGGTCGCCCTGCACTGGGCGATACGCGCGCTGCGCGCGGGGGAGTGCAGCACCGCCCTGGCCGGCGGCGTCACCGTGATGTCCACCCCCGCCGCGTTCGTCGGCCACACCCGACAGGGCGGCCTCGCCGCCGACGGCCGCTGCCGGCCCTTCTCCGACGACGCGGCCGGCACCGCCTGGGCGGAGGGCGTCGGCATCGTCGCCCTGGAACACCTCTCCACCGCCCGCGCCGCCGGCAACCCCGTCCTCGCCGTACTGCGCGGCTCGGCCGTCAACCAGGACGGCGCCACCAACGGCCTGACCGCCCCCAGCGGACCCGCGCAGGAACGCGTCCTGCGCGCGGCCCTGGCCGACGCCCGACTCGACCCCGCCGACATCGACCTCGTCGAGGCCCACGGCACCGGCACCCCCCTCGGCGACCCCATCGAGGCCCGCGCCCTCCTCGCCACCTACGGCCCCCATCGAGACCCCGAACGCCCGCTGTTCCTCGGCTCGTTGAAGGCCGACATCGGCCACGCCCAGGCCGCCGCCGGGGTCGGCGGACTCATCAAGACCGTGCTGGCCCTCCAACACGGCCTGATGCCGCGCATCCGCCGCCTCGCCACCCCCACCCGCCAAGTGGACTGGTCCCAAGGCACCGTGGCCCCGCTCGCCGCCGACATGCCCTGGCCGTGCAGCGACCGGCCGCGCCGCGCCGGCGTCTCCTCCTTCGGCATCAGCGGCACCAACGCCCACGTGATCCTGGAAGAGGTCCCACCGGCCACCGACCGACCCACCAACCGGACCGGCACCCTCCGTCCCACCACCGTCCCCTGGCTGGTGTCCGCCGCCACCCCCGAAGCCCTCGACGCGCAACTCGACCGCCTCCGGACCCACCTGAGCGAACGGCCCGCCGCCGACCCGCTGGACGTCGGCCACTCGCTCGCCACCGGTCGCGCCGCACTGCGCCACCGCGCGGTCCTGCTGCCGACCGCCGACGGCGTCGTGGAGCACGCCCGCGGCGAGGCCGGCGACCGCCGCACCGCCGTCCTCTTCTCCGGACAGGGCAGCCAGCGCCTCGGCATGGGACGCGAACTCGCCGCCCGCCACCCGGTGTTCGCCGACGCCCTCGACGAGGTCCTGCGCGCCCTCGACCCGCACCTGGACCGCCCGGTGCGCGAGGTGATGTGGGGCACCGACGCGGCGCTGCTGGACCGGACCGGATGGACCCAACCCGCACTGTTCGCCGTCGAGGTCGCCCTCCACCGACTGGTCACCTCCCTCGGCCTGCGCCCCGACGCCGTCGGCGGGCACTCCGTCGGCGAGATCGCCGCCGCGCACGTCGCCGGGGTGCTGACGCTGAAGGACGCCTGCCGCCTGGTGGCCGCCCGCGCCACCCTCATGCAGGCGCTCCCGGCCGGCGGCGCGATGGCCGCACTGGAGGCCACCGAGGACGAAGTGGCCCCGCTGCTCGGCGCACACGCCGCGCTGGCCGCCGTCAACGGCCCCACCGCGGTCGTCGTCGCCGGCACCGAGGACGCCGTACGGCACCTCACCGCGCACTTCGCCCACCGCGACCGCCGCACCAGCCGCCTCGCCGTCTCGCACGCCTTCCACTCACCCCTGATGGAACCGATGCTCGACGCCTTCCGGGACGTCGTCGCCGGCCTCACCTTCCACCGGCCGTCGCTGCCCCTGGTCTCCAATCTCACCGGCGAACCCGCCGGCGACGAGATCACCACCCCCGACTACTGGGTGCGCCACGTCCGCGGCACCGTCCGCTTCGCCGACGGCATCACCGCCCTGGCCAAGGCCGGCACCGACGTCCTGGTCGAACTCGGCCCCGGCAGCGTGCTGTCCGCCATGGCCCGCGACACCCTCGGCCCCGGCAGCGCCACCCACGTCGTGCCGGCCCTGACCAAGGACCGCCCCGAAGAGGCCGCGTTCGCCGCCGCCCTCGGCCGGCTGCACACCCTCGGCGTCCCCGTCGACTGGCCCGCCTTCTACGCCGGGACCGGCGCCCGCCGCACCGACCTGCCCACCTACGCCTTCCAACGCGCCCGCCACTGGCCCACCCCACCCCGCCCGGGTGCCACCACGCCCGGCGCGCTCCGCCACCCGCTGCTCGGCTCCGCCGTCGAACTCGCCGACGGCGGCGGCACGGTGTGCTCCGGCACCCTCTCCGCCCGCACCCACCCCTGGCTGACCGACCACGCCGTCGCCGGCCGGACCCCGCTCCCGGCGACCGCACTGGTCGAACTCGCCGTCCGCGCCGGCGACGAGACCGGCTGCGACGCGCTGCACCAACTCGCCGTCACCGCACCGCCGGTCGTACCCGACGACGAGGCCCTGCACGTCCAGGTACGCGTCGGCCCCGCCGACGGCTCCGGGCGCCGCACCGTCACCGTCCACACCCGCCCGGACCACGCACCCGCCGGCGACTGGACCCCGTGCGCCACCGGCGTCCTCGGCCGTGCGCCCCGGCCCACCACCCCCACCGACCTCACCGGCCCCCTCTGGCCACCGGTCGACGCCGAACCCCTCGACCTCGACGACCACTACGAACGCCTCGCCGACCGCGGCTTCGACTACGGCCCCGCCTTCCGCGGCCTGCGCGCCGCCTGGCGCCGCGACACCGAACTCTTCGCCGAAGTGGCCTGCCCGCCCGGCACCGCGGACGACGCCGCCCAATACGGCCTGCACCCCGCCCTGTTGGACGCCGCCCGGCACGTCACCCTGACCGCGCAGGGCACCCTGCCGGTCGCCTGGCACGGCGTCCGCCTGCACGCCGTCGGTGCCGACACGCTGCGCGTCCACCTCCGCCCCGACGACTCCACAACGCTGCGCCTGACCGCCGTCGACGTGCACGGCGCACCGGTCGTCACCGTCGACGCCCTCACCGTCCGCCCCCTGACCGACGACGAACGCGACGCCCCCCGACGCCCCAAGCGCGCCCGCGGCGGCCCGCCCGCCGACACCCGCCCGCCCCGACCCGCCGCGGCCCGCCCCGGACCCACCGCCGAGCCCGCGCCGGCCACCACCGGCGCCCCGCTCGCCGCGCTGCCACCGGCCGCCCGGGAACGCCACCTCCTGGAGCTCGTCCGCACCCAGGCCGCCGCCGTCCTCGGCCATCCCGGCGCGGAAGCCGTCGGCGCCCGCGGCGTCTTCAAGGAACTCGGCTTCGACTCGCTCGCCGGCGTCGAACTCGCCGACCGGCTCGGCGCCCACACCGGACTGCGACTGCCGGCCACCCTCGTCTTCAACTTCCCCACCCCCGAACGCGCGGCCCGTCGCATCGGGGAACTCCTCGCCGCAGCCGCCCCCGCCGGATCCGGGGCCTACGGCGACGAACTCACCAGGTTCGAGGCGATCGTCGCCAACCTGCCGCCGGACGGACCCGAACGCCGGGCCGTCGCCGACCGGTTGGACGCCATCGTCTCCACGCTCCGTCAGAACTCGCCTGCCCAGGTGCCCTCCTCGGACGAGGACATCGACACGGTGTCGGTCGACAGACTGCTCGACATCATCGATGAAGAGTTCGAAACCACATAGCGCAATTGTTGCTTTCGTTCGCGACCCGATGACGAGGACAAACCGATGCCGGAACCCCAGCAGGACCAGCCCGACCAGCAGGAGAAAATCGTCGACTATCTCCGGCGGGTCACCTCCGATCTCCGACGCGCTCGGCGCCGCCTGGGCGAACTGGAATCCAAGGACAACGAACCCATCGCGATCGTCGGAATGGGCTGCCGGCTGCCCGGCGGCGTCAATTCACCGGAATCCCTCTGGGACCTGGTGCGGTCCGGTGCCGACGCCATTTCCGGATTTCCCGCGGACCGCGGCTGGGACCTGGAAACCCTCACCGGAAAAGGCGACGGAAGCAGCACCACCCACCAAGGCGGATTCCTCCACGACGCCGCCGAATTCGACGCCTCCTTCTTCGGCATCTCGCCCCGCGAGGCGACCGCGATGGACCCCCAGCAGCGCCTCCTCCTCGAAGTCGCCTGGGAGGCCCTGGAGCGCGCCGGCATCGCCCCCACCTCCCTGCGCGGCAGCAACTCCGGCGTCTTCGTCGGCTCCTACCACTGGGGCGCCCCCGCCGCCGACACCGCCGCCGAACTCCGCGGCCACGCCCTGACCGGCACCGCCGCCAGCGTGCTCTCCGGCCGCCTCTCCTACACCCTCGGCCTCGAAGGCCCGGCCGTCACCGTCGACACCGCCTGCTCCTCCTCCCTCGTCGCCCTGCACCTGGCCACCCAGTCGCTGCGCGCCGGCGAGTCCGGCCTCGCCCTGATCGGCGGCGTCACCCTGCTCGCCGAACCCTCCGTCTTCGTCGAGTTCAGCGCCCAGGGCGGCCTGGCCCCCGACGGCCGCTGCAAGGCGTTCTCCGACGCCGCCGACGGCACCGGCTGGGCCGAAGGCGTCGGCGTCCTCGTCGCCGAGCGCCTCTGCGACGCCCGCGCCAACGGACACCGGGTCCTCGCCGTCATCCGCGGCTCCGCCGTCAACCAGGACGGCGCCTCCAACGGCCTGACCGCCCCCAACGGCCCCTCCCAGGAACGCGTCATCCACCAGGCCCTCACCCGGACCGGCCTCACCGCCGCGGACGTCGACGCCGTCGAGGCCCACGGCACCGGCACCCGGCTCGGCGACCCCATCGAGGCCCAGGCCCTGCTCGCCACCTACGGCGCGGCCCACACCGCCGAACAGCCGCTCTGGCTCGGCTCGTTGAAGTCCAACATCGGCCACACCCAGGCCGCCGCGGGCGTCGCCGGCGTCATCAAGATGGTGATGGCGCTGCGCCACGGCTGGCTGCCGGGGACGTTGCACGCCGATGAGCCGTCCTCGCATGTGGACTGGTCGGCGGGGACGGTGCGGTTGCTCGCCGAGGCTCGGGAGTGGCCGGTGACCGGTCGTCCGCGGCGGGCCGCGGTCTCGTCGTTCGGTATCAGCGGTACCAACGCCCATGCCCTGCTGGAGCAGGCGCCGGAAGCCGCCGACGCCGCGGCCGACACCGGCGCTGCCCCCGCCGCGCTGCCCTGGATCGTCTCCGGCCACACCGAACAGGCCCTGCACGACCAGGCCGCCGCGCTGACCTCCCGAGTGGCGGACGACCCCGCGCTACGCCCCCAGGACATCGGCCACACCCTCCACGCGGCCCGCGCCCTGCTCGACCACCGCGCCGTCGTCGTCGCCCCCACCGGCCCCGAACTCCTCGCCGGCACCGAGGCGTTGGCCGCCGGCCGCGCCGCGAACACCCTGGTGCGCGGCGTAGCGGACGTCGAGGGTCGTACGGTGTTTGTCTTCCCCGGTCAGGGTTCGCAGTGGGTGGGGATGGGGGCGCGGTTGTTGGAGGCGCCGGTGTTCGCGGAGCGGATCGCCGAGTGTGCGGCGGCGTTGGGGGAGTTCACTGACTGGTCGTTGGTGGAGGTGTTGCGGGGGGTTGAGGGTGCGCCGTCGTTGGAGCGGGTGGATGTGGTGCAGCCGGCTTCGTTTGCGGTGATGGTGTCGTTGGCGGCGTTGTGGCGGGCGCATGGTGTGGTGCCGGATGCGGTGGTGGGGCACTCGCAGGGGGAGATTGCTGCGGCTGTGGTGTCGGGTGGGTTGTCGTTGCGGGATGGTGCTCGTGTTGTTGCGTTGCGGAGTCAGGCGATCGGTCGGTCGTTGGCGGGGCGGGGCGGGATGATGTCCGTCGCGCTGCCGGTGGCGGAGTTGGAGCCGCGCCTGGAGCCGTTCCAGGGGCGGGTGTCGGTAGCCGCGGTCAACGGGCCGCGCTCCGCCGTGGTCGCCGGCGAACCCGAGGCGCTGGACGAGTTGCAGGCCAGGCTGACCGCCGAGGAGGTCCGCGCCCGGCGGATCGCGGTGGACTACGCCTCGCACTCGCACCAGGTCGAGGACCTGCGCGACGAACTGCTGGAAACCCTGGCGGAGTTGACGCCGCGGCCGGCTGAGGTGCCGTTCTTCTCCACGGTCAGTGGTGACTGGCTGGACACGACCGGGATGGACGCCGATTACTGGTTCCGGAATCTGCGGGGGCGGGTGCGGTTCGCGGATGCGGTGGGGGAGTTGTTGGCGGGGGAGTACCGGGCGTTCGTGGAGGTGAGTTCGCATCCGGTGTTGTCGATGGCGGTGCAGGAGGCCATGGACGAGGTCGGGGTGGCGGCGGTCGCTGTGGGGACGTTGCGGCGTGAGCAGGGTGGGTTGGACCGCTTCCTGCTGTCGGTGGGTGAGGCGTTCGTCCGGGGCGTGGAGGTCGACTGGTCGCAGGTGTTCGAGGGGACCGGTGCGTCCCTGGTGGACCTGCCCACCTACGCCTTCCAGCGTGAACACCTCTGGGCCGTGCCGCCCGCCCCGGAGGCCGGCGCCGGCACCGACCCGGAGGACGCCCAATTCTGGGCCGCCGTCGAGCAGTCGGACCTCTCCGCGCTGACCGCCGCGCTCGGCACCGACGAGGACTCCGTCGCCGCCGTGCTCCCGGCGCTGTCCTCCTGGCGCCGGGCCCGCCGCGACCGGTCCACGGTGGACTCCTGGCGCTACCGCGTCGTCTGGCAGCCGCTCGGCGGCACCCTGCCGCGCCCGTCGCTGACCGGCACCTGGCTGCTGGTCACCGCCGACGGCGTCGATGACGCCGAGGTCGTCGGGGCGTTGACGGAGCACGGGGCCGAGGTGCGGCGCCTGGTCCTGGACGAGGCGTGCACCGACCGGGCCGTGCTCGCCGCGCGACTGGCCGGCGCCCAGGACGTGGCCGGCGTGGTGTCCGTCCTCGCCGAGGCGGAAGACGACGACGCCCACCACCCCGGCCTGACCCGCGGACTCGCCCTCAGCCTCGCCCTCGTCCAGGCACTCGGCGACGCCGAAGTCCCCGCGCCGCTGTGGTTCCTGACCCGCGGCGCCTTCGCCACCGGCCCGTCCGACACGGTCGCCCGGCCACTCCAGGCCCAGGTGGCCGGCGTCGGCTGGACCGCCGCGCTGGAGCACCCGCAGCGCTGGGGCGGCACCGTCGACCTGCCCGCCGCCCTCGACGCCCGGGCCGCCCAGCGGCTCGCCGCCGTACTGTCCGGCGCCCTCGGGGCAGAGGACCAACTCGCCGTCCGACCGGCGGGCGTACTGGCCCGCCGGATCGTCCGGGCCGGGCACCGCCCCGAGCAGCGGGCCCGCGCCTGGTCCCCGCGCGGCACCACCCTGGTCACCGGCGGCTCCGGCACCCTCGCCCCGCACCTCGCCCGCTGGCTCGCCGAACGCGGCGCCGAGCACGTGGTGCTGGTCAGCCGGCGCGGCACCGCGGCCCCGGGAGCACCCGAACTCCGCGCCGAACTGGCCGACTTGGGAACCGAGGCGACCTTCGCCGCCTGCGACATCACCGACCGCGCCGCCGTCGCCGCCCTCCTGGACGGCCTCAAGGCCGACGGCCGCACCGTCCGCACGGTCATCCACGCCGCCGCCACCATCGAGCTCGCCGCGCTCGCCGACACCACCGCGCCGGCGTTCGCCGACGTCGTCCACGCCAAGGTCACCGGCGCCCGGATCCTCGACGAACTGCTCGACGACGCCGAGTTGGACGACTTCGTCCTGTACTCCTCCACCGCCGGCATGTGGGGCAGCGGCGTCCACGCCGCCTACGTCGCCGGCAACGCCTACCTCTCCGCCCTCGCCGAACACCGCCGCGCCCGCGGACTGCGCGCCACCTCCGTCCACTGGGGCAAGTGGCCCGACGACCGCGCGCGCGAACTGGCCGACCCGCACCGGATCCGCCGCAGCGGCCTGGAATACCTCGACCCCGACGTGGCGTTGACCGGTCTCCAGCAGGTCCTGGACGACGACGAGACCGTCATCGGCCTCATGGACATCGACTGGGACACCTACCACGACGTCTTCACCGCGGGCCGGGCCGCGCACCTCTTCGACCGGATCCCCGAGGTGCGGCGCCGCCTGGACCGGGCGTCCGCCCCCGCCGCCACGGGCCCGGCCACCAGCGACCTGGCCGCCCAACTGCACGGCCTCGCCGGCGCCGAGCAGGACCGGCTGCTGCTCGCGCTGGTCCGCACCGAGGCCGCCGCCGTCCTCGGGCACGCCTCCGCGGAGTCCTTCCCGGAGCGCCGGGCCTTCCGTGACCTCGGCTTCGACTCGGTCACCGCCGTCGACCTCCGCAACCGGCTCGCGGCCGGCACCGGGCTGCGGCTGCCCTCGACGCTGGTCTTCGACCACCCCAACTGCGCGGCGCTCGCCGCGTTCCTGAAGGCGACCGCGCTCGGCGCCACCGGTGACGCACCCCGACCGGGCCCGGCCGCCGGCAGCACCCCGGCCGCCGTCGATGACGACCCGATCGTCGTCATCGGCATGAGCTGCCGCTACCCGGGCGGCGCCGACACCCCCGAGGAGCTGCTGCGGCTCGCCCTCGACGGCGCCGACGCCATCTCCGCCTTCCCCACCGACCGCGGCTGGGACGCCCGGGGCCTGTACGACCCCGACCCGGACCGGGCCGGCCACACCTACTCGCTCCAGGGCGGATTCCTGCACGACGCCGCCGGCTTCGACCCCGGCTTCTTCGGCATCTCCCCGCGCGAGGCCCTCGCCATGGACCCGCAGCAACGGCTGCTGCTGGAGACGTCCTGGGAGGCGTGCGAACGGGCCGGCATCGCCCCGGAGTCGCTGCGCGGCAACGCCGCCGGCACCTTCTTCGGCGCCAGCTACCAGGACTACTCGACCACCGTGCAGCACGGCACGGGGGAGTCCGAGGCCCACATGGTGACCGGCACCGCGGCCAGCGTCCTCTCCGGCCGGGTCTCCTACCTGCTGGGCCTGGAAGGCCCGGCGGTCACCGTCGACACCGCCTGCTCCTCCTCGCTGGTCGCCCTGCACCTGGCCTGCCAGTCCCTGCGCAGCGGCGAGAGCAGCCTCGCCCTGGCCGGCGGCGCGGCCGTGATGGCCACTCCGCACGCGTTCGTCGGCTTCAGCCGGCAGCGCGCGCTGGCCGAGGACGGCCGCTGCAAGCCGTTCTCCGACGCCGCCGACGGCATGACGCTCGCCGAGGGCGTCGGCGTGGTGCTGCTGGAGCGGCTCTCCGACGCCCGCGCCAACGGGCACCGGGTGCTCGCCGTCATCCGCGGCTCCGCCGTCAACCAGGACGGCGCCTCCAACGGCCTGACCGCCCCCAACGGTCCCTCCCAACAACGCGTCATCCGCGCCGCGTTGGCCAACTCCGGCCTCACCACCGCCGACGTCGACGCGGTGGAGGCGCACGGCACCGGCACCACCCTCGGCGACCCCATCGAGGCGCAGGCGCTGCTGGCCACCTACGGACAGGACCGCGACCCCCAACGGCCGCTGCTGCTCGGCTCGGTCAAGTCCAACATCGGCCACACCCAGGCCGCCGCGGGCGTCGCCGGCGTCATCAAGATGGTGCAGGCGATGGCCGCCGGGGTACTGCCCGGCACCCTGCACCTCGACGAGCCGTCGCGCCATGTCGACTGGGAAGCCGGCGCCGTCGCGCTGCTCACCGAGGGCACCCCCTGGCCCGAGACCGGGCGCCCCCGCCGCGCCGGCGTCTCCTCCTTCGGCATCAGCGGCACCAACGCCCACCTCATCCTGGAACAGGCCCCGGCCACCGAGCCCCTGACCGACCGGCCCGAGGACGCCGACACGGTCGTCGCCTGGCCCCTCTCCGCCAAGTCCCCCGCGGCCCTGCGCGCCCAGGCGGCCCACCTGCTCACCACCGTCGAGCGGGCCCCGGACCTCCCGCCCGCCCGCGTCGGACACGCCCTGGCCACCACCCGCACCGCGTTCGACCACCGCGCCGTCGTCGTCGGCGAGCGGCGCGAGGAGCTCCTGCGCGGCCTGACCGCCCTGTCCACCGGCTCCTCCGCGGCCGGCCTGGTCACCGGCGCCGCCGGCCCGGACCCCGCGGGCGCGGTCTTCGTCTTCCCCGGCCAGGGCTCCCAGTGGTGGGGCATGGGACGCGAACTCCTCGCCGACTCCGAGGTGTTCCGCACCGCGGTCGACGACTGCGCCGCCGCCCTCGCCCCGTACGTCGACTGGTCGCTGCACGACGTCCTGGCCGGCGAGGGCGACCCCGCCCTGCTGGAACGCGTCGACGTGGTCCAACCCGCCCTGTTCGCCATGATGGTGGCGCTGTCCGCGCTCTGGCGCGCGCACGGCGTCGCCCCGGCCGCCGTGGTCGGTCACTCCCAGGGCGAGATCGCCGCGGCCTGCGTCGCCGGCGCGCTCAGCCTCGCGGACGCCGCCCGGGTGGTGGCGCTGCGCAGCCAGGCGCTGCCGCAACTGTCCGGGCGCGGCGGCATGATGTCGGTGTCGGCGCCCGTCGAACGGGTCGCCGCGCTCCTCGCCCCGTGGCAGGAGGCGCTGTCGGTCGCCGCGGTCAACGGGCCCGGTTCCGTCGTCGTGTCCGGCGACACCGACGCGCTCGACGCCCTCCAGGCCGCCTGCGAGGAACAGGGCGTCCGGGCCCGCAGGGTGTCCGTGGACTACGCCTCGCACGGCCGGCACGTCGAGGCCGTCCGCGACGAACTCGCCCGCGTCCTCGCGCCGGTCAGCCCGCGCGCCCCCGAAGTGCCGTTCTACTCGACCGTCACCGGCGCGCGGATCGACGACGCCGCGTTCGACGGCACCTACTGGTATACCAACCTGCGCCAGACCGTCCGTATGGAAGAGGCCACCCGCGCCCTCCTCGCCGCCGGCCACCGCGTCTTCGTCGAGGTCAGCCCGCACCCGGTGCTGGCCGCCCCGATCCAGGAGACCCAGGAGGCAGCGGCCGGAGACGGCGCCGCCGCCGCGGTGGTCCTCGGCTCGCTCCGCCGCGACGAGGGTGGCCGCCGCCGCTTTTTGACCTCGCTCGCCGAGGCCCACAGCCACGGCGCACCGGTCGACTGGACCACCACCTTCGCCCGGCCCGCCTACGGCCCGGTGGACCTGCCCACCTACCCCTTCCAACGGCGGGACTTCTGGCCCGCACCCCGCCCCGCCACCCCGGCCGCCGGCGACGCCTCGGACGCCGCGTTCTGGGAGCTGGTCGACAACCAGGACCCGGCCGCGCTCGCCGACGCGCTCGGCGTCCCCGCCGACGAGGGGCACACCGCCCTCGGCGCCGTCCTGCCCGCCCTGTCCGCCTGGCGCACCAAGTCCCGGGCCCGCTCCCGCATCGACGCCCTGCGCTACCACGTGGAGTGGACCCGCGTCCCGGAACCCGCCGTCCGGACCACCGGCCGGCTGCTGGTCGCCGTACCGCCGGACCACGCCGACACCCCCTGGGTCGCCGCGGTCCTCGACGCGCTGGGCACCGACACCGTCCGCTTCGAGGCCAAGGGCACCGACCGGGCGGCCTGGGCCGCGCACCTCGGCCAACTCGTCGAGGACGGCGAGGAGTTCGCGGCCGTGGTGTCGCTGCTGGCGGCCGCCGAGGACCTCCACCCGGACCTCGGCTCGGTACCCCTGGGACTCGGCCAGACCCTCGTCCTCGTCCAGGCCCTCGGCGACGCCGGACTCACCGCACCCCTGTGGTGCCTGACCCACGGCGCCGTGACCACCGGCCACGACGACACCCTGGGCAGCCCGGTACAGGGCGCCCTATGGGGCCTCGGCCGGGTCGTCGCGCTGGAGCACCCCGACCGCTGGGGCGGCCTGATCGACCTGCCCGCCACCCCCGACGCCCGCACCGCCGCCCGCCTCACCGGCCTGCTCGCCGACCCGGCCGGCGAGGACCAACTCGCCGTCCGCGCCTCCGGAATCCTCGCCCGCCGCCTGGCACACGCCGCCCCGGCCGCGCCCCGCCCGGGCCGCCGCTGGACCGGCCGCGGCACCTGCCTGATCACCGGCGGCACCGGCGGCATCGGCGGCCGGGTGGCGCGCTGGATGGCCGAACACGGCGCCCCCCACCTGCTGCTCACCAGCCGGCGCGGCCCCGACGCCCCCGGCGCCGCCGAACTCCGCGCCGAACTGGAGGCGTTGGGCGCCCGCGTCACCCTCGCCGCCTGCGACGCCGCCGACCGCGACGCGCTGGCCGCCCTCCTCGCCACCCTCCCCGACGACCAGCCGCTCACCTCCGTCTTCCACTCCGCGGGCGTGGCCGACGGCGACGCCCGGGTCGCCGACCTGACCCTCGACCAGCTCGACGCGCTGCTCCGCGCCAAGCTCACCGCCGCCCACCACCTGCACGCACTCACCGCCGACCGCGACCTCGACGCCTTCGTACTGTTCTCGTCCGGCGCCGCCGTCTGGGGCAGCGGCGGCCAACCCGGCTACGCCGCCGCCAACGCCTACCTCGACGCCCTCGCCGCCTACCGCAGGTCCCTCGGCCTGACCGGCGCGTCCGTCGCCTGGGGCACCTGGGGCGAGGTCGGCATGGCCACCGACCCCGAGGTCCACGAACGCCTGCACCGCCAGGGCGTCCGCGCCATGGAACCCGACCACGCCCTCGGGGCGTTGCAACAGATGCTGGAGGACGACGACACCACCCTCGCCGTCACCCTCATGGACTGGGAGGTCTTCGCCCCCAGCTTCACCGCCACCCGCCCCAGCGCCCTGATCGGCACCGTGCCCGAGGCCGTCCACGCCCTCACCGACGACCCGTCCACCACGACCGGCGACGGCGCCGCCCCGGCCGTCCCGCCGCTCCGTCACCACCTGGAAGAACTCTCCGCGGCGGAGCGCGGCCGCGCCCTCGTCGACGCGGTCCGCGCCGAGGCCGCCGCGACCCTCGGCCACGACACCCCCGACGCCGTCCCCGCCGGCCGCGCCTTCCGCGACGTCGGATTCGACTCCGTCACCGCCGTCGAACTGCGCAACCGACTGCGCACCGCGCTCGGCCTGCCCCTCCCGGCCGCGCTCGTCTTCGACCACCCCACCCCCACGGCCCTCGCCGGACACCTCGGCACGCTGCTCTTCGGCACCGCGCCCGAGGACCCCGACACCGGCCGCCCCGACGACCCCGACGCCCGCATCCGCGAGGCGCTCGCCACCGTCCCCATCGGACGGCTCCGCAAGGCGGGCCTCCTCGACCTGGTGCTGAAACTCGCCGACTCCGAACCCGCCGACGACCCCGCCCCCGAGGCCGACGGCGCCTCGGAATCCCTCGACGACATGGACGCCGAAGCCCTGCTGCGGCTGGCCACCGAGAACTCGGCTAACTGAAAGAGAGCTGGAGCCCACCATGAGCACGCCCCCCAACAAGTACGTCGAGGCACTCCGGTCGTCCCTGAAGGAGATCGAGCGGCTGCGCCGGCAGAACGAACAACTGGTGGCGGCGGCGGTGGAACCCGTCGCGGTCGTCGGCATCGGCTGCCGGTTCCCCGGCGGCGTCACCACCCCCGAGGACCTGTGGGACCTGGTCGCCCAAGGCCGCGACGCCATCGGGCCGTTCCCGCAGGACCGCGGCTGGGACCTGGAGAAGCTGGCCGGCGGCGGCGAGGGCAGCAGCCTCGCCCAGGTCGGCGGATTCGTCGCCGACGCCGCCGGCTTCGACCCCGGCTTCTTCGGCATCTCCCCGCGCGAAGCGGTCGCCATGGACCCCCAGCAGCGCATCCTCCTGGAGATCACCTGGGAGGCCCTGGAACGCGCCGGCATCGACCCCTCCACCCTGCGCGGCAGCCAAACCGGCGTCTTCGTCGGCACCACCGGACAGGACTACGGCGAGGTCATCAAGGCGTCCGACGAGGACGTCGAGGTCTACTCGACCACCGGCCACGCCGCCAGCGTCATCTCCGGACGCCTCTCCTACACCCTCGGCGCCGAGGGCCCCGCGGCCACCGTCGACACCGGCTGCTCCTCCTCACTGGTGGCCCTGCACTGGGCCGTTCAGGCCCTGCGCGGCGGCGAGTGCGCCATGGCCCTGGCCGGCGGCGCCTCCATCATGTCCACCCCCGGCCCGTTCGTCTCCTTCACCGCGCAGAGCGGACTGGCCGCCGACGGCCGCTGCAAGTCCTTCTCCGACCACGCCGACGGCACCGGTTGGGGCGAGGGCGCCGGCATGCTCGTCCTGATGCGGCTCTCCGACGCCGAGCGCGAGGGCCGCCCGGTCCTCGCCGTGCTGCGCGGCTCCGCCATCAACCAGGACGGCGCCTCCAACGGCCTGACCGCCCCCAACGGCCCCTCCCAACAGCGCGTCATCCGCGCCGCGTTGGACAACGCCCACCTCACCGGCGCCGACATCGACGCCGTCGAGGCGCACGGCACCGGCACCACCCTCGGCGACCCCATCGAGGCCCAGGCGCTGCTGGCCACCTACGGACAGGACCGGCCCCGGCCGTTGCTGCTCGGCGCGCTCAAGTCCAACATCGGCCACACCCAGGCCGCTTCGGGCGTCGCCGGCGTGATCAAAATGATCATGGCGTTGCAGCGCGGTGTGCTGCCCCGCAGCCTGCACGCCACCGAACCCACCGCCGACGTCGACTGGACCGCCGGCGCCGTCACGCTCCTCGCCGAGCCCGTCGCCTGGCCCACCACCGGCCGCGCCCGCCGCGCCGGCGTCTCCTCCTTCGGCATCAGCGGCACCAACGCCCACGTCATCCTCGAACAGGCCCCCACCGCCCCCGAACCGCCCAGCACCGCACCCGCCCACCGCCCCGCCGTCGTCCCCTGGGCGCTGTCCGCCCGCACCGCCGCCGCCCTCGACGCCCAACACGCCCGCCTCACCGCCCACCTCGCCGGCACCCCCGAAGCCGACCCCCTCGACATCGGCTACTCCCTCGCCGACGGCCGCGCCACCTTCGAACACCGCACCGTCCTCCTCGCCGACCCCACCGGCCCCACCGAACTCGCCCGCGGCACCGCCGAAGACGGCCCCTTCGCCGTCCTCTTCTCCGGCCAGGGCTCCCAACGCCTGGGCATGGGGCGCGAACTCCACGCCCGCTTCCCGGTGTTCGCCGCCGCCTTCGACGAGATCACCGACCTCCTCGACGCCCACACCGACCGCCCGCTCCGCGACATCGTCTGGGGCACCGACGCCGAACCCCTCAACGACACCGGCTGGGCCCAACCCGCCCTGTTCGCCGTCGAGGTCGCCCTCTACCGCCTGGTCGAATCCCTCGGCGTCACCCCCGACTTCGTCGGCGGCCACTCCATCGGCGAACTCGCCGCCGCCCACGTCGCCGGCGTCCTCACCCTCGCCGACGCCTGCACCCTCGTCGCCGCCCGCGCCCGCCTGATGCAGGCCCTGCCGCGCGGCGGCGCCATGCTCGCCGTCCGCGCCACCGAGGACGAGGTCACCCCCCTGCTGAACGACGGCGTCACGATCGCCGCCGTCAACGGCCCCGCCGCCATCGTCGTCGCCGGCACCGAGGACGCCGTCGAGGCCCTCGCCGCCCACTTCGCTGACCAGGACCGCAAGACCACCCGACTGCGGGTCAGCCACGCCTTCCACTCGCCGCTGATGGACCCCATGCTCGCGGACTTCCGCGCCGTCGCCGAGGGCCTGACCTACCACGAGCCGCGCATCCCGGTCGTCTCCAACCTCACCGGCACCATCGCCACCGCCAGCGACCTGCGCTCCGCCGACTACTGGGTCCGCCACGTCCGCGAGGCCGTCCGCTTCGCCGACGGCGTGACCGCCCTCACCGACCGCGGCGTCACCACCCTCGTCGAACTCGGCCCGGACGGCGTGCTGTCCGCCATGGCCCAGGAATCCCTCCCCGCCGGCGCCGCCGCCGTCCCGCTGCTGCGCAAGGGCCGCCCCGAGGAGCTCTCCGCCGTCACCGGCCTGGCCCGCGCCCACGTCCGTGGCGTCACCGTCCGCTGGGCCCGGCTCTTCGACGGCACCGGCGCCCACCGCACCGACCTGCCCACCTACCCCTTCCAACACCAGCGCTACTGGCCCACCACCGCCCGCACCGCCCAAGACGTCAGCGCCGCCGGACTGGCCAGCGCCGACCACCCGCTGCTCGGCGCCAGCGTCGAACTCGCCGACGGCGCCGGCTACTTGTTCACCAGCCGCCTCTCCGTCCGCACCCACCCCTGGCTCGCCGACCACGCGGTCCAGGGCCGGGCACTGCTGCCCGGCACCGCCTTCGTCGAACTGGCCGTCCGCGCCGGCGACGAGGCCGACTGCGACCGCGTCGAGGAACTCACCCTCGCCGCACCCCTGGTGCTCCCCGAACACGGCGGCGTCCAACTCCAGGTCCGCGTCGGCGCCCCCGACGCCACCGGCCGCCGCACCCTCGGCATCTTCTCCCGCACCGAGGACGACCACGACCTGCCCTGGTCGCAACACGCCACCGGCGTCCTCACCACCGGCACCCCCACCCCGGCCGCCGCCTTCGACGCCACCGTCTGGCCCCCCACCGGCGCCGAACCCCTCGACCTCACCGGCGCCTACGCCCGCCTGGCCGGACTCGGCTTCGACTACGGCCCCGCGTTCCAGGGCCTGCGCGCCGCCTGGCGCCGCGGCAACGAGGTCTACGCCGAGGTCGCCCTGCCCGACGACGCCGGCACCGACCCCACCGAATTCGGCCTGCACCCGGCCCTGTTGGACGCCGCCCAGCACGCCGCCGCCTACGCCGACCTCGGCGCCATCAGCCGCGGCGGCCTGCCCTTCGCCTGGGAGGGCGTCTCGCTCGCCGCCACCGGCGCCACCACCGTCCGCGCCCGGATCGCCCCCGTCGGCGACGACACCGTCACCATCGCCGTCCACGACACCACCGGCGCCACCGTCCTGACCGTGGACTCCCTGGTCTCCCGCGAGATCCCCGCCAACGACGCCGGCACCACCACCCTCCACCGCGACTCCCTCTTCCACGTCGAGTGGACCCCGCTGCGCACCCGCCCCACCCATGCGCCGACCGCCGTCGCCGTCCTCGGCCCCGACCCGGACGGCCTCGCCAGCACCCTGCGCGCCACCGGCCTGACCCTCACCACCCACCCCGACCTCGACGCCCTCGCCGCCGAAGGCCCCGTCCCCGAGTTGGTCGTCACCACCCTGACCACCGACCCCGCGGCCACCACCCCGGACGCCGCCCACACCCGAACCACGGCCACCCTCCGCCTCGCCCAACAGTGGCTCGCCGACGACCGCTTCGCCGCCGCCCGCCTGGTCCTCGTCACCCGCGGCGCCACCGACGGCACCGACCCCGCCGCCGCGGCCGCCGGCGGACTGATCCGCACCGCCCGCACCGAAAACCCCGGCCGCTTCGCCCTCCTCGACCTCGCCCCCGACACCCCCCACCCCGACGCCGCCACCCTGGCGACCGCCCTGGCCGCCACCCACGACGAACCCGACCTCACCCTCCGCGGCACCACCCCGCACACCGCCCGCCTGACCCGCGTCCCCCACCCCACCACCCCCGTCGACTGGAACCCCGACGGCACCGTGCTGATCACCGGCGGCACCGGCGGCCTCGGCGCGGTCCTCGCCCGCCACCTGGTCACCACCCACGGCGTCCGCCACCTGCTGCTCGCCAGCCGCCGCGGCCCCACCGCCCCCGGCGCCGACGCCCTGACCACCGAACTCACCAACCACGGCGCCACCGTTCACATCGCCGCCTGCGACGTCACTGACCCCGCGGCCCTCACCGACCTGCTCGCCACCGTCCCCGCCACCCACCCCCTCACCGCCGTCCTCCACACCGCCGGCATCGTCGACGACGGCGTCCTCGGCTCCCTCACCCCCGAACGCCTGGCCGCCGTGCTGCGCCCCAAGGTGGACGCCGCCTGGCACCTGCACCAGGCCACCCGCCACCTCGACCTGGACGCCTTCGTCCTGTTCTCCTCCGTCGCCGCCACCCTCGGCAGCCCCGGCCAGGCCAACTACGCCGCCGGCAACGCCTTCCTGGACGCCCTCGCCGCCCAACGTGCCACCGCCGGCCTGCCCGCCACCTCCCTCGCCTGGGGCCCCTGGACCCAGAGCGTCGGCATGACCAAGAGCCTGACCGACCTCGACGTCGAACGCATCGCCCGCTCCGGCATGCCCCCGCTCACCCTGGAACAGGGCACCGCCCTCTTCGACGCGGCCCTCGCCGCCGGACCCGCCGCCCTCGCCCCGGTCCGCCTCGACCTGCCCGTCCTGCGCACCCAGGGCGAGATCGCCCCCCTGCTCCGCGGCCTGATCCGCACCCCCGCCCGGCGCGCCGCCGCCCAGGTCTCCCAGACCGCCGACGGCCTCACCCAACGCCTCGCCGGCCTCGACGCCACCGCCCGCCGCGAAGCCCTCCTCGACCTCGTCCGCACCCAGATCGCCCACGTCCTCGGCCACGCGGACGCCACCGACGTCGAAGCCGGCCGCCAGTTCCAGGACCTCGGCTTCGACTCCCTCACCGCCGTCGAACTCCGCAACGCCCTCACCACCGCAACGGGCCTCCGCCTGCCCGCCACCATGGTGTTCGACTACCCGACCCCGCACACGCTCGCCGACCACCTCCGCGACGAACTCCTGGGCACCACAGAGGAGTTGACACCCGCCACACCCCTCCCCGCCGCGCCCGCCACCACCGACGACCCGGTCGTCATCGTCGGCATGGCCTGCCGCTACCCCGGCGGCGTCGCCACCCCCGAGGACCTGTGGCGCCTGGTCAGCGAAGGCGCCGACGCCACCGGCCCGTTCCCCACCAACCGCGGCTGGGACCTGGACAACCTCTACGACCCGGACCCCGACCGCCCCGGCCGCACCCACGTCCGCGCCGGCGGCTTCCTGCACGACGCCGGCGCCTTCGACCCCGACTTCTTCGGCATGAGCCCCCGCGAGGCCACCGCCACCGACTCCCAACAGCGCCTCCTGCTCGAACTCTCCTGGGAAGCCGTCGAACGCGCCGGCATCGACCCCGCCTCCCTGCGCGACAGCCGCACCGGCGTCTTCGCCGGCGTCATGTACAACGACTACGGCACCACCCTCACCGGCGACGAGTACGAGGCGTTCCGCGGCAACGGCAGCGCCCCCAGCGTCGCCTCCGGCCGCATCTCCTACACCCTCGGCCTCGAAGGCCCCGCCGTCACCGTCGACACCGCCTGCTCCTCCTCCCTGGTCGCCCTGCACTGGGCCGCCCAGGCACTCCGCGCCGGAGAGTGCTCCCTGGCCCTGGCCGGCGGCGTGACCGTGATGTCCACCCCCAGCACCTTCGTCGAGTTCTCCCGACAGCGCGGACTGGCCCCCGACGGCCGCTCCAAGGCATTCGCCGACGCGGCCGACGGCGTCGCCTGGTCCGAGGGCGTGGGCATGCTGGTGCTGGAGCGCCAGTCCGACGCCCTCCGCAACGGTCACCAGATCCTGGCCGTGGTGCGCGGCTCGGCCGTCAACCAGGACGGTGCGTCCAACGGCCTGACGGCTCCCAACGGCCCGTCCCAACAGCGCGTCATCCGCCAGGCGTTGGCCAGTGGCGGCCTGTCCACGGGTGACGTGGACGTGGTCGAGGCGCACGGCACCGGGACGACGCTCGGTGACCCGATCGAGGCCCAGGCACTCATCGCCACCTACGGTCGCGACCGCGATCCCGAGCACCCGCTGCTGCTCGGCTCGGTCAAGTCCAACATCGGACACACCCAGGCCGCCGCGGGCGTCGCCGGCATCATCAAGATGGTCCTGGCGATGCGACACGGAGTGGTTCCGCAGACCCTGCACGTCGACGCGCCGTCCTCGCACGTCGACTGGGACGCGGGTGCCGTCGAGTTGCTCACCGAGCAGACGGCCTGGCCGGAGACGGGGAGGGCCCGCCGCGCCGGCGTCTCCTCCTTCGGCATCAGCGGCACCAACGCCCACGTCGTCATCGAGCAACCGCCCACCGTCGTCCCCGGCACGGTCGTGCCCACCGACCGCCCCGTCGAGGAACTGCCCGTCGCCCCCTGGGCGTTGTCCGCCAAGACCCCCGACGCCCTGCGCGACCAGGCCGCCCGCCTCCTCACCCACGTCGAGGCCCACCCCGAACTGCGCCCCGTCGACATCAGCTACTCACTGATCAGCACCCGCACCGCCTTCGACCACCGCGCCGTCATCCTCGGCACCGACCGCGCCGAGGCCCTCCGCGGCCTGACCGCCCTCGCCACCGGCACCGACGACCCGGCCGTCCTCACCGGCACCGCCCGCGCCGGCCGGACCGCCTTCCTCTTCTCCGGCCAGGGCTCCCAACGACTCGGCATGGGCCGCGTCCTCTACGAACGCTTCCCCGCCTTCGCCGAAGCCCTCGACACCGTCCTCACCCGCCTGGACGCCGAACTCGGCCAGCCCCTCCGCGACATCGTCTGGGGCGACGACGCCCAACTCCTCGACCGCACCGGCTACACCCAGCCCGCCCTGTTCGCCGTCGAGGTGGCACTGTTCCGCCTTCTGGAAAGCTGGGGCATCACACCGGACTTCGTGGCCGGCCACTCCATCGGCGAGATCGTCGCCGCGCACGTCTCGGGCGTCCTCTCCCTGAACGACGCCTGCCGCCTCGTCGTCGCCCGCGCCGCGCTGATGCAGTCGCTGCCCGAAGGCGGCGCGATGATCGCCGTCCAGGCCACCGAGGACGAGGTGCTGCCCCTCCTCACCGACGACGCCTCCCTCGCCGCCATCAACGGCCCGACCTCCGTCGTCGTCTCCGGCCACGAGGACGCCGCCCTCGAAATCGCCCGACACTTCGCCGACCAGGGCCGCCGCACCACCCGCCTGCGCGTCAGCCACGCCTTCCACTCCCCGCTGATGGCCCCGATGTTGGACGACTTCCGCGCGGTCGTCGACGGCCTCGCCTTCGCCGCCCCCACCGTCCCCGTCGTGTCCAACCTCACCGGCGGACTGGCCACCGCCGACGAACTCCGCTCGGCCGACTACTGGGTCCGACACGTCCGCGACGCGGTCCGCTTCGCCGACGGCATCCGCACCCTCGCCGACCGCGGCGTCACCACCTTCGTCGAACTCGGCCCGGACAGCGTGCTGTCCGCCGTGGCCCAGGAATCCGCCCCCGAAGGCGCCACCACGGTCCCGCTGTTGCGCAAGGACCGCCCCGAGGAACAGGCCGTCATCACCGCCCTCTGCCACCTCCAGGCACTCGGCGTCGAGGCCGACTGGACCGCCACCTACGACGGCCTCGACGCCACCCGCGTCGACCTGCCGACCTACGCCTTCCAACACCGCTGGTTCTGGCCCGCCGCCCGCACCGCCCGCCCCGACGACGTCCGCGCCGCCGGCCTCGGCGCCACGCAACACCCGCTCCTCGGCGCCGCCGTGCACCTCCCCGACGACGACGGCGCACTCTTCACCGGCCGCCTCTCGCTGCGCACCCACCCCTGGCTGGCCGACCACACCGTCCTTGGCACCGTCCTCGTCCCCGGCACCGCCCTGCTCGAACTCGCCATCCGCGCCGGCGACGAGACCGGCTGCGGCCACGTCGAGGAACTCACCCTGGCCGCCCCCCTGACCCTGCCCGAGGACGCCGCCGCCCTCCTCCAGGTACGCGTCGGCCCCGCCGACGCCACCGGTCGCCGCACCCTCACCCTCCACGCCCGCCCCGAAGACCCCGACGCCCGCCCCTGGACCCTGCACGCCACCGGCATCCTGACGGCCGGCGCGGCCCCGGTCGACCCCGGTTTCGACGCCACGGTCTGGCCGCCCGTCGGCGCCGAGCCGCTCAACTCGGCGGACTGCTATGCCCACTTCGCCGCCCTGGGCTTCGGTTACGGGCCGGTCTTCCAGGGGTTGCGGTCTGCCTGGCGCACCGGCGACGTTCTCTATGCCGAGGTGGCGCTCCCCGAGTCGGCCGTCGACGACGCGTCCGCCTTCGGTCTCCACCCGGCCCTCCTGGACGCCGCCCTGCACGCCGCCCTCCTCACCGACGACGGCAATACCGGGCTCCCCTTCTCCTGGGAAGGCGTCACTCTCCACGCCACCGGCGCCACCGCACTACGCGTCCGCCTCGCCCCCGCCGGCCCCAACGCCCTCTCCCTCACCGCCGTCGACCCGGCCGGCAACCCCGTCACCACCATCACCCGACTCCTCGCCCGCCCCGTGGACGCCGACCAACTGACCACCGACGCCACCCACTCCCACGACGCGCTCTTCCACCTCGACTGGACCCCGGTCCCACTACCCGACACCGGCACACCCACGCCGCTGACCCTCATCGGCCCGGACACCACCGCACTCGCCGACGCCCTCGGCGGTCAGGTCACCGCGCACCACGCCACCCTCGCCGACCTCCCGGCCGGCGACACCGCCCCACCCACCACCGTCCTCGCCCCCCTCACCGCTCCCTTCGACGGTGACACCGCGCAGCGCGCGCACACCCTCACCGCCCACGCCCTGACCCTCGCCCAACAGTGGCTGGCTGCCGACCGCCCGGCCGGCTCCCGACTGGTCTTCGTCACCCAAGGAGCCATCGCCACCGACGACGCGCCCGCCACCGACCCGGCCGCCGCCGCGGTCTGGGGCCTGATCCGCTCCGCCCAGACCGAGAACCCCGACACCTTCAGCCTCCTCGACCTCGACACCGAACCCGCCTCCACCACCGCGCTCAGCCGAGCCCTCACCCTCGACGAACCCCAACTCCTCCTCCGCGCCGGCCACGCCCGCGCCGCCCGCCTCACCCGCACCCCCGGCCCCACGACCACCCACACGCCGTGGTCCGCGGACGGAACGGTGTTGGTGACGGGTGGTACCGGTGGTCTGGGTGGGGTGTTGGCCCGGCATTTGGTGCGTTCGTGTGGTGTGCGCAATGTGGTGTTGACGAGTCGGTCTGGTGCTGGGGCTGCTGGTGTGGCGGAGTTGGTTGCGGAGTTGGAGTCGTTGGGTGCTGCTGAGGTGTCGGTGGTGGCGTGTGATGTCGCTGACCGTGATGCGGTGGTGGAGTTGGTGGAGACCCTCTCCGTTGTGCGTCCGTTGAGTGTGGTGGTGCATGCGGCTGGTGTGTTGGATGACGGTGTGGTGGGTTCGTTGACGCCGGAGCGTTTGGCGGCGGTGTTGCGTCCGAAGGTGGATGGTGCGTGGAATCTGCATCAGGCGACTCGTGGTCTGGATCTGGATGCGTTTGTTGTCTTTTCCTCTGTGGCGGGTGTGTTTGGTGGTGCTGGCCAGGCTAACTACGCGGCGGGGAATGCCTTTTTGGATGCTTTGGCGGCTGATCGGGTGGCTGCTGGGTTGTGTGGTGTGTCGTTGGCGTGGGGTGCTTGGGAGCAGGGGGTGGGGATGACGTCTGGGTTGACGGAGCGGGATGTTCGCCGTGCCGCTGAGTCCGGGATGCCGCTGCTGACTGTTGAGCAGGGTCTGGCGCTCTTCGACGCGGCCCTGGCCACCGGAAGCCCCGCGCTGGTCCCGGTCCGCCTGGACCTCACCGCACTGCGCACCCAGGGCGAGATCGCACCACTCCTCCGTGGCCTCGTCCGCGCACCGCAGCGCCGCACCGCAGCCACCGGATCCGCCACCGGCGCGGACACCGGACTCATCCAACGGCTCGGCCGACTCGACCGTGCCCAACGCCACGAGGCACTGCTCGACATCGTCCGCAGCAGCGCCGCCCTGGTCCTCGGACATGCCGACGGCAACGCCATCGACGCCGAACGCGCCTTCCGCGACCTGGGATTCGACTCGCTCACTGCCGTCGAACTCCGCAACCGCCTGCGCACCGCCACCGGCCTACACCTGTCCGCCACCATGGTCTTCGACCACCCCACCCTGTCCGCCCTGGCGGATCATCTGCAGGACGAGTTGTTCGGCGGGATCGACAGTCAGCCTCAGGTGCCGGTTCAGTCGCTGCCGCCGGCGGTCGACGATCCGATCGTGGTGGTGGGGATGGCGTGCCGCTTCCCGGGTGGTGTTGCTTCGCCTGAGGATCTGTGGCGTCTGGTGAGCGAGGGGGCGGATGCGATCACTTCGTTCCCGACCAATCGCGGTTGGGACGTGGACAGCCTCTACGACCCGGACCCCGAGCACTTCGGGACGTCTTACACGCGTAGTGGTGGGTTCCTGCATGAGGCGGGGGAGTTCGATCCGGGTTTCTTCGGGATGAGTCCGCGGGAGGCGTTGGCGACGGATTCGCAGCAGCGTCTGTTGTTGGAGTCGTCGTGGGAGGCGATCGAGCGGGCCGGTATTGATCCGGTGTCCCTGCGCGGTAGTCAGACGGGCGTGTTCGCCGGTGTGATGTATGGCGATTACGGAAGCATGTTGGGCGGTAGGGAGTTTGAGGGGTTCCAGGGGCAGGGGAGTGCGGGCAGTGTGGCCTCCGGTCGCGTCTCGTACACCTTCGGCTTCGAGGGCCCGGCCGTCACCGTGGACACCGCCTGTTCCTCCTCCCTGGTCGCCCTGCACTGGGCGGCCCAGGCCCTGCGCGCCGGGGAATGCTCGTTGGCTCTGGCCGGCGGTGTGACGGTGATGTCCACGCCCAGCACCTTCGTGGAGTTCTCGCGTCAGCGAGGGTTGGCTCCGGACGGCCGTTCCAAGGCGTTCGCCGAGGCCGCTGATGGTGTGGGATGGTCCGAGGGCGTGGGCATGTTGGTGCTGGAGCGCCAGTCCGACGCGGTCCGCAACGGTCACCAGATCCTGGCCGTGGTGCGCGGCTCGGCCGTCAACCAGGACGGCGCGTCCAACGGTCTGACGGCTCCCAACGGCCCGTCCCAACAGCGCGTGATTCGCCAGGCGTTGGCGAGTGGTGGCCTGTCCACGGGTGATGTGGATGTGGTCGAGGCGCACGGCACCGGTACGACGCTCGGTGACCCGATCGAGGCCCAGGCACTCATCGCCACCTACGGTCAGCGTCGCCCGGAGGACCGGCCCCTGTGGCTCGGTTCGCTCAAGTCCAACATCGGGCACGCGCAGGCCGCGGCGGGTGTTGCCGGTGTCATCAAGATGGTGTTGGCGATGCGGCATGGTGTGTTGCCGCGGACCCTGCATGTCGACGCGCCGTCCTCGCACGTCGACTGGGGCGCGGGTGCCGTCGAGTTGCTGACCGAGCAGACGGCTTGGCCGGAGACGGGGAGGGCCCGGCGGGCCGGTGTGTCCTCGTTCGGTATCAGTGGCACCAACGCCCACGTCATCCTGGAACAGCCGGGGGACAGTCAGAGCCTCGCCGAGGAGCCGACCGGGCCCGAACTCGCCGTTGTGCCCGTCCCGTTGGCCGGAGCGACCTCCGAAGCCCTGCGTGGCCAGGCCGCGCGCCTGCTGACTTGGCTGGCTGAGCGCCCCGACCTGCGCCCGCTCGACCTCGGCCACTCACTGGCCACGACCCGTTCGGCGTTCGATCACCGTGCGGTGGTTCTCGCGGCCGAACGCGCCGATGTGGTCCGGGCGTTGGAGGCCATCGCCAACGGTGGCGACGACCCTGCCGCCATTGTCGACCAGAGGCGCCCGGGGCGTCATGCGGTGCTGTTCTCGGGTCAGGGTTCGCAGCGTTTGGGGATGGGGCGTGAGTTGTATGGCCGGTTCCCGGTGTTCGCGCAGGCATTGGACTCCGTGATCGAGCTGTTGGACGAGGAGCTTCCCGGTTCGTCCCCCTCGTTCGGTATGCGTGAGGTGATGTGGGGCGGGGATGCCGATGCGTTGAATGAGACGGGTTGGGCGCAGCCGGCCTTGTTCGCTGTTGAGGTGGCGTTGTATCGGTTGGTGGAGAGTTGGGGTGTGCGGCCGGACTTCGTTGCCGGCCACTCCATCGGTGAGATCGCCGCGGCGCATGTCGCCGGGGTGTTCACCTTGCGGGATGCGTGCCGTTTGGTCGCTGCGCGTGCGTCGTTGATGCAGGCGTTGCCGTCTGGTGGGGCGATGGTTGCGGTTCAGGCCGCCGAGGACGAGGTGGTTCCGCACCTGTCCGACGGCCTGTCCATCGCCGCCGTCAACGGCCCCACCTCCGTGGTCATTTCCGGCACCGAGCGTGCGGCGCATGCGCTGGCGGAACGGTTGGCCGAAACCGGGCGCAAGACAACCCGGCTGCGCGTCTCGCACGCGTTCCACTCCCCGCTGATGGACCCGATGCTCGACGAGTTCCGGACCGTTGCCGAGGGGCTGTCCTACACCGCCCCCACCCTCCCCGTCGTGTCGAATCTGACCGGCGGACTGGCCTCTGCCGACGAGTTGTGCACGGCGGAGTACTGGGTCCGGCACGTCCGGGAAGCGGTGCGCTTCGCCGACGGCGTTGCCACGATGGAGCGCGAAGGCGTCACCGTGTTCCTGGAACTGGGGCCGGACGGCGTGTTGTCCGCCATGTCCCAGGAATCGTTGACCGGCGACGCGGTCACCGTCCCGGTCCTGCGCAAGGACCGCGACGAGGAGACCTCCGCACTCACCGCACTCGCTCACCTGCACGCCGCGGGACTCCGCATCGACTGGTCGACGCTCTTCGCCGGCACCGCCGCCGTCCGCGTCGATCTGCCGACCTACGCCTTCCAGCACGCCACCTACTGGCCCACCGGCACCCTGGCCACCGCGAACGCCAAGGCCGCCGGCCTCACCGCCGCCGAACACCCGCTCCTCGACGGTTCGGTCGAACTCGCCGAAGGGGAAGGGGTGTTGTTCACCGGACGGTTGTCGCTCCAGACGCATCCATGGCTGGCCGACCACGCCGTCATGGGCCAGACGTTGCTGCCCGGCACAGCGCTGCTGGAGCTGGCGCTCCGCGCGGGTGACGAGGCCGGTTGCGATCGCGTTGAGGAGTTGACCCTGGCCGCACCGCTCGTCCTGCCGGAGCGCGGAGCGCTACAGACCCAGGTACGCGTCGGCGTCGCCGACGCCACCGGCCGCCGCACCGTCACCGTCCACTCGCGGCCGGCAAACGCGACCGACGTGTCCTGGGCCCTGCACGCCACCGGCATCCTGACGGCCGCCGCTGCCCCGGTCGACCCCGACTTCGATGCCACGGTCTGGCCGCCCGTCGGCGCCGAGCCGCTCAACTCGGCGGACTGCTATGCCCACTTCGCCGCCCTGGGCTTCGGTTACGGGCCGGTCTTCCAGGGGTTGCGGTCTGCCTGGCGCACCGGCGATGTCCTCTACGCCGAGGTGGCGCTCCCCGAGTCGGCCGTCGACGGCGCGTCCGCCTTCGGTCTCCACCCGGCCCTCCTGGACGCCGCCCTGCACGCCGCCCTCCTCACCGACGGCGGCAGCACTGGCCTGCCGTTCTCCTGGGAAGGCGCAACCCTGCACGCCACCGGCGCCACCGCACTACGCGTCCGGTTGACCCCGACGGGCGACGACGGCGGATCGGTGGCCCTCGCCGTCGCCGACACCGCCGGTCGCCCGGTCGCCACCATCGACCAGCTCGTCTCCCGCCCCGTCTCCGGCGCGCAGTTGACCGGCTCCACGAGCCTCGCCCGCGATGCCCTGTTCGCCCTGGACTGGACCCCGGTACCGGAGGCGGAGAGCGCGACCGGTGCGGACGACGGCCACGGTGCCCCCACCACCCTCGCGCTCATCGGAACGACGGCGATCGGCGCCGAACTCGCCGCCGACCTGGCCGCCGCCGGCGTTCGCGTCACCACCCACGCCGACCTGTCCGCACTGTCCGCCCTCGCCGCGGACGACACCGATGTTCCGGACACGGTCCTGATCGCCATCGGGGAAACCAGGACCGCGGCCCTCGGCACGACATCGAACGCCCCGTCCCCGGCCGAGGCCGCACACACCTTGGCCGCCGACGCACTCGCCCTCGTCCAGCAATGGACCGGGCAGGGGCGTTCCGCGGGCGCCGCACGGCTGGCGTTCGTCACGACCGGGGCCGTGGCCGCCGGCGGGAGCGACATCATCGACCTCGCCGCGTCCGCGGTCTGGGGCCTGGTGCGCTCCGCACAGTCCGAGGCCCCGGACACCTTCGTCCTCATCGACCGGGACCCGCGCCCGGCCGGCCCGTACGACAGCGCCGCGGCCGCCGAACGGGGCCGCCTGCTGCTCCGCGCCCTGCACACCACCGAACCGCAACTCGCGCTCCGCGACGGCGGAGTGCTCGCCGCCAGGCTGGCCCGCTTCGATGCGGACGCCGTCCTCGCCCCGCCGGCCGAGCCGGCATGGCGACTCGACAGCACGGCCAAGGGCAGCCTCAACGGCCTCGCCCTGACCCCGTATCCGGCGGCGCTGGAACCGCTGACGGGCCACGAGGTCCGCGTCGAGGTCCGGGCGGCGGGCCTGAACTTCCGCGACGTCCTCAACGCGCTCGGCATGTACCCCGGGGACGACGTGGGCCTGTTCGGCTCCGAGGCGGCCGGCGTGGTCGTCGAGGTCGGACCGGAGGTCACCGACCTCGCCCCCGGCGACCACATCATGGGCATGATCACCGGCAGCTTCGGCTCCCTCGCCGTGGACGACGCCCGCCGCCTGACCCACCTGCCCGAGGACTGGTCCTGGGAGACGGGTGCCTCGGTGCCGTTGGTGTTCCTGACCGCGTACTACGCCCTGCGGGAGTTGGGCGGACTGCGGGCGGGGGAGCGGGTGTTGGTGCATGCCGGTGCCGGTGGTGTGGGGATGGCGGCGGTCCAGATCGCCCGTCATCTGGGTGCCGAGGTCTTCGCGACGGCCAGTGAGGGCAAGTGGGAGGTGCTGCGTTCTCTGGGGGTGGCCGATGACCACATCGCCTCCTCCCGGACCCTGGACTTCGCGGTGTCGTTCGCGGAGGTCGCCGGTGACGGCGGCCTGGACGTGGTGTTGAACGCGTTGTCCGGCGAGTTCGTGGACGCCTCGATGGGGTTGCTCGGTGCGGGCGGCCGGTTCCTGGAGATGGGCAAGACCGACATCCGGGAGGCCGACTCCGTCCCGGACCACCTCGCCTACCACTCCTTCGACCTCGCCTGGGTGGCGCCCGCAACCATCGGCACCATGCTGGCCGAGCTGATGGACCTCTTCCACACCGGGGCGCTGCGCCCCCTCCCGGTCCGCACCTGGGACGTCCGGCACGCCAAGGACGCGTTCCGGTACATGAGCATGGCCAAGCACATCGGCAAGATCGTGCTGACCCTGCCCCGCAACTGGCGGCCCGACGGAACGGTGTTGGTGACGGGTGGTACCGGTGGTTTGGGTGGGGTGTTGGCCCGGCATTTGGTGCGTTCGTGTGGTGTGCGCAATGTGGTGTTGACGAGTCGGTCTGGTGTTGGGGCTGTGGGTGTGGCGGAGTTGGTTGCGGAGTTGGAGTCGTTGGGTGCTGCTGAGGTGTCGGTGGTGGCGTGTGATGTGGCTGACCGTGATGCGGTGGTGGAGTTGGTTGATGGCATTTCCGTTGTGCGTCCGTTGAGTGTGGTGGTGCATGCGGCGGGTGTGTTGGATGACGGTGTGGTGGGTTCGTTGACGCCGGAGCGTTTGGCGGCGGTGTTGCGTCCGAAGGTGGATGGTGCGTGGAATCTGCATCAGGCGACTCGTGGTCTGGATCTGGATGCGTTTGTTGTCTTTTCCTCTGTGGCGGGTGTGTTTGGTGGTGCTGGCCAGGCCAACTACGCGGCGGGGAATGCCTTTTTGGATGCTTTGGCGGCTGATCGGGTGGCTGCTGGGTTGTGTGGTGTGTCGTTGGCGTGGGGTGCGTGGGAGCAGGGGGTGGGGATGACGTCTGGGTTGACGGAGCGGGATGTTCGCCGTGCCGCTGAGTCCGGGATGCCGCTGCTGACTGTTGAGCAGGGTCTGGCGCTCTTCGACGCGGCTCTGGCCACTGGAAGCCCCGCGCTGGTCCCGGTCCGCCTGGACCTCACCGCACTGCGTCACCAGCCCACCGTCCCACCGCTGTTGCGCGGGCTGGTCAAGGCACCCCTCCGCCGCACGGCGGCAACGACCGCGCCCGGCGACGACACCGGACTGGCCGAACGACTCACCCGACTCCAGCGCACCGAGCGACGGGAGACCCTCCTCGCCCTCGTCCGCGACCAGGCCGCCATGGTCCTGGGCCACACCACCGGCGACGGCGTCGACCCGTCCCGCGCCTTCCGCGACCTCGGCTTCGACTCGCTCACCGCGGTCGAACTCCGCAACCGCATCGGCTCCGCGACCGGCCTGCGCCTCCCGGCCACCGCGGTCTTCGACTACCCCACCGCAACCGCCCTCGCCGAGTACCTGCTCGCCGAACTCCTCGGCCCCGACGCCGAATCGGACCCCCAGGAACCCAACGCCCCGACCGTCGCTCCGGACGACGACCCCATCGTCGTCATCGGCATGAGCTGCCGCTTCCCGGGCGGCATCGCCTCCCCCGAGGACCTGTGGCGCCTGCTCGGGGACGGCGCCGATGTCGTCTCCGACTTCCCGACCAACCGCGGTTGGGACCTCGACAACCTCTATGACCCCGACCCCGCCCACACAGGCACCTCCTACGCCCGCTCCGGCGGCTTCCTGCACGACGCCGCCGAGTTCGACGCCGACTTCTTCGGCATGAGCCCCCGCGAGGCGATGGCCACCGACTCCCAGCAGCGCCTGCTCCTGGAGTCCACCTGGGAGGCGATCGAACGCGCCGGCATCGACCCCGTCTCCCTGCGCGACAGCCGCACCGGCGTCTTCGCCGGCGTCATGTACAGCGGTTACGGCACCCGCCTCGACGGCGCGGAATTCGAAGGGTTCCAGGGCCAGGGCAGCGCACTGAGCGTCGCATCCGGCCGCGTCTCGTACACCTTCGGCTTCGAAGGCCCGGCGATGACCGTGGACACCGCCTGCTCCTCCTCCCTGGTCGCGCTGCACCTCGCCGCACAGGCACTGCGCGGTGGCGAGTGCACCCTCGCCCTCGCGGGCGGCGTCACCGTCATGTCCATCCCGGACACCTTCATCGAGTTCTCCCGACAGCGCGGACTGGCCTCCGACGGCCGCTCCAAGCCCTTCTCCGAATCCGCCGACGGCGTCGGCTGGTCCGAAGGCATCGGCATGCTCGTACTGGAGCGCCAGTCCGACGCCCTCCGCAACGGTCACCAGATCCTGGCCGTGGTGCGCGGCTCGGCGGTCAACCAGGACGGTGCGTCCAACGGCCTGACGGCCCCCAACGGCCCGTCCCAACAGCGCGTCATCCGCCAGGCGTTGGCCAGTGGCGGCCTGTCCACGGGTGACGTGGACGTGGTCGAGGCGCACGGCACCGGCACGACGCTCGGCGACCCCATCGAGGCCCAGGCACTCATCGCCACCTACGGCCAGGACCGCGACCCCGAGCACCCGCTGCTGCTGGGTTCGATCAAGTCCAACCTCGGGCACACCCAGGCCGCGGCCGGCGTCGCCGGCGTTATCAAGATGGTGCTCGCGATGCGACACGGCATGCTGCCGCGCAGCCTGAACATCACCGAACCCTCCACGCACGTCGATTGGGACGCCGGCGCGGTCGAGCTGCTGACCGAGCAGACGGCCTGGCCGGAGACGGGGAGGGCCAGGCGGGCCGGTGTCTCCTCGTTCGGCATCAGCGGCACCAACGCCCACGTCATCCTGGAACAGCCGGCGATCGCGCCGCGCCCCGAGGCAGCGGAACAGGCAGTCGCTCCGGAGCCGACCGTGGTCCCGGTGGTCCCGTGGACGCTCTCGGGCAAGACCCCGGAAGCCCTGCGCGACCAGGCCGCACGCCTGCACGCGCACATCCAACAACACCCCGACCTCGCCCCCGTCGACGTCGCCCTCTCCCTCGCCACCCAGCGCTCGCACTTCGCCCACCGGGCCGTCGTCCTGCGTGCTGACCACGACGAGGCGACCCGGGCCCTCTCCGCCATCGCGGCGGACGAACCAGACCCCTCGGCCCTCACCGGCCAAGCCCGCACGGGCCGTTGCGCCGTGCTGTTCTCGGGTCAGGGTTCGCAGCGTTTGGGGATGGGGCGTGAGTTGTACGACCGGTTCCCGGTGTTCGCCCGGGCCCTGGACTCCGTGATCGAGCTGTTGGACGGCGATCTGTCTGGTGTGTCGTCCGTGGTTGGTGTGCGTGAGGTGATGTGGGGCGGGGATGCCGATGCGTTGAATGAGACGGGTTGGGCGCAGCCGGCCTTGTTCGCGGTTGAGGTGGCGTTGTATCGGTTGGTGGAGAGTTGGGGTGTGCGGCCGGACTTCGTGGCGGGTCACTCCATTGGTGAGGTTGCTGCGGCGCATGTCGCCGGGGTGTTCACCTTGCGGGATGCGTGCCGTTTGGTGGTGGCGCGTGCGTCGTTGATGCAGGCGTTGCCGTCTGGTGGGGCGATGGTTGCGGTTCAGGCCGCCGAGGAGGAGGTCGTGCCGCGCCTGTCTGGTGAGGTGTCGATCGCTGCGGTCAACGGGCCTACTGCTGTGGTGGTTTCGGGTGTGGAGGATGCCGTTCTGGGGGTCGCGGGTGTCTTTGAGGCGGAGGGGCGTAGGGTGACGCGGTTGCGGGTGTCGCATGCGTTCCACTCGCCGTTGATGGATCCGATGTTGGATGATTTCCGGGCTGTTGCCGAGGAGTTGTCCTACTCCGCTCCGTCGATTCCCGTCGTGTCGAATCTGACGGGTGGGTTGGCTTCGGCGGATGAGTTGTGCTCGGCGGGGTATTGGGTGCGGCATGTTCGGGAGGCGGTGCGTTTCGCGGAGGGTGTGCGGTGTCTGGAGGCTGAGGGGGTGCGGACGTTCCTGGAGCTCGGGCCGGACGGCGTCCTCGCCGCCATGGCGAGGGAGACGCTCACCGACGAGAGCGTCACCCTCCCCGCCCTCCGCCGGAACACGTCCGAGGAACGTGCCCTGCTCACCGCGCTCGGCCGGCTCCACGCCACCGGTACGCCGATCGACTGGACCACCTTCCTGGCCCCGGCCGGCGCACGCCCGGTGAGCCTGCCGACGTACGCGTTCCAACACCGGCCGTTCTGGCCGGCCGGCGGCCGCGGGACCGTGGACGCCGCCGCCATCGGCATCACCGGAGCCAGTCACCCCCTCCTCAACGGCATCGTCGAACTCGCCGAGGACGAGGGCACGTTGCTGACCGGCCGCCTCTCGTTGCAGTCCCACCCGTGGCTGGCCGACCACGCCGTCATGGGCCAGGCACTGCTGCCGGGCACCGCGCTCCTGGAACTCGCACTGCGGGCCGGTGATGAGGTCGGCTGCGATCACGTCGAGGAGTTGACCCTGGCCGCACCGCTCGTCCTGCCGGAGCGCGGGGCGGTCCGGGCCCAGGTCCGGGTGGGCGTCGCCGACGCCGCCGGCCGCCGCACCCTCACCATCCACTCGCGCCCCGAACACACCGGGAACTCGCCGTGGACCCAGCACGCCACCGGCGTCCTCGCCACCGGCCTGCCGGCCGCGACCACCGTCCCCTTCGACGCCACGACTTGGCCACCGACCCACGCCGAACCCGTTGACCTCGCGGACTTCTACGCGTCGCGCGCCGTCGAAGGATTCGACTACGGGCCCGCCTTCCAGGGCCTGCGAGCGGCATGGCGGCGCGACGGCGAGGTCTACGCCGAGGTCGCCCTGCCGGAGGCCGGCCGGTCCGACGCCGAGGAGTTCGGGCTGCACCCGGCGCTGCTCGACGCCGGCCTGCACGCCGCCTGGCTCGTCGCCCCGGACACGCAGGCGCCACGGACCGGCAGCGTGCCGTTCGCCTGGCACGGCGTTTCCCTGGCCGCCTCCGGCGCCTCGTCCGTCCGCGTCCGGCTCCGCCAAGACACCGACGGAACACTCACATTGGCCCTCGCCGACGCCACGGGTGCACCCGTCGCCTCGGTACAGGCCCTCACCCTGCGCACCGTCTCGGCGGAGGCCCTCAGCCCCCTGGCGACCCTCGCCCGCGAAGCCCTGTTCCGCCTGGACTGGACCACGGCGCCGCACCCCGCGACGCAGTCGGACGACGGGACACCCACAGGCATCCCGGTGACGATCGTCGGCGAGGACGGCATCGACCTCGCCGCAACCCTCCGCGCAGCGGGTGCGGACGTCGACGTCCACGCGACGCTGCCGTCGACCATGGAACCGGCTCCCGCGGTGCTCGTGCTGCCCCTCGTCGCACCCGGCCGGCCCGGTGCTGACGAGTCGACCTCAGCTCCGTCCTCCGTTCCGGAGGACGTCCACGACCTCGCCCGCCGCGCCCTGACACTCGTGCAGGCCCGGTTGGAGCAACCGGCCTTCGCGGACACGAAGTTCGTCTTCGTGACCCGAGGCGCGACGACCGGCGAGGACGTGGCCGCCGCCGCGGTGTGGGGTCTGGTGCGCTCGGCGCAGTCGGAGAACCCCGGCTGTTTCGCCCTGCTCGACCTCGACCCGCACGCCCCCACGTCGCTCCCACTGGCCGCCTTGGCCAGCGACGAGCCACAGTTGCGGACCCACCAGGGCGACCTACAGGCCGCGCGCCTGACCCGCCGGCCAGTCACAGAGGCCGCAGCCGACGTTGATGCAGGCGCTGGTGTGACGTTCAGCGGCGCGGGCTCGGTTCTGATCACTGGTGGTACGGGTGGTCTGGGTGCGGTGGTGGCTCGGCATGTGGTGGCTGAGCATGGGGTGCGGGATGTGCTGTTGGTCAGTCGTCGTGGTGAACGGGCCGAGGGTGCGCTTGAGTTGGTGGCCGAGTTGGCGGAGGTGGGTGCGCGGGCGGAGGTGGTCGCGTGTGATGTGACCGACCGGGCCGCCGTCGCGGAGCTGGTCGCGGCGCATGCGGTGTCGTCGGTGATCCATGCGGCGGGTGTGCTGGACGACGGGATGGTCGGCGCGCTGACCCCGGAGCGGCTGGCCGCTGTGCTGCGGCCGAAGGTGGATGCCGTCTGGTATCTGCACGAGGCCACCCGGGATCTCGCCCTGGACGCGTTCATCGTCTTCTCGTCCGTCGCGGGCGTCTTCGGCAACTCCGGTCAGGCCAACTACGCGGCCGGCAACGCCTTCTTGGACGGGCTCATGGTCCGGCGGCGGGCCGAGGGCCTGCCCGCGCTGTCGCTGGCCTGGGGCCCGTGGGAGCTGGCGGGAGACGGCTCCGGCATGCTCGCCGAGACCGACGCGGACCGCCTGGCGCGATCCGGAGTGCCACCGCTCTCGGCGGAACAGGGTCTCGCCCTCTTCGACGCCGCCCTGGCCACCGGTGACGCCACCGTCGTTCCCGCACGCCTGGACCTGCCGGCGCTGCGTGCCCAGGGCGAAGTCCCGCCGCTGCTCCGGTCGTTGATCCGCAGCCGCTCGCGCCGCACGGCCGCCGCCGATTCGGCAACCGCCACCAACCTGCGGGAACGGCTCACCAGCCTGAGCCCGCTCGAACGGCACGAGATCCTCCTGGACCTCGTGCGCGGCCAGGTCGCGCTGGTCCTCGGCCATGCGACCGGCGGCGACGTCGACGCCGGCCGCGCCTTCCGCGAGTTGGGCTTCGACTCCCTCACCTCGGTCGAACTGCGGAACCGCCTGAACACCGTCACGGGCCTCCGGCTGCCCGCCACCCTGGTCTTCGACTACCCGACCATCGACACCCTGGTCTCCTACCTCCTGGACGAACTGCTGGGCACGGACGCCGAGATGACGACGGTGGCGCGGGTCGCCACGGCGGTCGCGGACGATCCGATCGTGATCGTCGGCATGGCCTGCCGCTACCCCGGCGGCGTCACCTCGCCGGACGACCTGTGGAAACTGGTCACGGACGGCCTGGACGCGGTGTCCGCTTTCCCGACCAACCGCGGTTGGGACCTGGACAACCTCTACGACCCGAACCCCGAGCACGTCGGCACGTCCTACACCCGTTCCGGTGGGTTTCTGCATGAGGCGGGGGAGTTCGATCCGGGTTTCTTCGGGATGAGTCCGCGGGAGGCGTTGGCGACGGATTCGCAGCAGCGTCTGTTGTTGGAGTCGTCGTGGGAGGCGGTTGAGCGGGCTGGTATTGATCCGGTGTCGTTGCGCGGTAGTCAGACGGGTGTGTTTGCCGGTGTGATGTACAGCGATTACAGCGCGATGTTGGCGAGTCCGGAGTTCGAGGGTTTTCAGGGCAGTGGGAGTTCGCCGAGTCTGGCGTCGGGTCGGGTGGCCTACACGCTGGGCTTGGAGGGTCCGGCGGTGACGGTGGATACGGCGTGTTCGTCGTCGTTGGTGGCGATGCACTGGGCGATGCAGGCGTTGCGCAGTGGTGAGTGCTCGTTGGCGTTGGCCGGTGGTGTGACGGTGATGTCGACGCCGGCGGTGTTCGTGGACTTCGCCCGGCAGCGGGGACTGTCGCCCGATGGGCGGTGCAAGGCGTTCGCGGACGCGGCTGACGGGGTCGGCTGGGCCGAGGGCGTGGGCATGCTGGTGCTGGAGCGCCAGTCCGACGCGGTCCGTAACGGTCATCAGATCCTGGCTGTGGTGTGTGGTTCGGCGGTTAATCAGGACGGTGCGTCCAACGGTCTGACGGCTCCCAACGGTCCGTCCCAACAGCGCGTGATTCGCCAGGCGTTGGCGAGTGGTGGCTTGTCTGTGGGTGAGGTGGATGTGGTCGAGGCGCATGGGACGGGCACGACGCTGGGCGACCCGATCGAGGCCCAGGCCGTGATCGCCACCTACGGTCGTGACCGCGATCCTGAGAACCCGCTGCTGCTGGGCTCGATCAAGTCCAACATCGGGCACACGCAGGCGGCGGCTGGTGTCGCCGGCGTGATCAAGATGGTGTTGGCGATGCGGCACGGTGTGGTGCCGCGGACCCTGCATGTCGACGCGCCGTCCTCGCACGTGGAGTGGTCCGAGGGCGCGGTGGAGCTGCTGACCGAGCAGACCGCCTGGCCGGAGACGGGGAGGGCCCGGCGCGCCGGTGTCTCCTCGTTCGGCATCAGCGGGACGAATGCCCATCTGATCCTGGAACAGCCGGCGGGCGTGCGACGTCCGTTGGCATCGGACGCCACCGTGGAGCCGGCCGTGGTGCCGTGGGTACTGTCCGGCAAGACCTCGGAGGCGCTACGGGCCCAGGCAGCGAAGCTGCTGTCCTCGATGGAGGAACGGTCGGACCTCGGCCTGGCCGATGTGGGCATGTCCCTGGCCATGGGCCGTTCGGTCTTCGATCACCGAGCGGTGGTGCTTGCGGCCGACCCCGCCGATGCGGTCCGGGCGTTGGCGGCTGTCGCGGCCGGTGACGAAGACCCTGCTGCCGTCGTCGACCGGAGCCGTTCGGGCCGTTGCGCCGTGTTGTTCTCGGGTCAGGGTTCGCAGCGTTTGGGGATGGGGCGTGAGTTGTATGGCCGGTTCCCGGTGTTCGCGCAGGCATTGGACTCCGTGATCGAGCTGTTGGACGAGGAGCTTCTCGGTTCGTCTCCCTCGTTCGGTATGCGTGAGGTGATGTGGGGTGGGGATGCCGATGCGTTGAATGAGACGGGTTGGGCGCAGCCGGCCTTGTTCGCGGTTGAGGTGGCGTTGTATCGGTTGGTGGAGAGTTGGGGTGTGCGGCCGGACTTCGTGGCGGGTCACTCCATTGGTGAGGTTGCTGCGGCGCATGTCGCCGGGGTGTTGACGCTTCAGGACGCTTGCCGTTTGGTGGTGGCGCGTGCGTCGTTGATGCAGGCGTTGCCGTCTGGTGGGGCGATGGTTGCGGTTCAGGCTGCCGAGGAGGAGGTGGTTCCGTACCTGTCCGATGGCCTGTCCATCGCCGCCGTCAATGGTCCTACCTCCGTGGTCATCTCCGGCACTGACGAGGACGTGCGGGGCGTGGCACAACACTTCGCCGACGAGGGGCGCCGCACCAGTCGTCTCCAGGTGTCGCATGCGTTCCATTCGCCGTTGATGGATCCGATGTTGGATGATTTCCGGGCTGTTGCCGAGGAGTTGTCCTACTCCGCTCCGTCGATTCCCGTCGTGTCGAATCTGACCGGCGGACTGGCCTCGGCGGATGAGTTGTGCTCGGCGGGGTATTGGGTGCGGCATGTTCGGGAGGCGGTGCGTTTCGCGGAGGGTGTGCGGTGCCTGGAGGCTGAGGGTGTGCGGACGTTCCTGGAGCTCGGGCCGGACGGCGTCCTCGCCGCCATGGTGGGACGGTGCCTGACGGAACCCTCGCTCACGGTGCCGCTGCTGCGGAAGGACCGCCCCGAGGAGCCGGCAGCGCTCGCGGCACTGGCCCAACTGCACGCCTCGGGCACGAGGATCGACTGGACCGGCATCTTCGCTGGTGTGGGTGCGGGGTGGGTGGAGTTGCCGACGTATGCGTTCCAGCGGGAGTGGTTTTGGCCGGTGGGGCGGTTGGTTGGTGGTGGTGATGTGCGTGCTGTGGGGCTTGGTGTGGCGGGGCATCCGTTGTTGGGTGCGGCGGTGGAGGTGGCTTCTGGTGGTGGGGTGTTGTTTACGGGGCGTGTGTCGTTGGGGTCGCATGGGTGGTTGGGTGATCACGTGGTGATGGGGCGTGTGGTGGTTCCGGGTACGGGGTTGTTGGAGATGGTGTTGTGTGCGGGTGAGGGTGTGGGGTGTGAGCGGGTTGAGGAGTTGACGTTGGCGGCTCCGTTGGTGTTGCCGGAGCGTGGTGGGGTGCGGGTTCAGGTTGTGGTGGGGGAGTTGGATGAGTTGGGTCGTCGTGTGGTTGGGGTGTATTCGGCGCCAGATGTCCCGGATGGTGGCGCGGGTGGGACGGTTTGGTCGCAGCATGCGACGGGTCTGTTGGCTCCTTCCGACACGTCAGTTGTCGCTCCGAGGGATGCTGCTCTTGGTGCGGTGTGGCCGCCTGAGGGTGCTGTGTCCGTGGATGCTGTTGGTTGTTATGAGGTGTTTGCGGAGGCGGGGTTCGACTATGGGCCGGTGTTCCGTGGGTTGCGTGCGGTGTGGCGGCGTGGTGAGGAGTTGTTCGCTGAGGTTGCGTTGCCGGAGGTGGTTGTGGAGGCCGGTGGGGTGGCGGGGTTTGGTTGTCATCCGGCGTTGTTGGATGCGGCTTTGCATGGGTCGTTGCTTGCTGCTTTGGGGGGTGGGCCGGTTGGTGGTGGGGCTGCGTTGCCGTTCTCGTGGGAGGGGGTGTCGTTGTTTGCGGGGGGTGCTTCGGTGTTGCGGGTGCGGTTGGCGCCTGTTGGTGAGGGGGCGGTGTCGGTGAGTGCGGTGGATTCGGCGGGCGAACCCGTCATCTCCATCGACTCCCTCCGCACCCGCACCGTGACCAACGAGCAGTTCGGCGGCGCCGACGATCGCCTGCGAGATGCGCTCTTCGGCGTCCGCTGGACCGCGCTGCCGGAGATCTCGGCGGAACGGGCGGGCCAGGCAGCCCAGGCCATCGCGATCCTTGGTCCCGATCCGCTGCGGCTCGCCCACGAGTTGAGCCGCCCCGGCGCAACCGTGGAGAAGCACGAGACCCTCGATGCGTTGACCGCGGCCAACCCCGAGGATTCCGTACCCGGCATCGTGCTGGTTGCAGTCACCGCCCAGGATGACGACGCGACCATCGACGCCGCTCACCGGCTCACGGCCGATGCCCTGCAAACGATCCAGACGTGGCTGGCCGACGCACGTTGCGCGGACGCTCGCCTGGTCTTCGTCACCCGAGGTGCGGCCGACGGCGAGGATGCCGCGGCGGCGGCAGTTCAGGGCCTGGTGCGCTCGGCCCAGACCGAACACCCCGGCGTCTTCGGCCTGATCGACCTCGATGGGTCCCAGGCATCCGCGGCCGCCCTCGCGGCGGCCCTCGGTTCCGACGAGCCGCAGTTGCTCCTGCGTGACGGGCAACTCCATGCCGCGAGGCTGAGCCGCCTGGCGCCGCCCACTGAACCGTCCGACGCCGTCACCGGTACTGACGACACGACGGCCCGCGACGGTTGGAACACCGACGGAACGGTCCTGATCACCGGTGGCACCGGCGGCCTCGGCGCACAGTTCGCACGGCACCTCGTCGACGAGTACGGCGTCAGCCACCTCCTGCTCGTCAGCAGGCGCGGTCCCGACGCCCCCGGTTCCACGGAGCTGGTGGCGGAACTGACGGCCCACGGCGCAGAAGTGACCGTCCAGGCATGCGACATGTCCGACCGGGACGCCGTGGCGGCGCTCGTCGCCGGCATCGCGGACGAACACCCGCTGACGGCGGTCGTACACACGGCGGGCACGCTGGACGACGGCATGATCGGCTCGCTCACCCCCGAGCGGCTGGCCACCGTCCTGCGGCCGAAGGCGGACGCCGCCTGGCATCTGCACGAGGCCACCCGCGATCTCGACCTGGCTGCGTTCGTCGCCTTCTCCTCCGTCGCGGGCGTGTTCGGCGGTGCCGGCCAGGCCAACTACGCAGCGGGGAACGCCTTCTTGGACGCCCTGATGACACAGCGCCGTGCGGCGGGCCTGCCCGGCCTGTCGCTGGCCTGGGGCCCGTGGGACCAGTCCGGCGGAATGACCGGCACGCTGACGGATGCCGAGGCCGACCGGCTCGCCCGCTCCGGCGTGCCGCCGCTCTCCACGGAACAGGGCCTGGCCCTGTTCGACGCGGCACTCGCCCTCAGCCAAGAGCCCGCGCAGGGTGTGCCGCTGATCGCTCCGGTCCGGCTCGACTTCGGGGCACTCTCCGCACAGGCCGAGGTGCCGGCGATCCTGCGCGGACTGGTGCGGACCCGCACGCGCCGTACGGCGGCCGGCGGTTCCGCGACCGTCGCCGGGCTCGTCAACCGTCTGGCCGGGCGCACGCCCGACGAACGCCGGCAGGAACTCCTCGACCTGGTCCGCACCCAGTCGGCCCTGGTCCTGGGCCACGCCGACCCGGCCTCCGTGGACACCACGGCACACTTCCGTGACCTCGGCTTCGACTCGCTCACGGCCGTGGAACTGCGCAACCGCCTGAGCACGGCAACGGGCCTGCGCCTGACCGCAACACTCGTCTTCGACTACCCCAACACCGATGCCCTGGCGGATCATCTGCACGATGAGTTGTTCGGCGGGATCGACAGTCAGCCTCAGGTGCCGGTTCAGTCGCTGCCGCCGGCGGTCGACGATCCGATCGTGGTGGTGGGGATGGCGTGCCGCTTCCCGGGTGGTGTTGCTTCGCCTGAGGATCTGTGGCGTCTGGTGAGCGAGGGGGCGGATGCGATCACTTCGTTCCCGACCAATCGCGGTTGGGACGTGGACAGCCTCTACGACCCGGACCCCGAGCACTTCGGGACGTCTTACACGCGTAGTGGTGGGTTCCTGCATGAGGCGGGGGAGTTCGATCCGGGTTTCTTCGGGATGAGTCCGCGGGAGGCGTTGGCGACGGATTCGCAGCAGCGTCTGTTGTTGGAGTCGTCGTGGGAGGCGATCGAGCGGGCCGGTATTGATCCGGTGTCCCTGCGCGGTAGTCAGACGGGCGTGTTCGCCGGTGTGATGTATGGCGATTACGGAAGCATGTTGGGCGGTAGGGAGTTTGAGGGGTTCCAGGGGCAGGGGAGTGCGGGCAGTGTGGCCTCCGGTCGCGTCTCGTACACCTTCGGCTTCGAGGGCCCGGCCGTCACCGTGGACACCGCCTGTTCCTCCTCCCTGGTCGCCCTGCACTTGGGGGCTCAGGCACTCCGAGCCGGCGAGTGCACTCTCGCCCTGGCCGGCGGTGTGACGGTGATGTCGACACCAGGCACGTTCGTGGAGTTCTCGCGTCAGCGGGGGTTGGCTCCGGACGGCCGTTCCAAGGCGTTCGCCGAGGCCGCTGATGGTGTGGGGTGGTCCGAGGGCGTGGGCATGTTGGTGCTGGAGCGCCAGTCCGACGCGGTCCGCAACGGTCACCAGATCCTGGCCGTGGTGCGCGGCTCGGCCGTCAACCAGGACGGTGCGTCCAACGGTCTGACGGCTCCCAACGGTCCGTCCCAACAGCGCGTGATTCGCCAGGCGTTGGCGAGTGGTGGGCTGTCCACGGGTGATGTGGATGTGGTCGAGGCGCACGGCACCGGGACGACGCTCGGTGACCCGATCGAGGCCCAGGCACTCATCGCCACCTACGGTCGCGACCGCGACTCCGAGCACCCGCTGCTGCTCGGCTCGGTCAAGTCCAACATCGGACACACCCAGGCCGCCGCGGGCGTCGCCGGCATCATCAAGATGGTCCTGGCGATGCGACACGGAGTGGTTCCGCAGACCCTGCACGTCGACGCGCCGTCCTCGCACGTCGACTGGGACGCGGGCGCCGTCGAGTTGCTCACCGAGCAGACCGCCTGGCCGGAGACGGGGAGGGCCCGCCGCGCCGGTGTCTCCTCGTTCGGTATCAGTGGCACCAACGCCCACGTCATCCTGGAACAGCCGGAGAGCGGCGCCGACCGTCCGGTGACGGAAAGCGGCGCTACGGAGCCCGACTTGGTGCCGTGGGTGCTGTCCGGAAAGACGCCCGAGGCCCTGCGCGACCAGGCCGCCCGTCTCCGTGACTCCTTGCTGGCCCGGCCCGGCCTGCGCTCGGTGGACATCGGCCACTCGCTGGCTGCCACGCGTTCGCTGTTCGACCACCGTGCGGTCCTGCTCGTCAGTGACAACACGAACCCCGTTGCCGCCCTGGGTGCCCTGGCCCTCGGTGCGCCCGATCCGTCCGTGGTCTCCGACTCGGTGGCGAGCGGCAGTTCGGCCGTGTTGTTCTCGGGTCAGGGTTCGCAGCGTGTGGGGATGGGGCGTGAGTTGTATGGCCGGTTCCCGGTGTTCGCGCAGGCATTGGACTCCGTGATCGAGCTGTTGGACGAGGAGCTTCTCGGTTCGTCTCCCTCGTTCGGTATGCGTGAGGTGATGTGGGGTGGGGATGCCGATGCGTTGAATGAGACGGGTTGGGCGCAGCCGGCCTTGTTCGCGGTTGAGGTGGCGTTGTATCGGTTGGTGGAGAGTTGGGGTGTGCGGCCGGACTTCGTGGCGGGTCACTCCATTGGTGAGGTTGCTGCGGCGCATGTCGCCGGGGTGTTGACGCTTCAGGACGCTTGCCGTTTGGTGGTGGCGCGTGCGTCGTTGATGCAGGCGTTGCCGTCTGGTGGGGCGATGGTTGCGGTTCAGGCTGCCGAGGAGGAGGTGGTTCCGTACCTGTCCGATGGCCTGTCCATCGCCGCCGTCAATGGTCCTACCTCCGTGGTCATCTCCGGCACTGACGAGGACGTGCGGGGCGTGGCACAACACTTCGCCGACGAGGGGCGCCGCACCAGTCGTCTCCAGGTGTCGCATGCGTTCCACTCGCCGTTGATGGATCCGATGTTGGATGATTTCCGGGCTGTTGCCGAGGAGTTGTCCTACTCCGCTCCGTCGATTCCCGTCGTGTCGAATCTGACTGGCGGACTGGCCTCGGCCGATGAGTTGTGCACGGCGGAGTACTGGGTCCGGCACGTCCGGGAAGCCGTCCGTTTCGCCGACGGCGTCACCACCCTCGAAGCCGAGGGAGTGCGGACCTTCGTGGAGCTGGGACCCGACGGTGTCCTGTCCGCCCTGGCCCAACAGTCCCTCGCGGGAGAAGCCGTGGCCGTTCCGGTCCTGCGGAAGGATCGTGACGAGGAGTCGGCGGTGCTCGCGGCCCGGGCCCACCTCCACACTCGCGGACTCGTCGCGGACTGGCGGGACTTCTTCGCTGGTGTGGGTGCGGGGTGGGTGGAGTTGCCGACGTATGCGTTCCAGCGGGAGTGGTTTTGGCCGGTGGGGCGGTTGGTTGGTGGTGGTGATGTGCGTGCTGTGGGGCTTGGTGTGGCGGGGCATCCGTTGTTGGGTGCGGCGGTGGAGGTGGCTTCTGGTGGTGGGGTGTTGTTTACGGGGCGTGTGTCGTTGGGGTCGCATGGGTGGTTGGGTGATCACGTGGTGATGGGGCGTGTGGTGGTTCCGGGTACGGGGTTGTTGGAGATGGTGTTGTGTGCGGGTGAGGGTGTGGGGTGTGAGCGGGTTGAGGAGTTGACGTTGGCGGCTCCGTTGGTGTTGCCGGAGCGTGGTGGGGTGCGGGTTCAGGTTGTGGTGGGGGAGTTGGATGAGTTGGGTCGTCGTGTGGTTGGGGTGTATTCGGCGCCAGATGTCCCGGATGGTGGCGCGGGTGGGACGGTTTGGTCGCAGCATGCGACGGGTCTGTTGGCTCCTTCCGACACGTCAGTTGTCGCTCCGAGGGATGCTGCTCTTGGTGCGGTGTGGCCGCCTGAGGGTGCTGTGTCCGTGGATGCTGTTGGTTGTTATGAGGTGTTTGCGGAGGCGGGGTTCGACTATGGGCCGGTGTTCCGTGGGTTGCGTGCGGTGTGGCGGCGTGGTGAGGAGTTGTTCGCTGAGGTTGCGTTGCCGGAGGTGGTTGTGGAGGCCGGTGGGGTGGCGGGGTTTGGTTGTCATCCGGCGTTGTTGGATGCGGCTTTGCATGGGTCGTTGCTTGCTGCTTTGGGGGGTGGGCCGGTTGGTGGTGGGGCTGCGTTGCCGTTCTCGTGGGAGGGGGTGTCGTTGTTTGCGGGGGGTGCTTCGGTGTTGCGGGTGCGGTTGGCGCCTGTTGGTGAGGGGGCGGTGTCGGTGAGTGCGGTGGATTCGGCGGGCGAACCCGTCATCTCCATCGACTCCCTCCGCACCCGCACCGTCACTCCGGAACAACTCCGAGCCGCCGACGGCGGAAGCGGCGCGTTCCAGGACTCCCTGTTCCACGTCGACTGGACGGAGATCCCGGTCTCGGCCTCGCCCTCGCCGGTCTCCGTCGCCCTTGTCGGAAGCGACTCCTTCGGTCTCGCCGAGGCGCTCGCGGACACCCTGGCCGTGGTCGCGGAACCCGGCGGCCTCAAGGCGCTTGCCGCGTCCGAGGACCCCGTGCCGAACGTGGTTCTCGCCCCGATCACGGGCATCTTGGCCCAGGAGGGCTCCGCGGACGTGCTCGACGCCGTGCGGGAGAACACGGCACGGGTGTTGGAGCAGATTCAGCAGTGGTTGGCGGATGACCGGTTCGCCGGGGCGCGGTTGGTGTTCGTGACCAGCGGCGCGGTGTCCGTGGACGGGAGCGGAATCGCCGACCTGGCGGCCTCGGCCGTCTGGGGCCTCGTTCGATCCGCACAGTCGGAGAACCCCGGCTGCTTCGGCCTGATCGACCTCGACCCAACGGCGCATGCCGGCACAGGCACAGGCACCGCAACCACCTCCGCCCTCCTCACCTCATCCCTCCTGGCCACCACAACCGAGCCGCAACTCGCCCTCCGCGGCACGGCGTTGAAGGCCGCCCGGCTGGCCCGGGCCGCCGCGCCGGAGGCCATCGGCTCGCCCGCCGTCGAGGAGTCGGCTGCCGACGAGCCCGCGGAGGAGACGAACCGGCGGTCCGGCACCGTGCTGATCACCGGTGGCACCGGCGGTCTGGGCGGACTGCTGGCCCGGCATCTCGTTGCCGAGCGGGGCGTGCGGAGCCTGGTCCTCGCCAGCCGCAGCGGGCTCGCGGCCGACGGGGCCGAGAAGTTGGTGGCCGATCTGGAGGCGCTGGGTGCCGAGGTGTCCGTGCGGGCCTGCGACGTGGGTGATCGGCAGGCGGTCGCGGAGCTGATCGCCGCCGTCCCGGAGGGGCATCCGCTCACCGGGGTCGTGCACACGGCGGGCGTGTTGGACGACGGCGTGATCGGTTCGCTCACCGCCGAGCGGGTGGCCACCGTCCTGCGGCCGAAGGCGGACGCCGCCTGGCATCTGCACGAGGCCACCCGCGGCCTGGCGTTGGAGAGCTTCGTGGTCTTCTCGTCCGCGGCCGGTGTGCTCGGCGGTGCCGGGCAGGCCAACTACGCGGCGGCGAACACGTTCCTGGACGCGCTGATGGCGCAGCGCCGCGCGGCCGGACTGCCGGGCGTCGCGCTGGCGTGGGGTCCGTGGGACCGGGCCGGCGGCATGACCGGGACGCTGTCGGAGGCCGAGGCCGAACGGCTCGCGCGCGCCGGCATGCCGCCGCTCGCGGTGGAGCAGGGGCTCGCGCTGTATGACGCGGCCACGGCCGGCGAGCGAGCGTTGATGGTGCCGGTGCGGCTGGACTTCGCCGCGTTCCGCGGGCTCGCGGAGGTCCCGGCGTTGCTGCGCGGTCTGGTCCGGGCGCCCGCGCGGCGCGCGGCGGCGGCCGGTGCGGCGCCCTCCGCCGACGCGCTCACCCGGCAACTCGCCGGGCTCGGCGCGGCGGAGCAGGACGAGGTGCTGCTCGCGCTGGTGCGCGGGCAGGCCGCGGTGGTGCTCGGGCACGCCGACGGTTCGGCGGTCGGCGCGAACCGGCAGTTCCAGGAGCTGGGCTTCGACTCGCTGACCGCCGTGGAGTTCCGGAACCGCCTCAACGCGGCCACCGGACTGCGCCTGCCGGCCACCCTGATGTTCGACTACCCGACGCCGACGGACGTCGTCAGGCATCTGCGCGGCTGCCTCGTCACCGAGGAGGCGACGGGCGCGGGCTCGGTGCTCGCGGCGCTCGACAACCTGGAGGCGATCCTCGCCGGTCTGTCCCTCGACGACGAGGGGGAGCACCAGTTGGTGGCCGGCCGGCTGGAGGTCCTCAAGGCCAAGTGGGCCGAGCTGCGGCACACGGGGGTGTCCGCGGGCGGCACCGAGGACCTCGACATCGAGGGGGCGACCGATGACGACATGTTCGCCTTGCTGGACGACGAACTCGGGCTGAACTGAGCGGTTCCGCGGCGGGAACGCCGCGGCGCGGTGGCCGGACGTGCGGTTCCGGCCACCGTGAGGCCCTTACCGGCCTCTTCCGAAGAAAGGCAAAGAACTAGGGAATCACCCACAGTCCGATCATGTCCAATGAATTCCGCGGCTCGGAAAACCCGTTGCGGGCCGCAGAGTTACGGTGTGCTCATGCGTCCGTGCCGCAGCGGCGGTGCGCTACCCGGGATGTCGCGGCAGGTCCCCGCCGAGGCGTCCGGCCGCTGTTGCCGGGAGGCGTGTGCCGCTCGGTTCGTCCCTAGGAGGTCCCCCCATGACGACGCCTACTGAGGAGAGCTTGTGGGCCCGGTGCTTCCACCCGGCGCCAAACGCCCCCACCCGGCTCTTCTGTTTCCCGCACGCGGGCGGCTCGGCCTCCTTCTACTTCCCCGTTTCCGCCCAACTCTCCTCGGTCACCGAGGTGTTCGCGATCCAGTACCCGGGACGTCAGGACCGGCGCAAGGAGGCCGGCGTCGGTGACCTCGGAGCCCTGGCCGACCAGGTGTACCAGGCGCTGCGGCCGCTGCTGAAGGAGCGGCCGAGCACGTTCTTCGGGCACAGCATGGGCGCGACCCTGGCCTTCGAGGTGGCCCGCAGGTTCGAGGCCGAGGGCGGTGAACTGGCCCACCTCTTCGCCTCCGGCCGTCGGGCTCCCGCGCGGGTGCGCGAGGAGGCCGTACACCAGCGGTCCGACGACGGCATCGTCGAGGAGTTGAAGCTGCTCGCCGGGACGGACACCGCGCTGCTCGGCGACGAGGAGATCCTGCGGATGATCCTGCCCGCGATCCGCAGCGACTACCAGGCCATCGAGACCTACCGTTGCGGTCCGGACGTCACGGTCCGGGCGCCGCTGACCGCCCTGACCGGGGACCGCGACCCCAAGACCACCCTGGACGAGGCCGAGGCGTGGCGCGGCCACACCACCGGGACCTTCGACCTCAGGGTCTACCCCGGCGGTCACTTCTTCGTCAGCTCCGCCGCAGCGGAGGTCCTCGGGCTGCTGCGCGAGCACTTCACCGCCCACGGTTAGCGGGCCGCATTCGCCATTCCCGGCAGTCGGCAGCGGCCGGCGCCGGGACGGATCCCACGTGTCTGGCGGGCGAAGCCAGGCACCCGATGACCCGCGCCGTGGTGATCCGCGAGGAGGCGTCCATGGCGCCTGGCGCGCGGACGACCCGTTCCGTTTACCGGGTGGACCGTCGACATTCTGTACGGAGACCGTCAAATGTCAGACAGGTCCGTCCCGTTCACCCCGCACAGCATCATATGATCTTGTGGTGGGGCATTACTGAGTGTGCTGCTGGCACGCTCCGAGAGTGACGCCCGGGCGGTCCGGCCGTGCGCGCAACCGGGGCGCCACGGTCCTGGAAGTGACGGCGCGAGGTCGGCTCCTGTTCTCACCCCAGGTGGAGGAACGCGTGACGCGGAATCAGCCCGGTTCGCCCAGCTTACTGACCACGCTGGTGGGACGGGACGAGGAACTGCGTACCCTCGCCCGGCACGCCGAGGCCGCCCGCGCCGGACGGGCCGGCCTGATACTGCTGCACGGCCCCGCCGGCATGGGCAAGACCAGCCTGCTGCGGGCCTTCACCGCCGGCGGTGCCTGCCGCGGCATGACCGTCCTGCACGGCACCTGCGGCGAGACCGTCGCGGGCGCCGGATACGGCGGCGTCCGCGAACTCCTCGGCGGGCTCGGCCTCAGCGATGACGCGGCCCGGCACTCGCCGCTGCTGACGGGGCTGGCCGCGCGCGCCCTGCCCGCCCTCACCGACGACCCCGCCGGCCACGACGCCGCCACCGCCGCCTACCCGGTGCTGCACGGCCTGTACTGGCTCGCCGCCCGTCTGATGACCGAACGGCCGCTCGTCCTCGTCCTCGACGACGTGCACTGGTGCGACGAACGCTCCCTGGCCTGGATCGACTTCCTGCTGCGGCGCGCCGAGGACCTGCCGCTGCTGGTCGTCCTGGCCCTGCGCAGCGAGGCCGAACCGGTCGCACCCGCGGTCCTCGCCGACCTCACAGCCCAGCGCCGCCCGACCGTCCTGGGGCTGGACCCGCTCGGGCCGGACGCCGTACGGGAGTTGGTCCGCCGGTTCTTCCCCGGCCCGGCCGCCGCGTCCTTCGTCGAACGCGTCGGAGCCGTCTCGGGAGGCAACCCGCTGACCCTCGCCCGCCTCCTCGACGAACTCCGCACCGAGGGCGTCGTACCGGACGATGCCGGGGAGCGCCGCGCCGCCGAGGTGGGCGGTCACGTCCTCGCCCGCTCCGTGCGCAGCCTGTTGGCGGGCCGACCGCCCTGGGTACGCGACGTCGCCCGCGCGCTCGCCGTACTGGGCGAGGAGTGCACCGAACTGCTGGCCGCCCTCGCCGGCGTCCCCGCCGCCACCGCCGACGAGGCCCTGTTGGTGCTCCGCCGGGCCGGCATCCTGGCCACCGACCGCATCGACTTCGTGCACGACGTGGTCCGCTCCGCCGTGCTCGACGACATCGCCCCGCCCGCCCTCGCCGAACTGCGCACCGGCGCCGCACTGTTACTCAGCGACGCCGGCCGGCCCTCCGAGGAACTCGCCGGCCAACTGATGCTGCTCCCCGAGCTCGACCAGCCCTGGATGGCCGGGGTGCTGCGCGACGCCGCTGCCCAGGCCGAGAGCCGCGGCGCACCGGAGGCCGGCGTGCGCTGCCTCTACCGGGTCCTGGAGGTGGAGCCGGACAACGTCGCGGTGCGCATCCACATGGCCCGCGCGCTCGCCGAGATCAACCCGCCGGAGGCCATCCGCCTCCTCAAGGAGGCCCGCGCGCTCGGCACCGACGTGCGCACCCGCGCCCAGGTCGCCGTGCAGTACGGCTTCACCTGCCTCGCCGTGCAGGAGTCCCCGTCCGGTGCGCGCATGCTGGCGGAGGCGCTCGACGAACTGGAGGCCGCGCTCGGCCCCGAACCGGGCCCCGCCGACCGGGAACTGCGGACCCTGGTGGAGTCCGCCCTTCTCATCGTCGGCGCCGACGAGAAGGCCACCATCGGCACCGTCCGCGAACGGGCGGCCCGGCTCACCGCGCCGCCCGGCGACACCCCCGCCGAGCGGCAACTGCTGACCATGGCGACCGTGCTGACCGCCATGGACGGCCGGGACGCCCGGGCCACCGCCGACCAGGCCCGGCGCGCACTGCGCGCACCCGGCGTCGAACGGGAACCCTGGTCGCTGCTCCCCGCCTCCTTCGCGCTGGCCCTCGCCGACGAGATCACCGACGCCCAGTACGCGCTGGACCTGATGCTCCAATACGGCCAGGACAACGCGGCCGTCTGGACCTACGTCCTGGCGCTCTCCACCCGCGCCCTGCTCCATCACGACGTGGGCGCCTTCCCCGACGCCCTCGCCGACGCCCAGACCGCGATGGAGATCATCGGCGAGGAACGCTGGGGCGACAGCGCCGTGTTGCCCCGCGTCGCCCTGGCCACCGCACTCGTCGACCGCGGCGAGCCCGAGCGGGCCGAACGGGTCCTTGACGGCATCACCCGCGACCGGCTCGAACGCTTCGTCATCGAGTACCACTGGTACCTGATGGCCCGGGCCCACGCCCGCTGGGCCCGCGGCGACCTGCACGGCGCCCTCACCGTCTTCCTCACCTGCGGCCGGTCCCTGGAGGAGACCCGGGTCAGCAACGCGGCGTTCGTGCCGTGGTGGGCCGAGGCCGCGGTGCTGTCGGCCGTGCTCGACCGGCACGGCCAGGCGCGGGAACTGGCCGCGTTCGGCCTGGAGTCGGCCGAGCGCTGGGGCACCACCAGCAGCCTGGGCCTGGCCCGCATGGCACACGGCGTCGCCCGGCCCGACGGCGCCGGCATCGAGCACCTCACGGAGGCGGTCGCCCTGCTCGCCGACTCACCGGCCCGCGGCATGGAGGCCCGCGCCGAACTCCTCCTGGGAAACGCCCACTTGCAGGCCGACGACCAGCGCGCCGCCCGCGAACACCTGCGCGCCGCCGCCGACCTGGCCCAGCGCTGCGGCGCCGTGTCCCTCGGCGACACGGCCCGGAAGCTGCTGGTGAGCGCCGGCGGCCGGGTCCGCAGAATGGCCACCTCACCGCTGGACATGCTCACCGGGATGGAACGCACGGTGGCAGACCTGGCGAGAACCGGCGTCAGCAACCGTGACATCGCCGAGACCCTGTTCGTCACCGTACGGACCATCGAAACGCATCTCACCAGCGTCTACCGGAAGTTGGGGGTCGCCGGCCGGACGGAGCTGTCCGCCGTACTGGAGACCAGGATCACCTTCGGCCCACAGTCGCCGGCCTGGGTCTCCCAGGCACGCGGCCGCGGTTGAGACGAACAGGACGAGAGGTAGCGGTGCACCGGAGCAAGGCGCGGAACGATCCGATCACCTGCAAGCCGCAGTGCCCACCGGACGCTCACGGCGATCCCACCATGCTGCTCGAATGCGGCCGGGAGCAGCGACTCATCCGCGACCTCCTGCACCGCCTCGGCCAGGGCGCCGGCGCGGTCCTCACCCTCACCGGACGGCCGGGCCACGCCCAGAACGCCCTGGTCCACTGGGGCGCGTGCCGCGCCGGGCACGACGGCCTGCACGTCCTGCGGGCCCAGGCAACCCCCGCCGAACGGGAGTTGAGGCACGGCGCGGTCCTGCAACTCCTGGCTGCCCTGCCCGACGTCGACGACGCCGTCCAGGACGCGCTGATCGGCCCCGACGACCACCAACCACCGCCCGGGATCGACCAGGTGCTGCGCGCCGCCCGTACCGCACCCGCCCTGATCGCGATCGAGGACGTCCAGTGGCTGGACCCGGCCTCGCGGAACTGGCTCGGGGCCCTGTTGCGCCGCCTCGGCCCGCAGGTCCCGCTCGCGGTCCTCGCCAGCAGTTGCGGCGCGGCCCTCGTCCCCGACGGGGACGCCGGCCCGACGTCCCGGACCGCCGCCCCCGTCCAGCGCGTCGTGGTGCCGCCGCTCACCGACCGGGGCGTCGCGGCCACCGTCCGCGCGTGCTGCGGCGTCCCCGGCGACGAGGAGTTCGTGGCCGCGCTGACCTCCGCCACCGCCGGGAACCCGGCCGTCCTGCGGGACGTGCTGCGCGAGTTCACCGACCTCGGCCTGGCCCCGGTCGCCCACCGACTGCCCGAACTGCACGCCCTGACCGCCGGCGTCGTCGGCGACCACACCGTGCGCGCCCTCGACGGCCTGCCCACCGAGGCGAGCGCCGTCCTGCGGGCCCTGGCCGTCTGCGGCGACCTGCTCGACTTCCCCAGGGTCCGCGCCCTCGCCGGCTCCCGCACCATGCCGGAGGACCGCATCCGCACCCTGCTGGAAAGCGTCGGCCTGACCGTCTCCGTCGGCGACAAGGTGCACATCCGCTTCCCCGCCTCCAAGGCGCGCGTCATCGAGGACATGCCCGCCGCCGAGCGCGCCGACCTGTACTCCCGCGCGGCCCAACTCGCCCACGGCTCCGGCGCCAACGACGAGGACATCGCCCATCTGGTGCTGCGCTCACCGCAGCTCGGCACGCCCTGGGTCGTGCCCCTGCTGCGCCGCAGCTTCGCCGCCGCGCTGCGCAGGGAGGACCATCACCGCGCCTGCGCCTGCCTGTCCCGCGCCCTGCGAGAACCCCTCGACGACCGCGCCCGCAGCCGGCTGACGCTGGAACTGGCCGCGGTCGAGGCCGTCGCCCGACCGGAAGCCAGCGACCGGCGCCTGGGCGAACTGGTCCGCAGCGCCGCGACCACCGAACTCCCGCCGCAGGACGTGGGGTTGTGCTCCCGCGCCATCGACCTGGGGTTCGCCCGGGGCAACAGCGAGTGGGCGCGCCGCACCGCGGGCGAGACCCTGCCGGTCGCCGGGCCCACCGACCGTGAGGAACTGGTCGCACTGTTCTGGCTGGCCACCCCCCAGGACGACGACGAGCCGATGGTCCCCGAGGTGCCTCCGTTGCCCGACCGCCCGGTGTCCCCGGCCCAGGCGGGCGCCCGCGCCTGGCAGCTCGCCACGGTGGGGGAGGGCGCGGACAAGGCCCGGAAGCTGGCACGGATCGCCCTCACCGGAGACGCCCGGGAGGGCCTGCTGATGCCGCGCCTGGCCGCCTGCGCGGCACTGCTGACCACCGACGACCACGACGAGGCGGTCGACGCCCTCGACGCCCTGCTGGCCACCGCCCGCCACGCCCACCTGCGCAGCATCGCCGCCCGCGTGCTGGCCCTACGCGCCCGACTGCACCTGTGCGCGGCCCGGCTGGAGGCCGCCGAACGCGACCTGGACAGTGCCGAACGCGCGCTGCCGCCGACCAGTTGGCACTCCCATGCACTGCCCAACCTCATCGCGACCCGCATCGTGGTCAGCATCGAGGCCGGGCGCGCCGACCGGGCGCGTCAACTCGCCGAGACCCTCGTGCCCGCCGACGGCGAGGAAGGCGCGTGGTGGCCCTCGCTGCTCTTCGCCCGCGCCCGACTGGCCGCCGACGAAGGCGACTGGGACGAGACCCTGCGGCTGTCCCGGGAGTGCGGGCGCCGGCTGCTGCGGCGGCGGTGGACCAACCCGGCCGTGCTGGGCTGGCGCCCGTTGGCCGCCGAGGCGTGCCTGGAGACCGGCGACCGGACCGAGGCCCACCGCCTGCGCGACGAGGAGCTGTCCCTCGCCGACCACTGGGGCACCGCCGGCGCCCGCGGCAGCGCCCGCCTGTGGACCCAGCGCCTCTTCGACGACGACCGCGACCGGGCCGCCCGGCGCGCCCGCGAGACCGCCGCCCTGCTGCGCGACTCGCCGGCCCGACTGGCCTACCTCTGGAGCCGGCTGCGCCAAGTAGGCGCCGAAGCGGCCCACGGGGACAGCGCCGCGGCCGTCCGTTGCCTGGAGGAGGTCTCCCGCACGGCCGTCGCTCACCCCGCCAGCCGCCTCGCCACCGCCGTCCGCGCCCTGACCATCCCGGCCCTCACCGTCCCCGCCGTGTCGCCCGCCGTCGTCCCACCCGGATGGCGCGCCCTGACCGAGGCGGAGAAGAGCACCGTGCTGCTCGCCGCCCGCGGCCACGGCAACCGCCAGATCGCCGAGCAACTCGCCGTCAGCAGGCGCACGGTGGAGCTCCGGCTGAGCAACGTCTACCGCAAGCTCCAGATCGGTGGCCGCAAGGAGCTCTACCGACTGCTGGCGGCGTTGGAAGGGCCGGTCGCGGATGCTTCTTGAACGGGAGGACGCACTGGCCCGGTTCCGGGCCGCCCTCGACGCGGCGCAGCGGGGCGTCCCCTCGCTCCTCCTGATCACCGGCCCCCTCGGCAGCGGACGCTCGGAACTCCTGCGCCGGCTGCCCGAACTCGCCGGCGACGACGCCCGCGTCCTGCGGGCCAGCGCCGCCTGGCGGGAACGCGACTACGCCTTCGGCGTCGCCCGCCAGCTCTTCGACCGCCTGCCGGCCACGGCCGACGGCACCGGACACCCCGGATGCCTCGCCGACGCCGAGCACTCCAGCCGCCCCGTGGGCATCGACCACCACCTGGACACCCCCGACCCCGCCGTCTCCGAAGCCGTCCTCCAAGCCGCGCACGCGCTGCTCGCCGACGCCGCCCGCAGCCGGCTGCTGCTGATCCTCGTCGACGACCTCCAGTGGGCCGACGCCCCCTCCCTGCGCTGGCTGGCCCACCTCGCCCGACGCCTGCACGGCCTGCGCGCGCTCCTGGTGTACACCCTCGCCGACGGCGACCACCGGGCCCGCCACCCACTGGTGCGCGAGGTCGCCGGCGCCGCCCGCGCCGTACTGCGCCTGCCCCCACTGTCCCGGGACGCCACCCGCGCCCTGCTCACCGGGCCGCACGGACGCCCGCCGCAGGACGCCCTGGTGCGGGCCCTGCACGATGCGTCCGGCGGCAACCCGCTGTTTCTCACCGCCTTCCGGAGCGCCCTGGGCCCGTCCCCCCTACCCAACGCACCCGAACTCGCCCTCACCGTCAGGAAATTGAGCCCGCCGGCGCTGCGCGACCGGATCGCGGGCCACCTGCGGATCCAGTCCGAACCGGCCCGCGGCGTCGCCAACGCCGTCGCCGCCCTCGGAGACCACAGCGACCCCGCGCTCCTCGCCCAACTCGCCGGCGTCGACGAGATCGGCTTCTCCGGTGCCCGCCGCGCCCTGGTCGAGGCCGGCCTGCTCGCCCGCGGACGGGACGTCCGCTTCGTCCACGGCGTCGTCCGCGACGCCGCGGACTCCCTCCTCACCCTCAGCGAACGCGAACGCTCCCACAACGCCGCCGCCGATCTGCTGTACCGCTGCGGGCGCCCCACCGAACAGGTCGCCGCCCACCTGCTGGCCGTGGTCCACCCAGGCCGGCCCTGGTCGGAGACCGTCCTGCGCGCCGCGGCCCTCAACGCACAGCGCGCCGGCCGCCCCGCCGACGCCGCCCGGTACCTGCGGCGGGCCCTGCTGCACCACCGGACCCAGGACGACAGCCGCGCCCGGCTCCTGATGGACCTGGCCACCGCCGAACGCGCCCTCGCGCCCGACGCCTGCGAGCGCCATGTCAGCCAGGCCGTGGCCCTGTTGGGCACCCCGCGGGACCGGGCCGTCGCCGCCCTGCACCTCCCGCCGAACCTCCTTGCCGCCCCCACCCCGTCCGCCGTGGAACTACTGCGACGGGCCGCCGCGGCGCTCGACGGACCGGGCGGGGAAGAGGAGGAGAGCGCCGGCGACCTCGCGCTGCGCCTGGAAGCGCGGCTGCGGCACGCCGGCCACGAGAACCCCGTCGAGTTGGCCGCCTCCGTCGCACGCCTGCGGGGCATGGGGCCGACGCCACCGGTGGACACCGTCGCGGAACGGGAGCTGGTCTCCGTCCTGTTGTGCGCGGGGGCGCTGAGCGGCCGGCTCGGAGCCGAGGAGGTCTCCCGGACCGGCAACCGCATCCTCGAACGCGAACCGGCCACCGCCGCCCACGCCCACACCACCCTGCCGCTGGTGATGATCGCGCTGTTTGTCGCCGAGTCCGTGCGGGGCGTCGCCTGCTGGCTGTCGAGCGAACAGCGCACCCGGCGCCTGTACTCGACCGGCGCCGACGACGTGCTGCTGACGGCGGAGCGGGCCTTCGTCCTGATGGCCCAGGGCCGCCCGGCCGCCGCCCGGGAACACGTCGAACGCGCCCTCACCAGGGAGGCGGACGCCTGGTCGGAACCGGCGGCGCTGCTGCATGCCTCGGTTGCCTTCGAACTGCGCGACCAGGACCTCAGCGAGCGCCTCCTGGACCGCACCCGCGAGCGCCGGCCGGCCGGGCTCGCCCTCACCGCCACCCGGGAGATCCTCCGCGCCGGCGTCGACACCCAACGCGGTCTGGGGCGCGAGGCGTTGGACGGGCTGCTCGCCTGCGGTCGTCGCCTGGAGACCGCGGGGTGGTGCAACTCCGCGCTGCTGCCCTGGCGGCCGTATGCGATCGGTCTGCACCAGCGGCTCGGCGAGAGCGAGGCCGCGCTGCGCCTCGCCGAGGAGGAGTTGGGCTGGGCCCGGGACTGGGGCGCGCCGACGGCCCTGGGCCGGGCGCTGCGCCTGAAGGGCTGGCTGCTCCAGGGCGACGGGATCGACCTGCTGCGGGAGGCCGTCGCCGTGCTGCGCACCTCGCCGTACGAGGTGGAACTCGCCCGTACCCTCGTGGTGTTGGGGCGCCGGCTGCGCAGCGGGCCCGAGGCCGAGGCGGTGTTGCGGGAGGCCGCACGGATCGCCGCGACCTGCGGTGTGCCCTGGCTCGCCGAACGGGCCGAGCACGGCCTGGGTAGCGCCAGCACGCCGCCGACCGCGGCCCTCACCCCCAGCGAGCGGCGGGTGGCCCTCCTCGTGGGCCGCGGTCTGACCAACCAGGCCATCGCCACCGAACTCGGCGTGAGTTCCCGCGCCGTGGAGAAGCACCTCACCAGTGCCTACCGGAAGCTGGGCGTCTCCGGCCGCCGTGAATTGGTGAACGCGTTGCCCGCCCGGTGATCGCCCGGCGGCTCGTTCCGGCCGCCGCCGTATACCGGCACCGCGCCCGTACGGGCATGTCCGCAACCTCAGGGAAACCTCAAGCGGAAGCGGAGTGCGCGCTTTCTCGCGAACGGTCATGCCCGATGTGTCGCCTTTGGCCTACCGCAGCTCCGTTCTTGCGGACCGAACCCCGTGAAGTGCGGACCACGGATTTAAGGGTGCGGAGATGCGCCACGTTGACGTGCCGAGCGGCGTCTAACTACGCTCAGTTTCAAGGAAATCGGAACTCTGCGGCATGAAGCGCATCGAACTTTGAACGAATTTTCAGATTCCGTTTTCTTGGAAACGCGGAAAATGACGGGGGTTATCCGAAAGGATGGCAGGTCTCGTGACCATCGCTCACCTCACTGAATCGACTAACAGTACGAACGGCGGGGTGATATCCGCACCGGCCGGGGGGCCCGGGAGCCCGGGGCTGATGGCGTCGCTCGACCGCGACCTCACCATCAACCAGGCCAACCAGGAGTTCCGCCGCCGCTTCGGCAACTCCGCCGGCGACGTCTGCGGGCGCAGCTTCCGCGAGCTCATGCACCCCAGCGTCCAGCAGCCGCTGATGCGGCAGTTCTCCCGACTGATCGAGGGCAAGCGGCACCGCTTCGCCTCGCACGTGGTCGCCGTCGGCGCCGAGGACGCGGCCTTCGCCGGCACCCTCACCGCCTCCGCGGTCACCGGCGCCACCCCGGACGTCGCCGCGATCCTGGTGCTCATGGACTCGCCCGACGAGCCAGGCTCCTCTGACGCCGGGGTCGTGACCAGCCAGAAGAAGTTCCTCACCGAGATCGACGCGCGGATCCTGGAAGGCATCGCGGCCGGGCTGTCCACCATCCCGCTCGCCTCGCGGCTCTACCTCAGCCGCCAGGGCGTCGAGTACCACGTGACCGGCCTACTGCGGAAGTTGAGAGTGCCGAACCGCGCCGCTCTGGTCTCCCGCGCCTACTCAATGGGCATCCTGAACGTCGGCACCTGGCCGCCGAAGGTCGTAGACGACTTCATCAAGTGACCCCGACGGGCCCGCCGCCCGCCGCGCCCTCCCGCCCGTGTCGTCGGACACCGCCTCTCCCGGGGCAGCGTCCGGCGACACGGGCGTGTTGTTTCCCCGGTATGCGTTTATCCATTCCCGCGTTACGTGCCCGCAATAGAGAAGCGCTCGCGCCGGGCCGCGCCGTCCGGCGTGGCCCGGGGAGCGACCGTCGCGCCCTTTTCGCTGACCGTTTTCGTGGCCCCCGGCGTCGCCCCCGTAGCCCGCTTCCCGGGCGCTGAACGCCACCCGGAGAGCCCGCACAGAAATACCCACGGTAACCCCCTTGCTTCCTGGCGCAATTCACCGTTGCGCGCATTCTTACGCACCTCTTGCACCACAGTTCGCCTCCTTTCCCTTGCGCCGCCGTGTTCTTGTGTGTCGCGACAAGGTTCAGCCGGGATGCCCGAAGTGCACGCGACGGCCGCCACGGTGAAGCGGAACGCTCCGCCCGACGCCCTCGCCGCCTCGCCGGATGTGTATCTGGTGACCGTTTTCATCAATGCGGGTCAACTTCCCCTGGAGAGCGGCCTGTTCAGGTCATGCGCGTGCTGCTCCGGTCGGGTTCGCTTATGTCGAACCGTCCGGAGTGACATGCCTGATGTGTCATCAACAGTGCCCGAATGTCAGGCAATCGCCGTGTAGGCGTGTGGTATCGGAGTCCAACTTGCCGTTATGGCAGGGGCGTTGCAGCGGGAGGCGTCGTCGATGCCCACCCGCGCCGGAGCGTCACCCCGAAGCCGCACCCGGAACCGGCCCGGTCGGCTCCGCCCCCTCCTCGTCCCACAGCGCCAAAGGCGTCGCCCCCACCCGGTAGCCCTCCTCGTCGAGGAGATGACCGCTGTGCTTCATGCTCCACAGTGCGACCGCGCGGTCGGTGACGGTCAAATCGGGGGCCCGTTCGGCGAGTCGGACCTCGAAGCGCTGGGCGTCGTCGAGCGAGCGCACCCAGGCGACCAGATGCAGGTTGTGGCGGCTGATGACGCTGGCGCACAGGCGGACCTCGCGCATGCCGGTGACCCGATGGGTCACCTCCCGAAGCTTGGCCGCCGGCACCTGCCCCCACAGGGACACCGCGACCGGCCACTCCGACAGCGGGCGGGCGACCTCGCACCGGGCGTGCAGCATGTCCGCCGCGAACAGCCTGTTGACATGGCGCCGCACCGTGTCGGGACTGGCGCCGCACTGCTCCGCCAGCGCGCGGTAGGTGGCCCGACCGTCCACCGACAGCGCGGTGACCAGCCGTTGGTCGAGGCCGTCGAGGGTGAAGGCGGGGGTGTCGGTACGCGTGCGGGGTGCGGCCGCGGCGAGTTGGGCGACCTGCTGCCCGTCCAGGGCCCGCAGCCGCCAGCGGCTGCCCTCGGTGTGCACCGGTCCGGCCAGGTGGGTGTGGACCCCCAGGACCCCGTCCAACGGGGCGAGACCGCGGGTCACCCAGCGGGAGAGCGCGGCCAGGTCCCGGGCCATCACGTTCAGGTGCAGGCTCCGGTCGCCGCTGACGTGGGAGAGCGCGGCGACGTGCGGGGCCGCGGCCAGCGCGCGGGCGACGGGATGGAGCCGGTCGGGGGCGCAGTCGACCTCGACGAACGCCAGACACCCCTGGCCCGAGGCGGCCAGAACCGGCGCCGGATGGCAACTGATCCAGGCGGCGCCGGACTCGGTCAGCCGGTGCCAGCGCCTGGCCACCGTCACGGCGTCCAGACCGAGGACGGATGCGATCCGGGCCCAACTGGCCCGCGGCGCGATCTGCAGGGCGTGCACCAGGGCCTGATCGACATGATCCAGGGTCCGAGGTGCTCGCCCGGAATCCTGCACGATGAGCCCCTCCTTGCGTGTTTCCGGCGAATTGCGGCCGCAGGTCGGCAAAAGCCACAGCCTGGACCGGGTACGGCCGGACCGTACCAGGCAACCCCCGGGCAACAGGAATGGGAATGGGCATGTCGGCAGTGGAACGCGCCAAGGAACTGCAACCCGAACTGGAGCGGCTGCGCCGGTCGCTGCACCGGCAACCGGAGTTGGGGCTCACGCTGCCGCGCACCCAGGAGAAGGTGCTCACGGCCCTCGACGGCCTACCGCTGGAGATCAGCCTGGGCCGGGACCTCACCTCGGTGACCGCGGTCCTCCGCGGCGGCCGGCCCGGAGGCGCGGTGTTGCTGCGCGCCGACATGGACGCCCTGCCGGTCACCGAGGAGAGCGGGGTGCCGTACGCCTCCGAGACCCCCGGCCGGATGCACGCCTGCGGACACGACCTGCACACCGCCGGACTCGTCGGCGCGGCCACGCTGCTGGCCGACCGCCGCGAACGCCTGCACGGCGACGTGGTGTTCATGTTCCAGCCCGGCGAGGAGGGCCACAACGGGGCCGGCGCGATGATCGAGGAGGGAGTCCTGGAGGCGGCGGGCAAGCCGCTCGCCGCCGCGTACGCGCTGCACGTGGCGTCCAACCAGGTGCCCGGCGGCGTGGTCATCACCCGCGCCGGCACCATCACCTCCGCCTCCGACCTGCTGACGGTGACGGTGCGCGGCAAGGGCGGCCACGCCTCCACGCCGGCCGCGGCCCAGGACCCCGTCCCGGCGGCCTGCGAGATGGTCACCGCGGTGCAGACCTGGGTGACCCGCACCTTCGACATCTTCGACCCGGTCGTCGTCACCATCGGCAGCTTCCACGCCGGGACCCAGGCCAACGTCATCCCCGACACCGCCGAGTTCCAGGCCACGGTGCGCAGTTACTCCGAGCGCGCCCAGGAACAGCTCGCCGCGGGCCTGCCCCGCCTGGTCCGCTCGATCGCCGCCGCCCACGGCCTGGACGCGGAGGTCGAGTACCAGCACCACTACCCGGTCACCGTCAACGACGCCGGCGAGACCGCCTTCTCCCTGACCACCGCCCGCGACCTCTTCCCGCCCCACGAGGTGTGGGAGTCCCCGCAACCCACCAACGGCTCCGAGGACTTCGCCCACGTCCTGCGGCGCGTCCCCGGCGCGATGCTGCTGGTGGGCGCCGCCCCCGAAGGGGCCGACTGGCAGCAGGCGCCGATGAACCACTCGCCGCGGGCCGTCTTCGACGACCGCGTCCTGTACCGCCAGGCGGCCCTGCTGACCGAACTCGCCGACCGCCGCCTGACGACCACGGCGGCGACCGCCGGGCCGGCCGCGGGCTGAACGGCCAGTAGCCGTCGTCGCCTCCGTGTCGGGGCCCGCACGCCGCAGCGTACGGGCCCCTGGCCTACGGTGATCCGGCCAACTCGCCACGCAGTGGCGCTACTTCGACGCGGGGCACTGCTTCCACGCGAAGTGGTACAAGGTGTTGATGCTGCCGTCGGTGGAGTCCATCGCCATGTAGCTGGTGGTCTTGGGGTCCGCCGCGGACCCGTCCAGCCGCAGCTCGGTGTTGATGTTGAGGTAACGCTCCTCGCCGCAGGGCGCGTAGACCAGGGCGTTGAGGTCGGTCTCGTCCGAGGTCTGCCAGTTGTCGCTGTACGGGCCGGCGAACGTGTGGGCCCTGTGGGCCGTCTCCGGCTGGCCCTGGAAGTAGTAGTTCGCCTGCTCCAGGCCCTTCGCCCCCTGGACGAGCGAGGCGTAGCCGCGGTAGTCGGCCCGGGCGATGGCGTAGGTGAAGCCCTGCGGGACGTGCACGTTGAGGGCGATCTGACAGTTCTTGCGGGCGTCGGTCGGCTTGCTGGCGCCGCCCACCTGCGCCAGGTACTCGCTGTAGGTGACGGTGAAGGCGGTGTTGTCGGGGGCGACCGCCACGGCGGCGCTGCCGGGTCTGCATCCCGAGCCGTTGACCGTGGCCACGTCGATGGTGATGTTGCCGGTCGGCGGGTCGTCGCCGAACCGCGCCGGTGCGGTGGGGGATGCCGATCCGAGGAGCAAGGCGGCCGCTGCGGCACCGGTACTGAGGGCGCTGAGCATGGGCTCTTCCTTCCGGTCGTCCTGGACCCGCGGTGCGGGCACACCAGGAGTGGATGACGACCGCATGCCAGCACGGGAACCTCGGCTTGCACAGCTCCGCTCCCGAGGATTGGGGTGAAACTACGCCTTGATTCGGACGCCCGGCGGAGGAGCGGGGCGCACCGGGGCGCGCGGGTTGCCGCCCAGGTGACCGCAGTGCGCCCGTCGCCCCGCGCTCACCCGGGCCGGGGCGTTAGGTTGAGGGCGCAAGCCGCCCCCGCGCCCTAGGACGGTTCTGGTGAGTGACGCGCCCGTCGACTACAGCAACGGCATCGACCCCGAACGTGCCCTGAAATACGCCATCCAGCACCTCAAGGACGACCGGGCGGAGATCATCGAGGGGGTCATCGACGCCGCGCCGCCCGACTGGGACCACGAGGCCGTCGCCGACGCCCTCCGCGAGCAGATCCGCGCCCGGGCGCGGGAGCTGGGCTGTGTGATCGGCTCCGGCAACCTCGACCTCCCCGGCTCGGCGAACTGGTACGTCCCCGACCTCGCCGTCGTCCCGGCCGCCGCGGCGAAGGGCGGCGCGGCGCTGCGACCGGTCGACACCCTCCTCGTCGTCGAGGTCACCTCGGGGGCGGACGAGGACACCGACCGGGTCGTCAAACGCCAGCGGTACGCCGAGTACGGCGCGCCGCTCTACCTCCTGGTCGACCGTCAACAGCGGTCCCTCACCCTCTACTCGGGCCCGGGCCGCCTCGGCTACGCCCGGACCGACGGCCCGCACCCCTACGGGTCGCCGGTCCGCATCCCGGATCCGTTCGGCATCGACCTCGACACCGGGGGGCTGTGAGCCCGCCCTCGGAGGGGGAGAGGGCGTCAGGGCGCTACCGCCCCAGGTCCGCCGCCTTGCTGGCCCGTCGGGCGGAGACCTCGGCCCGACGGGCCGTCATCTGCCGCAGCGCGTCCTTGCGTTGGCGCGTGGCGAGCCGGTCGAGGTAGGTGTGCCCCACGAGGTGGTCGGTCTCGTGCTGGAGGCAGCGGGCGAAGTAGCCCGTGCCCTCGATCACCAGTGGCCGGCCGTCCTTGTCGAGACCGCGGGCCACGGCGCGGTCGGTGCGTGCGACGTCCATGGTGGCGCCGGGGACGGACAGGCATCCCTCGGCGTCGTCGATGAGCCGGCGTTGGCCGGGCCCTGGGAGTTCGAGGACCGGGTTGATGAGGTGGCCGACGTGCCGGGTGCCGTGGTCGTCGGGGCAGTCGTAGACGAAGAGCCGGAGGTCGACGCCGACCTGGTTGGCGGCCAGGCCGGCGCCGTCGGCGAGGTGCATGGTCAGGAACATGTCGTCGATGAGCGCGGCGAGTTCGGGGGTGCCGAACTCGGTCACCTCGCGGCACGGACGGCTCAGGACCTCCTCGCCCACCTCGGTGATCCGACGCACCGACCCGCGCTCGGCCTCCGGCGGCAGGGCGGGATAGGAGTCGGCCGGGGCGCCCTGCACGCGGACGCGGACGCGTCGGTCGGGGGCGCTGGATCGGTGCGCGAGGGCGGTGGGTCGATGGTCGTGGTGCGACATGGCTGTCCCCCTGGGTCGGGCCGTGCGGATCTCGCGATCGGCGGTCCGCCGGTGCCGCGCGGATGCCGAACGGCCGGGCTTGCGCGGCGCTTTGCAAAGTAGCAGACTTTGCAAAGTGACCGAAGAAGACCTGGATGCCCCGCCCGGCAGGACCTCGCCGACCGGGCAGGGACTGCCCCAACACGCGGTCCGCACAGCCCTGTTGGAGCTGCTCGCCGAGGTGGGCACCGTCACGGCCACCGAGGCGGCCGCCCGGCTCGGCCACAGCTCCGGCCTCTGCTCCTTCCACCTGCGCCAACTCGCCCGCCACGGCCGGATCGAGGAGGCCCCGCACCACGGCGGTCGCGCCCGCCCCTGGCGACTGCGGCGGCCCGACCCCGAGGCCGGCCCGGCCGCGGAGGAGTTCGACGACCTCGCCCGCGGGCTGGAGGACGAGAGTTGGCGGCGCTGGCTGGAGCGGCGGGACGAGGCGCCCGCCGCCTGGCGCCGGGACGAAGCCTTCAGCGCCCTCGCCTATCTGACACCCGAGGAGATGAGCCGGGTCGCCGACGCGGTCCGCACGGCGCTCGCCCCGTACCGCGAGCGCGAACAGCGGCCGCTGGCCCGGCCCGACGGCGCCCGGCCGGTCGCGCTGATCACGCGGCTGTTCCCACTGTTCGACGAGGCGGCCGGGCGGCCGACGGGCGGCGCGGACGAGGACCGGTGACCGGGCCGACCGCCACGCGCCGCGGGCGGCTCAGGAGTTGAGGTCCTCCAGCGTCCGCCCCTTGGTCTCGACGGCGAACAGGGCGATGACCGCCCCCACCGCCGCCACGCCCGCCAGTTGGGCGAAGACCACGGCCAGGCCGCCGCCCGCCGCCAGGACCGCCCCGACGACGAGGGGTCCGAGGACGACGCCCCTGGAACAGATCTTCACCCAGGACGGCCACGAACTCACCGACATCATCGCCGGGTTGAACGCGCGTCAGGTAGCCGCACCCGACGGAACCCCGTGGACCGAAGAGTCCTTCCGCGCCGAGATGCACCGCCTGGGAGCCTGAGATGCCGCTGTCCACCACCGACACCGCCGAGCACATCTACGCCAACGGCCTGCGCAACCAATGGCACCCCGTCGCCCCCTCGACCTCCCTCGCCCGCGGCGCCATGCACAAGGTCACCGTCCTCGGCGAACAGTGGCTGCTCTTCCGCCGCTCCGACGGCACCCCCGCCCTGCTCGCAGACCGATGCCCGCACCGCGGTGCGCCCCTGTCCCTGGGCAAGCACCTCGGCGACCGGGTCGCCTGCTGGTACCACGGCGTCGAGGTCGAGACCGACGGCACCGTCTCGTCCGTCCCCGGCCTGCCCGGCTGCGCCCTCGAAGGCAGGAAACTGGTCGCCTCGCTCCTGGTCCGCGAGGTCGCCGGCGCGATCCTGGCCTACTTCGGCGACGACCAACACCCCGAACCCGTCCCCCTCACCCTCCCCGAACCCCTCGACGACCCCGACATCGAACCCATCCTCTGCCACGCCGAGTGGAACGCCCCCTGGCGCTACGTAATGGAGAACCTCCTCGACCCCATGCACGGCGCGTTCCTGCACCGCGAGTCGCACACCATGTACGACGGCGACACCACCGCAAAGTTCCGCATCCGCGAGACCGACCGCGGCTAGTTCTTCGAGAAGACCGACCAACGGGGCGTCAACTTCGACTGGGTCGAGCTGTGCCGCACCGGCGTCGACTGGGTGGACCTCTCCATTCCGTATCCGCCCTCAGCCGGCCCCGGCGGCCCCTTCGGCATGACCTGCCCGGTGGACGCCGAACGCACCGGCGTCTTCTTCTGGCGCTACCGCCGCGTACAGGGCTGGCAGCGCGACACCTGGCGCTTCCTCTACAAGACCCTCATCGAGGAACGGCACTGGGAGGTCCTCGAACAGGACCGCACCATGCTCGAAGCCATGCCGACCGACGCCGACCAACACGAGAACCTCTACCAACACGATCTCGGCGTGGTCCGGCTGCGCCGCCTGTACTGGGCCCGGGCCCAACAACAGGCCACCCCCGCCACACCCCAGTGATCCCCAGACACGCGTCGTCAGTCGGACAGGTCCTCGTCCGCCGCCAGGATCGAGTGCTCCAACTTGCCCAACAGCCGCGCGAGCTGACGGCACTCGGCCGGCGACATCCCACCCAACATCCGCCGCTCGTTGTCCAGATGCTCGGCGAACACCTCGTCCACCCTCGCCAACCCCTCGTCGGTGAGCCGCGAATAGACCACCCGCCGGTCCGCCGCGTCCCGCTCCCGCACGATCAGCCCGTCCTTCTCCAACCGGTCGATCCGCAACGTGACCCCGGCGGACGACACCAGCCCCGAATCGGCGAGCTGGCCCGCGGTCAACCGGTACGGCTGCCCCGACCGCCGCAGCGCCGTCAACACGTCGAAGCCGGCCACCGAGAGACCGTGACGCTCGATCGACGCCGTGAGCCGGGTGCTGTACCGCAGGAACGAACGGTGCAGCCTGGCCAGCACCTCCAACGGGGCGGTGTCCAACTCCGGACGCTCCCGCGCCCAGTCCTCGATGACCTCCGCCACGGCACCCCCGCCCGCCGCCGCCCTGCGCTCCATCCCGTCCCCTCACACGACCACCGGACGCCACCGCCGCATCGCAGCCACCCCGACGACAACACCTTCGCCCCATGCCCTGCCCCTACACTCCCGCCGCCAAAAACCCATCGAACGTGCGCGGTGCCCGTCCCGTGAGATCCCGTACGGCCGTCGTCACCTCGGACATCCCGCCGGACGCCAGATCTGCGTGGAGCCACAGCAGGTCCTCAACGAACCAGTCAGGCAGCCCTGTTGCGCGGAGTTCCGCGGCGGCTTCCTGCGGCGGCAGATCGCGGAACGGCACTCCCAACTTCCCGGCGATCTCCTCATGCGTCAGGGCCTCCGCACCGGTGAGGGCGTACGTCGCGCTGTCCCTCGGCGGACCTGTCAACAGCGCGGCCGCACAAGCCGCGACGTCATACGCGTCGATGTACGCCACCCGACCCGTGCCGTACGGGCCCGCCACGGCACTCCCGTGCGCAAAGCCACCTTCGCCGGTGAAGAAGTTCTGCATGTAGCCGGTGGGTTGCAGCATCGACCACCCCAATCCGGATGCCTTGAGGTGTTCCTCGATCTCCCAGTGCGCCCGCACGGAGAGCTTGGCCGCCGGACCGGGCTGCCACGCCGACACCTTCACCACCTGGGTCACGCCGGCGGCCCGCGCCAAGTCGATGGCGCTGGCCTGCTGCCGGACCATCGGCTGCTGCCCGGCGATGGGCAGCGCACCGCCACTGTTGAGCAACAGCCGGTCAACGCCGCGCAGCGCTGCCGCCACCGACGCCGGATCGTCAAAGTCCCCGACGGCGAACTCGCAGCCCAACTCCCGTCCCTTGGCCGTGTCCCGCACCAGCGCGCGAAAGCGGGTGCCGGACTCGGCGAGTGCCCGCACGAGATGCCGACCGATGGTGCCGGTCGCGCCCGTCACGAGGATCATCCGTCCTCCAATGGCCCCGAGGAGCCCGAGAAGCCGTCATGGCCCGCGGCCTCGGCCGCGGGCCGTTGACGTTACCGGAGGAACCCTCCAATTGTCTGGGGGGCTTCGGACTTCCGCAGCGGGGGGACGAACCCGTCTACAGCACCCGATCCGCGTGCGGCAGGCGTCGGACGGCGTATGCCAGAGCCCAGCACAGCGGGAGCGCGAGCGCGGCGACGACCGCGAACTTCGCCACCGCCGGGGCGTGCAGCCAGCCGAAGGCATGCCCGAGCGCCACGAGCACCGGCGCGTGGAGGACGTACACCGCGAAGGCGTGTGGCGAGAGGAAGGCGGCCGATCGGCCCTGGCGGTTGAGGTGTTCCCGGAACGTCACGGTCAGGCCCAGGACGATGCCGACCGCGAACGCGGACTCCCAGGCAGCGCCGATCAGCGACTGCCAGCTTCCGTGACCGTTGAGCGTCCCGGCCTTCGCGGTGGCGAGCACGGGCAGATAGGCGAGGGTCGCCACCGTCGCGACGACGAATCCCCAGCGGCCCGCCCGACGGGAGAGCGCCTGCGGCCAACCACGCCGGTACGCGAGCACGCCGAGCACGAAGAAGCTGGCGTACTGCACCGCAAAGCTGGGCGTGGGCAGTCCGAGGAAGGGGACGGTCATGTCGTTCGGCACGAGGATGCGCCATCCATAGGTGGCGAGGGCCAGTCCGACCGTGAAGAGCGCGATCGCACGCGGGCGCGGTGCCCGAGGCGTCGATCGATCAAGCGTCGACGGGTCGATGGACGGCGACCGTCCGAACTCCGTGCCACCGGTGGCGTGTTGGAGACGGCGGGCGGCGCGTCGGCGGACGATCGCGTACACCAGGGCGAACGCCAACAACACCTCCACGAACCACATCGGACCCGCGTCCCAGCTCGCGAGGTAGTAGATCCAGTAGGGGAGGGAGTCGCCGCGCTGTGCGAAGGCGTCCCGCAGGTGCAGATACCCGCCGAAGTCCGTGACCGGGCGTATCAGTAGCAGGAAGAGGAGCAGTGGTATGCCCAGCCGCTTGAGCCGGTCGCGGAGGAACGGCCGCGGGCCCTTGCGGTCGTACGACGCCGGGGTGAAGTACCCGGCGATCATGAAGAAGAAGCCCATGAAGAACGCCTGGTTGAGGGTGACGAAGGCGTCCAGGACGAGGCCGGTCCCGTCCTTGGCCGGCTCGGTGTAGTACCAGGCAGGGATGTTGCCGTAGGTGAGGGCGACGTGGTGCAGAACCACCAGTGCCGTCAGCGCGATGCGCAGGTTGTCGACGTAGTACAGGCGTGTTGGGTTGGGCGTTGTCGCGGTGTGTGCCTGGCCGGCAGGCGCCACCGCGCGCCCGACATCGTGTGCCATCGAGATCTTCCCCCGTTCCGTTTTCTGTTGTGTGTAGGGTGTGCCGTTCTCCGCTCAGGCTTTGGCCGCGTGGCCTGCCTGGCCGTCCGCCCGGGTGGCGTGCCAGAAGAGATCGATGAGTTCGTGGGCGTGCGCCATCAGGTCGTGCTCGGGATGGGCGCTCCAGTACGCGAACATGTCGTCTATCCCGGCCTGCAGGCTGACGGCCATGACGCGGACGTCGAACGCACGGAGTTCGCCGCGCTGTTGGCCCTCGCGGAAGACGCTCTCGACGTGGGCGTACAGCGGCTCGCTGGAGGCGATGCCGTACCGCAACTCGCCCGCATCGGTGCGGGCGTGGGTGAAGATCTCGCCGAGCGCGGTGAGTTGGGGCCGGTGGTCGGCCATGTACGTGGCGATCGAACCGATGTAGACGCGCAGCCAGGCGTCCGTGCCGGTCTGCCCCGCGAGCCGGGAGGCGACGAAGGCCCCGAGTCCCTCGTACACCTCCTCGACGGTTCGCGCGATCAACTCCTCCTTGCCGGCGAAGTGGTACGAGATTACGCCCTTGCTCACACCGGCCCGTGCGGCGATCTGAGCCATCGAAGCCTTCGCGAACCCCCGTTCCGCAATGACTTCGATGGCAGCTTCGATGATCTGGGCCCGGCGCACCTTCTCGATGACCGAGCGCCCCCGCCCCGCCTTTCGGCCCTGCCCATGGTCGGGTTGGCCGTCCGGACTAATTTCTGACCGCATGGCCAGAAATCTAGCCGCCCGGCCAACTGGTTGTCCAGTGGCCTTGATCACTCCCTGATGCGGCCGAGGGGCACCGCCTGAAGTGGTCCAGCGGCCAGTCGATCAACCAGTCAGCGAACCAGTCGGCCACCCAGTCAGATAGCCGGCAGGTCGGCAGGGCCGGACGCGTAGAGTCGAGCCAGGACCTAACCAGTGGCGGGAACAGGGGAGTTGATGGTCGTGCGACGATGCCGCGATGGTGACCTTCCTCCCTCCCGTCCCGGCACCCGTCGTTCCCGCGGGGCAGATGGCCCGGCAGGCCCAACCGGTGCTCGGGCTGCCGTGCGGCCTGGAGTTGCGTCCCTGGCGCCTCTCCGACGCCGGCGCCCTGGTGGCCGCCAGCCGCGATCCGGCGATTCGCCAGTGGAACCGCCTTCTGGTGGAGACAACGGACCAGGCCCGCCGGCGCATCGAGACCATGCACGAGCGCTGGCGGGCGGAGCTCAGCGCGATCTGGGCGATCGCACGGCCGGACGGCGAGGCCCTCGGGCTCATCGGATGGGGCGACATCGATCTCAAGGGCGGCAGCGCCGAGATCTTCTACTGGATCCTGCCGGCAGCACGTGGTGGTGGCGTCGTGGTCGAAGCCACCGAACGCCTCACCCAATGGGCCTTGAACGACCTCGGCCTGCACCGTCTCCGCCTGTGCCACTCGGTGGCCAACCCGGCCTCCTGCCGGGTCGCGACCAAGGCCGGCTACGCCCTCGAAGGCACCATGCGCAGCGCGCTGTTGCACGCGGACGGCTGGCACGACGAGCATCTGCACGCCCTCGTCCGGGGCGACGTCTGACCCCGGCGCATCCGATCTGACCTGCGCCGTGCGTGCGAGGCGACGGACCCCAGTCGAGGCCGGAGTGGCCGTGAGGCTGGGGTAGTTCTCGGGGGAGTAGGGAGTCCAGGTGGTATTCGGACACTTTGTGGGGATGATGTGACGATCGTCGTCACGCCATGGCCATGCTCTGATTGATGCGCTAGGGCGGCCCGCGGTAAGGCTCTAGGCTGCGGTCGTTGCTCGCGACGGCCCGACCCGGAAGCGGGAAGGCGATGGCGAGGGGTTGCCCGGAGTCGGGCTGAACATCAGCTCACCGCCGGCGTGTTGGTGATCGAGGCCCGCTACGGTGCGGGCGGTCGGAGCCCTGGTCAGTTGGCCGAGCCGGCCCTCCGTGAACTGTGGGGGACTTCGCGGCGGGGGAGTCGACTGGCTCCGTAGGCGCCTTTTCCTCGCCGGAGGGAGGGGCGTTGGGGGCCCGGCGGCGCGCGCACCCCGTTCGCTCGATGGTGTGCCGATGTCCATCTGCCCGTGCCGTTAGGCGAGTTCTCACTCTTTCGATCCAGGTCGCGCGGCCGTGGCGGTTTCCCGTCCTGGATGGTTTTCCCGGGCCCGCGGAAGTTGGCTGATTTTAACGGCCTGCGTACGGCCGGTGGCCCAACGCTATTTCGCGACCGAATATCCTGATGGTCGGTCGGCGGGAGTGGATCGCGTTCACTGTCGTCGCCGTAAGCGGGGGTCGCTGTGGTCGCTCAGAAAGGCGGTTACGGTTCCATAAATCGGCGGTGAGGTACGTCACCGTAAACAGGAGGAACCCGATGGATGGGTGGGCCATCCGGTGTGATCTCGGTTGGTAAAAATCCCGTTTACGGTGGTGGGACTTGTCAGCTGGAACAAGCCATATGACATAGCATCACCGACGGAAGTCACCCGTGCGGAAAGGCATGTGAGGACGGCCCGGAACGGGCCCAGCCATGCCTTCTGCCGCAGAAAAACGTCAAGAACTGGTGCCGCACACCCCGCGGTTCCGGTCCTTCGGAATGCCGAAAAGCAGGAATGTTATGCCCGTTCAAACATTGACGGAACTCGTACGCTTCGTGCGTGCCAACTCCCCGTTCTACCGGGATCTCTACGCCGGTCTACCCGACCGCGTGAGTGAGATAACGGAGCTCCCGGTCGCGCCCCACGACGCATTCTGGCGAGCCAATACACCCCGCGACAACGGTCTGTTGACCGGGCCGCTCGACGAGGCGTTGGTCTTCAAGAGCGGCGGCACGACCGGCGCGCCGAAGTTCTCCGTCTATACACGCGATGAATGGCGGGAATTCACCTCGGCGTTCGGCGCCGGACTCGTCGAGGCCGGATTGCGTCCCGGCCATCGGGTCGCCGACCTCTTCTACGCCGGCGAGCTCTACGCCAGCTTCACCTTCATCCTGGACTCCCTCCACCGGGCACCCGTCGCCAACGTGCGACTGCCCATCGGCGGCGGCGCACCACTCGCCTCCACCGTTCACACGCTGGAGGAATTCGACGTCGACGTCATCGCCGGCACCACGACCACGCTCTGCGGCCTGGCCGACCACCTCGTGCGCGAGGGGCGCCAACTCCCGGGCGTGGAGCTGCTGTTCTTCGGCGGCGAGGGACTGTTCGAGGACCAGCGGCCGCTGCTCCGCAGGGCGTTCCCGCGGGCGGAGGCCCGTTCCATCGGCTACGCCGGCGTCGACTCCGGGCTCCTGGGCCAGGCCGTCCCCGGCGCGGACCCCCGCGTCCACCGCGCGTTCACGCCCCACACCCTCGTCGAGATCCTCGACGAGGACACCGGCGAGCCCCTGACCCGCGAGGGCGTCCCGGGCCGCATCGTCGTGACGGACCTGCGCCGCCGCCTGATGCCCATCATCCGCTACCCCGTGGGCGACCGGGCCGAATGGACCGATGTGGCCGCCGGAGTCTTCCGCGTCCTCGGCCGCGCCGAGGAGGGCGTGCGGATGGGCGCGGTGTCCCTCTACACGCGGGACGTGCACGACCTGGTGCGGGCCGCCGACCCGACCGGCCGGGTGATCGGCACCCAGCTCGTGGTGCGTCGCTGGGACGGCCGGGACGGACTGGTGCTGCGGCTGGCCGTCGACGGCGGACCGGGCTCCGACGCGCCGGTCGCGGCCGGCAGCAACGGTGAACCGAGCGAACTGGCGCACCTGGCCGCCGCGATCGCCAAGGAGATCGACGCGGCCCGCCCGATGTACGCCGACGAGGTCGACGCCGGGCGCGTCCACCCGCTGGCGGTGGAATGGGTGCGGCACGACGAACTCGTCGTCAACGCACGCACCGGCAAGCTGCTGCGGGTCATCGACGAACGGCCGCACTCATGACCGCGACCCCGGCCCCGCGCCGACTCCCGATCGTTCTGCGCAACCGGGCCTTCGGCGCCGTCTGGGCCGCACAGGTACTCACCCAGGCCGCCGGCCGGATGTTCCAGGTCGGCGTGGTGTGGTGGATCGTCGGGCACGCCGCCGCCGGCGTCAGCGACCGCGGCCTGGCCTCGGGGGTGTTCCTCGCGGTGAGCACGCTGCCCGCGGTGGCGCTCGCCCCGCTGGTGGCGCGCGTCATCGCCCGTTGCCCACACCGCACGGTGCTGGCGGCGGCGGCTGCCGTGGCCGGCCTGGTCGCGGCCGGCACCGCCGGATGGACGTACCTCGCACCGCCCCCGACCCTCGTCGCGTACGGCGCCGCACTGTTGCTCGCCGGTTGCCAGGCACTCTTCGACCCGTGCCTGACGACCTCCGTGCCCGAACTCGTCGACGACGCCGACATCGAGGCCGCGACCGGCTTCGAACTCGCCACCCAGTCCCTGGCCGGACTGGCCGGCGGGCTGCTGGGTCCGCTCGTGGTGGATGCCTGGGACCTGACGGGCATCGTCTCCGGATGCGCCGGCGCGTATCTCGCCGCCGCGGCGCTGGTGTTCCTCACCCGCTTCCCCCGGGCCGCCACGGCACCGGAGGAGGGAGCGCCGTCCGACGGCGGGCCCGCAACGCGGACGCTCCGTCAGATCCTGGCCGAACACCCCTTCATCCGCCGGGTGTTGCTCTGCTTCGCCGCGGTGAACGTCTTCAGCACCGCCGTCTATGTTGTCATGCCCCTGTACGCCCGGGGCGTGCTGCACGCGCAGGGGGCCACCGTGGCCGCACTGGAAACCGCACTGGGCCTCGGCGCCCTCCTGGGCTCGTTCACCGGCGCCAAACTGCCCGGATCCCCGACCACCATCGGCGGGGCCTGCCTGGCCCTGATGGCCGTGGCCCTGGGCACCCCCGGGCTGTTCGCCGACCGATCGGCGGCCGTGTGCGCCCTGATCGTCGCCGGCTGGTGCGTGGGCGTCATCGGCGTGCGGTTCGTCGCACTGTTCCAACGACTGGTCCCGGCAGCGGACAAGCCCGGGTTCTTCGCCATGATGCAGGCCCTGCTCGGCGCTACCTTCCCGCTGTCCTCCCTGGTCTTCGGCGCCCTCGGGGACCACCTCTCACCACAGACCCTGTGCCTGGTACAGGCCGTCGGACTGGTCCCGCTCGCCGCCGCGCTGTGGTGGCTGGGCAGGCGCACGACAACACCACAGGACGCCACCGTCGAGGCCGCCACGACCGCGCCGGCCCCGGCGGCCGTCGCAGGCGCATCACTGGGGGAGGCTTCATGACGACCATGCACCCGGCGATGTCCCAGGACATCGCCGAACTCCGACAGCTCTACTTCGACGTCTACGGCCACGGCTACCCGGTGCCACTGGGCAGCGATCCGGCCGTGATGTCCCGCCTGATCACCGACCCGCACTGTCACTGGCTCGTCGCGCGCACCGAGAACGGTGAACTGGCCGGCTCCGTCGTCGTCCAGACCGACCGCGGCAACCGTGTCGGCAAACTCGTCGGCCTCGCCGTCCACCCGCGCCACCGCCAGGGCGGCCTGGCCGGCCGGCTGACCGGCGCGGTCACCGCCGACGCCCTCGCCACCGGCGCGATCGACTCGCTCTACACCACCGTCCGGATGGTCACCCAGGCACCCCAACGCGTCGTCGCCCGCAACGGATACCGGCCGCTCGGCCTGTTGCCCAACGCCGCCGACGTCTCCGGCTGCGAGACCCTGGCGCTGTTCGCCTGCTACGCGGAGGGCGTCCTGGACCGCCGGGAACAGGCGCCGGCCGTACCCCAGGCACTGGTACCACTGCTGCACGCGGCCGAGGAGAGCACCGGCGTTCCCTACGCCGCGGCGCACGCACCGGCCGTGGCGGACCCGGCCCCGCCACCGTTCTCCCCAGCCGGTGGCCTGGCCACGGCCACGGCACCCACCGCGGTCTTGACCGCCCCCGCGGCCACCCGCACCCAGGCACCCCTGGAAGTGATCACGGCCCCTGGATTCGTCCGCCGCCGCTTCCGCGAGCTGTTCCCCGACCCGGCCGGCGCCTACTCGCCGCTGCGCGCCCCGAACACGGTGCTCACCGCGCCGGACGGCGCGTTCGAGATCTACGCCGACCTCGACCCGGCGGCCAGCAGTTGCGCCCTGGTCGCGGTGCACCCGCACCCGTCGGCCGCCACCGGCGCCCTGAACTCGCTGATGGCCACGCTCAGTCGAGCCGGCGCCGACTACGTCGAGACGCTGGTGCCGCTGTCCGACACCGAGGGCCTGCGGGCGTTCCTGAACGCCGGGTTCGTCCCCAGCGCCTGCTATCCGGCCATGCGTCGGATCGGCGACCGCTTCCACGACTACGTGGTCCTCTCCCGTACCGACCGTCAGATCGACTTCCGGACCACAGCCGTCAGCCCGCTGATCCAGCCCTACCTGAGCGCGTACCTGACCGCCTGGGCGTCCACCTATCTGCCCCAGCACGAGGTTGCCCGATGAACACCCATCTCGCCCCCGTCGAGGTCCCCGACCCGACGACCCTGGCCCACGTCCAACAACTCTGCGACCTCCCATCGCCCTACACCACCGGCCCCGAGGCCGACGCCCTGTTCGCCGCCGCGATGGCCGAGACGAACGCCTGGCACGCCGAGCGCTCGGACCTCTTCCGGTCCCTCCTCGCAGACACCCCGGAGACCCCGGCCCCGACCGTCGGCCAGGAGACCCGCACCCCGCTGCTGCACGCCAACTTCTTCAAGCGGCACGAGGTGCTCTCCATCCCGCGCGACGAGGTCTTCCTGCACCTGACCTCCTCGGGCACCACCGGGCAGAAGTCCCAGATGTTCTACGACCAGTGGACCATCCGCTCCGCCCAACGCATGGTCGCCCGCATCTTCGACCACTACGGATGGATCACCCCCGAACAACCCGTCAACTACCTCCTCTACAGCTACGAGCCGGCGCCGCAACTCCGCGTCGGCACCTCCTTCACCGACAACTACCTGTGCGACTTCGCGCCGGCGCGCCACACCACCCACGCCCTGCGCCACACCGGCAGCAGCCACGAGTTCGACGTGCACGGCTGCATCGACGCCCTGCACCGCTACGCCGAGGAGGGGCTGCCGGTGCGCATCCTCGGCTTCCCGGCGTTCTTGCACTTCACCCTGGAACGGATGCGCACCGCGGGCATCCCGCCCCTCCAACTCCCGCCCGGCTCCCTGGTGATCCTCGGCGGCGGCTGGAAGGGCCACGCCGACCGCAAGATCCCCAAGGAGGAGTTCTACGACGAGGTGACGCAGCAACTGGGCATCCCGGGGGAGCGGATCCGGGACACCTACGGCTCCGTCGAGCACTGCGTGCCGTACATCGAGTGCGACCACCACCGCCTGCACGTACCGGTCTGGTCCCGCGCCGCCATCCGCGACACCCGGACCCTGCAACCCCTGCCGTACGACCGGCCCGGCTACCTCCACCTGGTCTCCCCGTACATCACCTCCGTCCCGGCGCAGAGCGTCGTGATGGGCGACCTGGCCTCACTGCACCCCGGGGACGCCTGCGGCTGCGCCCTGGAAACCCCCTGGTTCACCATCCACGGTCGCGCCGGGGTGAGCCGCAACCGCAGTTGCGCGGTGGCCGCCGCAGAACTCCTGAAGGGAATGTCATGACCCGTCAACTCCACTACTGGCAGGGCTCGTTCATCGACGACGCCGAGGCGGCCAAGCGGCTCGCCGAGCTGCCGACCCTGGTCGAGGGCGTTCTGGCGGAACCACTGTCCACCGAGACGGTCCTGCTGGCCTGCGACACGGTCAGCCAGGCACTGCGGGAACCGGACGGCGACCTGCACGCCCGCCTCATGGCCCAGCAGACCGGTACCGCGGACGGACCCGACCGCGCGGAGGCCGCGGCCACCCTCGCCGAACTCGCCGACGCCCTCGCCCGCCCCGCCCTGGAACGCAAGCTGCGGCGCGAACTCGGCGGCCCGCGCCCCGAACGGCTCACCAGGCCCGATGCCAGGGAGACCCGCTACGAGGCATGGGCGCCGGTGGGCCTACTCGTCCACATCGCCCCGGGCAACGCCGCGGGGGTCGCCCCGTTGAGCGTGGTGGAGGGCCTGCTCGCGGGCAATGTCAACGTCCTCAAGACCAGCAGCACGGACACCCCGCTCGCCCAGCACCTGCTCGCCGAGATCGCCGCGGCCGATCCCACCGGCGCCGTCGGCCGCCGGATCATCGCCCTGCGCTTCTCCTCCCGTCGCCAGGACCTGATGCGGTTGCTGTGTGCGCCCGCGGACGCCGTGGCCGTATGGGGCGGCGAGGACGCCGTGGCGGGCGTCGCGGCCCTCGTCCCGCCCGGGTGCCGGCTCGTCGAGTGGGGCCACAAGATCTCGTTCGGCTATCTGACCCGCGATGCCTGGACGGACCGGGCGGCCCTGCTCGCGCTGGCCACGGACGTCTGCCGACTCGAACAGCAGGCGTGCTCCAGCCCGCAGGTCGTCTACCTCGACACCGACCCGGACGCCGACTCACCCTCCCAACTCTTCGCCTTCGCCGAGGAGTTCGCCGCGGTCCTGGACGACGTGTCGGCCAAGTTCCCCACCCCGTCGAGCGGTTGCGGGGGCGCCGAAGACGGTGCCGACCCCGCCGAGCAGGCCGAGCTCACCACCACCGAACTGGTCGCCCGGGCCGAGCAGCACCTCGGCCTGACCAAGGTCCTCGCCGCGGACGACGGGAGCTGGCGGGTCTTCGCCGACACCCGCCCCGCGCTGACCGCCTCCCCGCTGCACCGCACCGTCTGGATCAAGCCGCTGCCCCGCCGGGACATCGTGGCCACCCTGCGGCCCATGCGCCGCTACCTCCAGACCGCCGGGGTCGGCGGCAACCGCGCGGATCTCGCCCAGTTGTCCAGGACGCTGTTCACCGCGGGCGTGGACCGCATCACCCCGCTCGGCGCCATGCTCGACGGCTACCACGGCGAACCCCACGACGGCGTCTACGCCCTCCAGCGCTACAGCCGGCGCGTCAGCGTCCAGGCCCCCGAGGCCGCGTTCACCACCACCCCGTGCCTGGACGACCTGGTCGCTCCCGCCGCGCTGCCCGCCCCGCCCACCGGCCCGCTCATGGACAAGGCGGCCGCCCAGGCCCAGATCCGCACCCTGGCACCGGAGCACGCCCAGCTCTACTTCCACAGCGGCGGCACCACCGGCGCCCCGGCGCTGTCCGTCTTCACCTGCGACGACTACGACACCCAGATGACCGCCTCCGGAAACGGCCTGATCGCGGCGGGCTTCGACCCGGCCCACGACCGCGCCGCCAACCTCTTCTTCTGCGGGGAGATGTACGGCAGCTTCATCAGCTTCTTCTCCATCCTGGAACGCCTGAACGCCACCCAGATTCCCATCGCCGCCGGACCCGACCACGAGGCGATAGCCAACGCCCTGGTCACCTACCGCGTGGACACCCTCTTCGGGATGCCCTCCTACCTGTGGCAGCTCTTCCACGCCCAGGGCGACCGGCTCCGCTCCTACGGCGGCATCCGCAAGGTCTTCTACGGCGGGGAACACTTCACATCCGAGCAACGCCGCATCCTCACCGAGGAGTTCGGCGTCGAGGTCATTCGCTCCGCCGCCTACGGCAGCACCGACCTGGGCCCGCTCGGCTACCAGTGCGCCCACGCGCAGGGCACCGTCCACCACGTCCTGACCGACCTGCACACCCTGGAGATCCTCGACCCGCAACAGGACCGCCCGGCCCCCGCCGGGCAGCCCGGCCGGCTGGTCTTCACCACCCGTACCCGGGCCGGCCAGCGCCTGGAGCGCTACCAGATCGGTGACTTGGGCCGGGCCGTCGACGGGGTCTGCCCCTGCGGCAGCCACATCCCGCGCATCGAACTCCTGGGACGGTACGGCGATGTGTTCCGCATGGGTACATACCACTTCAACTACCGCCGCTTCACCCAGGTCGCCGAGGAACACCTGGGCTACCGCGGCGAGTTGCAGCTCATCCTGACCTCCCAGGCCGACCGCGAACAGCTCACCGTCCGCCTGGACGGTGCCTACGCGCCGGACCCCGAGGCGGCCCGCACCGCACTGCTGGCCAACATCCCCGAACTCGGTTCGGCGGTCGGTCCGGAGGCGCTGCTCGCCTGCACGGTGGAGACCGCCGCCACGTCCGCCTTCGAGCGCACGCCCACCAGCGGAAAGCTCCGCACCGTCATCGACCGCCGGACGACGGCGAGTTGATGCGGCGGTGACTCGTGTGTGGGGGTGGGGCCACGGCCCCACCCCCACACGGGTTTCCGCCCTTCCGCCTTTTTCATACGCTTGACATAATACGGCCGACCGAGAACGCTAGGGGCCTCCTCAGGAAGGAAGCCACATGTCCGAACGACCAAGGGCGCGGACCGCCGAGGGCCTGGTGCAGGGCCGTTGGAATCAAGGGCACGCGGTCTTCCGCGGCATCCCCTACGCCCAACCACCCGTCGGCGCACTCCGGTTCGCGGCGCCCGTGCGCGTTCCCCACTGGGAAGGAGCGCGCCAGGCAACGGAGTTCGGGCCGCCGGTACCGCAGGCCGGGCCGGTCCGTGCGGAGGTGGGGGAGGACCCGGGGTCGGACTGGCTGACGCTCAACGTCCGCACCCCTGACCTCGGCGCCGCCGGGCTACCGGTGTTGGTGTGGATCCACGGCGGCGGCTACCTCGCCGGCACCTCCGGCGATCCCATGTACGACCCGACGGCGCTCAGCGGCGCCGGACTCGTCGTCGTGAGCCTCAACTACCGTACCGGCGCGGAGGGTTTCGCCCTCCTCGAAGGGGCGCCGCCCAACCGTGGCCTCCTCGACCAGATCGCGGCGCTGGAGTGGGTCCGGCGCAATATCGCCTCCTTCGGAGGCAACCCCGACCACGTCACCGTCGCCGGACAGTCCGCCGGAGCCGGCTCGATCGCCGCCCTGCTGACGGTGGCATCCGCCCGCGGCCTGTTCCGACGGGCCGTCACCCACTCCGTTCCGGGCAACCTCTGCACCCGCGCACTGGCCGAAGAGGTCGCTGCCGAACTGGCCGGCCGCCTCGGCGCGGCGCCCACCGCCGCCGCCCTCTCCGCCCTCGCGCCCCACTGCCTGGCCGAGGCCGTCACCTCCCTCGGCACCGACCTCCCCGCCCACCACGAACGCTGGGGCCGGCTCTCCCGCATCGGCGTCGCCACCTGCCCCGTCATCGACGGCGACGTCCTCACCGAGGCGCCCTGGACCGCCCTGGCCACCGGCCGCGCCCCAGGAGCCGAACTCCTCGTCGGCCATACCCGCGACGAATTCCGGCTGTTCAGCGCGATGAGCGGACGAGTGGACGGGTTCACCGACGAGGAGGCCCGCACCGCACTGGACCTGTTCGCCCCGGCACCGCACGGACCGGACGCCTACCGCGCCGCCGCCCCGCACGCCACCCCCAGCGAACTCCTGGAAACCGTCTACTCCGACGCCCTCTTCCGGATGCCGTCCCTGCACCTGGCCCGGGCCAACGCCGCGGCCGGCGGCACCTCGTTCCTCTTCGAACTGTGCCTGACCGCACCGGCGTTGGGCGGCCTGTTCGGCGCCTGTCACAGCCTCGACGTGCCCCTGGCGTTCGACACGCTGGACAGTCCCAACGGCCGGGAACTCCTCGGCGACCCGCCCACCCCCGAGGCCCGCGCGGCATCACGGGAACTCCACCGGGCCTGGATCCGCTTCGCCACCACCGGCGACCCCGGGTGGGCCGCCTACCGCCCGGACCACCAGCTCACCCGCGTCCTGGACGCCACCTCCACGACCGCCCGCTACCCCGAACAGGACTCCCACCACATCTGGGAGAACCACCCCCCGACCCCCTTCACCCTCTTCTCGTAGGGGCCGCCGCGGCCGCGGTTCACCGGCTGGAGCGGACGGCCGCCCCGCCCATCCCCTCGGCGCGCGCGATCGGGAGGCGACTGGTGTGCTGGAATGCAGGGGCCCTCGCCCCTACACCTGGGAGAGAACCGGATGAGTAGTGCATCACGGGACCTGATGATCGTCTCCGCGGACGCGGTCTCCAGTCGCTCCATGCCCCAAGGTAACCTCTCGCTCGCCCTCGCGGGCGGTGAGTTGATCGACCTCCTCGCCGCCGGGGCACTGACCGTCGACGGCGAACGCATCGTCCCTGGCTACCGCCCCGCCATCGACGATCCGTTGCTGGACCAGGCGGCAGCGGCACTGGTGCGCCAGACACCGTACGAGACGATCAGTGACTGGCTGTGGCGCAGGGGCGACGGCCTGTACGCGGCCTACCGTGCGAGCCTGGAAGCGGAAGGACTGTTGCGTCAGGAGCGCCGCCGCGGCATCCACCTCCGGGCCGATCACGTCGTGCTCGCCGATTCACCGGACCGACGCGCGGCGGAGAACCGCCTGGCCTCGGGCGAGCCGGTCCTCGCCGCCCTCGCGACGGCCGTCGGGATCGCCGGTGACGGGGAGGCGGGGGAGGGCGACCAGCACGCCCCGGACGCGTCCAACTCACCGAGCGTGGACGACAACGGCGTGGACACCGTGCTCGCCGCGGTCCACGGCGCGCTGATGGAACTGGAGGCCCTGCGTCAACGCCGCGCCATCGAGCAGGCCGCCTTCGACAACATCTGGCGCGGCAACTGACACCGGGGGAGGGCGAAGGCCACGTCCCCTACCGGCGTATCGCCTCCCGCACTCCGCCCAGACAGGCGGCGATGACCGGACCCTCGCGCACCGTGGACGCGTCAGCGCCAGGATGTCTCGGTGCATCCCCGGCGCGAGCGGCCGGGCGGCGAGCCCCGGCTGGCCGCGGAGACCGGGAGCGGGGCCTGCGCGAGGGGATGGTCCGCCGCGACCGCCAACACCGCCGCCCCGCACCGTAGATGACGCACCGTGAGGCCGTTGCTGTGGGTGAACCGCTGACGCCCACGCGGCTGATGCGCAGGCGCCCGCCCGCCGCCGCTCCCGCCGCCGGGGAGCGCCCGGCGGCGGTGCGGGGCGGCAGGTGGGCAGGTGGGGCGACGGCCGGTGATCAGGCGGTTGCGTTCCGGCCGGCGGGGGTGGTGAAGCCGGTGGCGAGGACGGTGAGCCTGGCCAACAGAGCCTCGGCGAGCGGGAAGGCGCCGTCGCTGCGCAGCCAGCGGCTCAGCGCGGTCACATACCCGTCGAAGATCATGTCGGCGAGGGCCGCGGCGTCGAGGTCGCGGCGGATCTCGCCGCGCCGTTGGCCGCGGGTGACGGCGGAGCCGATCGCGGGGGGAGTGGTGGTGCCGTGGCCGAAGGCGGTGTGCAGCACCCCGCCGTCGTGCAGCTCCTTGGCCAACGCGTAGTCCCGCTCGTTGAGTTCGGCCAGCGCGCGCAGCTCGTCCGCCAGCGCCTCGACGGCGGTTTTCCCCGCGGTGCTCGCGTCCGCTTCGTCCTGCCGGTCCAACTGCTCGTGCCGCCCACGGACCCAGGCGGTCACGAAGTCCTCCTTGCGGCGGAAGTGGTTGAACGCGGTCTGGCGGCCCACGTCCGCGCGTTCGGCGATGTGCTCGTAGGTGGTGGCCGCATACCCCTGCGCGGCGAACAGCTCCAGGGCCGCGGTCAGCAGCCTCTCCCGCGTCGCGCTGCGGCGTCGTTCGCGACGGTCCTGCGGTGCGCCCGCGTCCTGCGGTGTTGTCGACGTCACCCCGTAAGTGTACTTGAATCCAACATGGACGTGAATATAGCTTGGTACTCAAGTACACATACTGAGGAGGTCGAGCAATGGACGTTCCCCGCGTTCCCTACGCTCCCGGACTGCACCACATCGCCGCCGAGACCTACGCCTACCTGCAACCCAACGGCTCCTGGGGCTGGAGCAACGCCGGACTGGTGGCCGACGGCGACGAAGGACTGTTGGTCGACACGTTGTTCACCGTTCCGCAGACTCGCGCCATGCTCGACGAGATAGCCCAGGCACTTCCCCGGCTGACGATCGGAACACTGGTCAACAGCCACAGCGACGGCGACCACTGGTGGGGCAACCAACTGCTCCCCGACGCCACGATCGTCGCCTCCGAGGCCGCCGCAACCGCCATGCGCCGCGACCGCTTCCACGCGCTGTTCGCCGCGCCGGGCGCGATCCGACTGCCGGGGATCGTCGAGGAGATGCGCCAGACCTTCGACTTCACCGGCATCACGCCGACGCTGCCGACCCGGACCTTCAGCGGGGAAGCGGAAGTGACGGTCGGTCGACGAACCGTCCGGCTGATCGAGGTGGGCCCGGCACACACCACCGGGGACGTCCTGGTCCATGTCCCGGACGCGGCCGTGCTGTTCGCCGGAGACATCCTCTTCGTCGGCGGCCATCCGGTGATCCACAGCGGACCGGTGGAGAACTGGATCAGCGCCTGCGACCTGATCCTCGACCTGGACGTCGAAGCGATCGTCCCCGGGCACGGCCCGGTCGTCGGCAAGCCCGAAGTCCGCCTCTTCCGCGACTACTTGGAGCAGGTCCGCGACCACGCCATCCGGGCGCACCGATCGGGCCTGCCCGTGCTGCAGGCCGCCCGGGAGATGGACCTGGACGGCTTCGCCGACTGGGCCGACCCCGAACGGCTGGTGCTCAACATCGGCGCCATCTACCGCGAACTCAACGGCGACGGCACCCCCGAAGAAGAGCAGTTGATGGGCCTTCTCGACCACTACGTCCCGTCCCCACGCGCCGACGCCGCCCCGCGCATCGCGCCCCGCCCCGCGGAGGAGATCACCGCCCTGGCCGGGCGGCTGAAGGGCCCCGCGGCCCAGGCACTCGCGAACGACGCGGGGCCGCTCGCCGGTCGCCCGGTGCTCAACGTCCTGGCCACCATCGGCAACCACCCCGACCTGCTGCTCTCCCTCGCACCCCTGCTCGCCCAACTCGCCCAGGGACTCCTGCCGCCGCGCGAACGGGAACTGGCCATCCTCCGGACCGCCCACCGCACCGGCTCGACCTACGAATGGCACCACCACGCCCATCTCGGTGCCACCGCCGGCCTCACCGCACCCGAAATCGCCAGCATCCGCCGCGGGCCGGACACAGCCGACTGGAACGAAGCGGACCGCGCCCTCCTGCGAGCCGTCGACGAACTGTGCGACAAGCGGAGCCTCTCCACGGCCACCTGGCAGACCCTGGCCGCGCGCTACTCCGCCCCACAACTACTGGAACTGCTCGCCCTGATCGGTACCTACACGCTGGTCGCCGGCATCCTCAACTCCTGCCGGGTCCCACTCGACACCTGGCTCGCCGACCCGGCAGGTCTTTCTTCCCCCTGACTGGCGCCCGGTGCGTCGTCGCGGGTGAAGTCGTACCCGGTGAAGTCGGCGACCGGAACATATCCGAGGCGTTGGTAAAGGGCGTTGCTGGTGGAGTTGGCCGGATTCGTGAACAGGACGACATCCGTCGCGCCCGCCGCCAGCGCGGCTCCGCTGGCCTCGACCGTCACCGCGCCCGCGTAGCCAAGACCCCGAAGGTGGGCGGGGGTGTAGACGGGGTCCACCCGGACCATGCCGCCCACCATCGAAGTCGAACCCGCCATCGAGACCGGAGTGCCGTCCGGGGCCTCCCAGAACGTGAAGTGCTTGTCGGCGAAGCGGGAGCCGGCCCAGGAGTCGGCATCGATGGCGGGGGCCTCTCCGACGTCGGCGACGAACTCGCCGCACCAGCGGATGAGTTGCTCGTGATCCCGCTCGCCGGCGACGCGGCCCCGCCCCTCCGGGCACGGCTGCGGCGGAGTGAGCGTCCCGAGCCGGTAGAGGCGGCCCCGCCAACTGCGCACGGGCGTCGGGCCTGCGTACCGCTGCCATGCCTCGGCGAAGGCGGTAGCGGTGTCGTGGTCAGCGGTGACGCCGGAGAGGGAGTGGCCGAGGCCGGTCAGATGGGCGGCGAGGACGTCGGCCTGACCAGGGGAGAGGTGGGTGAGAGTCAGGCGGTAGGACGGAGCGCGGTAGAGGATGGCGTGGACCTCGCCCCCCGTCTCCAACCGGCCGAAGAAGACGCCGACCTCGGCACCGGATGCGGGGTCCACCCCGCGCGTTCGCAGTCTCTCGATCGTCGTCAGTGGCGTGTTGTGCAGGGCGGGGCGCGAAAGCAGGAAGTCTCCGGCTCGATCGAGAAAGCCGTCGATGTCTTCGGTGAGGTGCCAGTCAGTCGAGCGCATGCTTCATCGTCCCGCGAATCACTCGCAGCGAACCCGGCGCGCACGGAATCACCGTCAACTGCATTCATTGGCCAGGACCGTTGCGGGCCACTTGCGCAAGCGTGGCGCTCGGGAGGCGACTTGAGCTTGTGTACCGGATAGGACGCAAAGGGAAACGAGGTCGTATCTGCCCCTTTTTGATTGGACAGGCAATGTATGGAGCGCATAAGTTCCGTACGCGCTCGGGCCGTCTCGGAGGGAGGCGGCCCGCTCCGCGTGCAAATACTGTGATGTAGAACTCGGGGGTCCTCCATGTCCCACATGATGCCTGCTGCGGCACCGCCGCCTGATTGGTCCGTGCCGCCTGGCCCGCAGGCCGTTCTCCGGTCGCCCATCGGGCTCTCCAAGGCCGTGATGACCCTGCTCGGACTCGTCATCGCCACCGACCTGTTCGCCCTGTGGCAGGGCGTGCACCTGTACGGGCTGATCGGCCGGCTCATCGCCGACGTCACCTCCGTTCCTCTGCGAGAGGTTGAGCGGGCGGACGACTGGTATGCGGCCTCCGGGTACGCGCAGATTGCGGCCATGATCGCGACCGCTGTGGTCTTCATCGTGTGGTTCCACCGGACCAGGGTGAATGCCGAGGTCTTCGACCCCGAGGGCCACGCGAAGCAGCGTGCCTGGGCGATCTGGGGCTGGATCGTCCCGGTGATCAACCTGTGGTTCCCCCGCCGGATCGCCATTGACGCCTGGAACACCAGCGCTGGCGCCAACTCCCGTTCCACGGCGCTGTTGAACTGGTGGTGGGCGCTGTGGATCGTGGACCTGTGCTTCAGCCGCGCGGCCTCTCGACGGTATGCCAGAGCCGAAGGGCTGGAGGAAATCAAGGGGGCAGTCGCCGGGGTCATGGCGAGCGAGGCCCTCGACATCGCGGCCGCCGTCCTCGCCATCCTCTTTGTGCGCCGCCTCACGCGCATGCAGCACGAGAAGGCCCTGAGGGGCCCGCTGCTCTGACGGCAGCGGCCAACAAGCCTTTGAGTGCTGGGGTGTTGGTGCTGAAGGCAGCATCAACGTCCCAGCCTGCCGTCTCTTTCCGTCATGCTGCACTGTGCTTGACGGAACCGGGTGACGGAATGCGCGCTCGTCTGTGACTGTCCGCTGACCGGCTCCACTCCGGGACGAGCCGTAGGGTTGTGCGCATGAGTTCATTGACCACCGCTCTCCGGGAGCAGGGCGAAGCCGCGCGGTTCCTGGCTTGGCCGGGAGGCTTCGACCTGGACCGCGGGGACCATGCCGAGGAGGTCCACCTGGCCTCGGGCGCCGCACTGGAGGGATTCGCCGGCGACGGAGCCGGGGGCACCTTCTTCTTCTGCGGTGAAGGCGGTGCGGAACGTCCCGTCCTGTACGCGGACTCCGAAGGCGGCGCGGCGCTGGTCGCGATCGGCCTCGCCGAACTCCTGCGGCTCCTGTTGGTCGCCCCGTGGTGGCGTGACTGCAAGGCGTTCACGGCGGAGGAAAGCCGCGAGCTCGCGGCCGAGTACCTGGACGACATGCCGGACCTCGCGGCCCGAAGGGACCGCGCGGCCACGGCACTTGGCCTCACCCTTCCCACCGAAGGCGAAGTCCTGGCCCGCTTGCAGGAGGTGGCCCGCGGTATCGGAAAGGACTACGTCCTCATCTTCACGCCGGAGGGCGAACCGTACGCCCCTTTGCTCACGGGCTGAGAGGCCCCATGACGGGCCGGGGCCAGTCACCGCGCCGCCGCGTGGCCTTCCGGCACGAGCCCAACCAGTGGCGCTGGTTGTGCAGTTGGGCGGGGCCGCGGTGCCCCTCGGGTGGGCCCTCGTAGTCGTCCAGGCCGGTGAGCACCAACCCGTCCGTTCCGGGGTGCGGTCCGAGGCTCTCGGCGTCCTGCAACAATCAGGGACCGAGCGTCTCGTCCTCCGGCACCAGCCACACCCGGCTGCCGACCCAGCCGCGTACCTCGGCCGCTTCCGGAACCCAACCGAACAGCTCGTACGTCTCGCGCCACGGTTGCCCGAACAATCCCGCCACCTCGGCGCAGACGCCCCAGGCATGGCCGTGGGCGTCGGTGAGTGTGTAGCGCGCGCGTCCGGGGTGGTTCTTGTTCTGCTGCACGGTGACCATCATGCCGGGCCCGGAAGCGGACGGTAGGGCGAGGGGCCGCGAGGGGTTCGGGAAGGCCGGTCTCGGGCGGTATGGCTCAGCCGCTGCGCCGGAATCGGCTCCGGTACTCCGTGGGCGTCGTGTTGAGTGTACGGCGGAAGGCGCGGATGAGGGTGTCTGTGGTGTTGAAGCCGCAGGTGGTGGCGACGCGTTCCAGGGTGTCGTCGGTGGTTTCGAGTTGGTTGCGGGCGGCTTCGACGCGGGCCGCTTCGATGTAGGCGGCCGGGGTGGTACCGAGTTCGGTCTTGAACAGACGGGTCAACTGGCGTTCGCTGAGGTGGAGTTGCCGGGCCAGGTCGGGGACGGTGAGCGGCCCGGCGAGGTGGTGGGTGATGTGCAGTCGTAGGTCGTCCATGCGCCGGGTGGTGGAGACGGGTTCGAGGGGGACGCTGAACTGGCTCTGTCCGCTGGGGCGTTTGAGGTACATGACCAGTTGGCGGGCGACGCGTAGCGCGGTGGTCTCGCCGAAGTCCTCGGCGACCAGGGCGAGGGAGAGGTCGAGGCAGGCGGTGATGCCCGCGCCGGTCCAGACCTGACCGTCGCGGATGAAGATCGGGTCGGCGTCGACAGCGACGGACGGGTGCTCGGCGGCGAGTTGCTGGGCGGTGGACCAGTGGGTGGTGGCGCGCCTGCCGTCCAACAGCCCCGCGGCGGCGAGGAGATGCGCGCCGACGCAGACGGAGGCGACGCGTCGGGACTGCGCGGCGAGGGTGGCGACCCAGCGGACGATGCCCGGTTCGGTGCGGGCATGGACGCGGCGATCGGCGTCGACCTCGACGGAACCGGGCACCATCAGGGTGTCGATGCGCTGCGCGGCGGCTTCCGCGAAGGTGATGTCTGGCAACACCCGGACGCCGGCCGAGGTGGTGACTGGCGCCATGGTCTCGGCGGCCAGCGCGACGCGGTAGCCGGCGGCATCGTCGGTCTCGCGTCGCAACAGCGAGAAGACCTCCGGCGGGCCGGTGACGTCCAGCAGGTCGACCCCCTCGAAGAGCAGGACGACGAGGAACTGATTGCGGGTGCGCACCGGGCCTCCCAACGATGTCGGAATCTGCAAGTTACCTGACATTGCCGCCACGGGTGAGGGTTCATAGCGTGGGGGCATGGCAACCAAGACTCTGCGAGAGCTCAGCGGATGTGATCAGACCCCGGCGAAGTTGGCCGGCGCGACCGTGATCCTGGTCGACTATCAGCACACCTACACTCGTGGCGTGCTCGAACTGGCCGGCTGGCAGGCGGCGTTGGAGCGGGCCGCGGATCTACTGGCCCGTGCCAGGCAGGCGGGCGCGAAGGTGGTCCACGTCATCCACGACGGCGGCGAGGGCACCCCGTATGACATCCGGGCGGAGATCGGACAGATCCATCCGGAGGTGGCGCCCGTGGAGGGCGAACCGGTCGTGGTGAAGAAGGCGCCGAACGCCTTCCTCGACACCGAGCTGGCCGAGCACGTCGACGCCGCGGGCAACGAGGACGTCATCATCGCCGGGTTCATGACCCATATGTGCGTGACGTTCACCGCGCAGGGTGCGTTCCTGCGCGGCAACCGGCCGACCGTCGTCGCGGACGCCTGCGCCACCCGCCCGCTCCCGCACGGCGCCCACGACGGCGAAGTCGCCGCCGACCAGCTCCACCACAGCGCCTTGGCAACGATCGGCGACCTCTACGGCGTTGTCGTCCCGTCCACGTCCGCGCTGGGCTGAACCAGCCCCTTTGGGTCGGCAGAGGCCCGGCAAGTCAGCCCCCGCGAGAGGGGACGACCTCGGGCCGCCCTCCGATCACGGTGCGGGAAGGACACCGCGCAGGGGGGCGTCCCCGGCCGTTCCGGTCACGTACGCAGGGGTGTGCGGGGCGAGGGTGTTCCAGGTGACGTCCATGCTGACGTCGGGGGCGGCGTCGGGGTCGGTGTTGGTGTCGGAGGTGACGCGCAGGTGCGCGGTGACGGCTCCGCTGGTGTGGTCCCAGGTGGCGGTGCCGCTCACGGTGGCGTCGGTCACCCAGCGCACGTCGGTGAGGCTGAACTGTGCCTGGGGAGCGCCGGTGACGGTCCAGGTGCCGCCGCGCAGCCCGGTGTTGTGGCCGTGGGTGAGGTAGTTGCTGCGGGCGATCGCGTCGCCCACGGCGGACGTGCCAACTGCGGCCAGGCGCAGGGCTGGTGGGCGGGCGCGGTTGCCGGGCGTGGGGGTGAGGGGGACGGCGTCGGCGAGGTGGTGGGGATAGTCGGCGAGGGTGGGGATGGCGGGGGTGTGCCTGGTGCAGGAGGTGTTGAGATGCCTCAGGGCGGCGGGCGTACGGACGAACTGGCGGTAGAGCGACTGACCGCAGGCTTCCGGACCCGGTCGGGTGTGGTCGGCCATGGCCGTGATGTGGGTGAGGTTGGGGACGGTGACGAAGCGGGCGGAGGGGCCGAGTTGGGCGGCGACGTGTCGGCCGCCGGCGGCGGGGGTGAGTGAGTCGAGGTCGCCGCCGAGGACGAGGGCCGGCACGGTCCGGGGCAGGAGGGGCGGGCGGGTGGTGATGGGGGTGTGGGTGTGCTGTGGGGCGGGCCAGTTGAGGCAGCCGTCGTAGGAGTTGGTGTAGGCGTTGACGGTGGTCCACTCGGCGGCCGTGAACGGGGCGAAGGTGGCGGTGGGCTGGGCGGCGATCCGGCGTTGGAGTTGGCGGGTGCGTTCGGCGGCGGGACTGGCCATGCTGAACAGTTGCGGGTAGTCGGTGCAGGCGGCGGCGAAGTACAGGGCGCTGGAGAAGTCGGGGGGCGCGGAGTTGGTGCCGTCGTGGGCGGTGGTCTGTTCGGCCAGGCGGAGCAGCGGGGCGTCATCGCCCCTGACGAGCAGTGCCCGTGTCGCGGCTTGCAGGCTGCGGTAGATGCCCGGGTCGGAACCCGCGTCGTTGACGAGGTCGACGAGGGTGGTCACGGTGACCGTGACGGCGATGGGTTCGCCGTCCAGACCGGTGGTGGTGCCGGTGAGCGGCGCGGTGCGCAGGCGCTTCGCCAGGGCGGAGATGAGCGACCACGCGTCGGTGGAGGCGTGGGCGGCGCACTGTGGTGAACGTCGGCAGACGGTGGTGAAGGCGGCGCGGGCGGTGGCGGCGCCGCTGGCGTACCACGGGTCCAGGCCGAGGACTTCGTAGGTGGCGTCCAGCGTGAGCGAACGGAGCACGGACGGGTGGCGCGCGGCGAAGACCTGGGCGAACCAACTGCCGTAGGAGTCGCCGTAGAGGTCGACGTCCGAGAGACCGAGGCGGGTGAGGACATCGGCGAGGTCCTGGGTGGCGTCGACGGTCCCGAAGAGCTCGGAGGCGTGCAGCCAACTGCCGTCGGGGCGCTGCCAGGTGTGATCGAGCAGGTCGCCGCAGGCGCCGACGGTCCGGGCGAAGTCGGGCCCGGACGGCTGGTCCGCGTAACGCTCCAGGTCGGGGCAGGTCAGGGCCTGCGAGCGGCCCGTGCCGCGCAGGTCGAACAGCAGCAGGTTCCGGGTGGCGAGCAGCGGCCCGAGCATCTTCAGGTAGGACTCGCGGGAGTGGTGCGTGGCCCAGCCGGGGCCGCCGTCGACCACGACGACCGTGCCCTGGGGCTGTGCGGTGGCCGGCACCCACTCGAAGCCGATGTCGATCGTCGGACTGTCGGGGGCCCGCCGGTCCAGCGGGAGTGCGGCGCTTCCGCACCAGCCGGTCGGGTCGTCCGGGCACGGGAGGAGCTGGAGCGAACCGAGCCGGAGCCCGGCTCCTGCCCCGCGGGCCACGGCACGCGTCGCCGGAGCGATCACCGCGGTGAGGAGCACCATGGCCGCCAGGAGGGCGACGGCCAGGAGCCCCTGGTGGAGCCCTGTCCGGCGGACGACCGTGGAGCGGGGACGGGCACGGCGGCTCGGAGCGTCAGCGGCAACGGTCATGGCGATCCTCTGCGGCGGCCTCGGAACGGTACGAGCGGGTACGGCGCGTGGTGCCGGTGGTGGAGCAGGTATTGCTGGCTCATGTATGCCCGGAGAGGCGAGGTCAACGCACGGGGGGCCGGCGGCCGGTCGTGAGGTCCGCGGGATGTTTACCGGGCGCCCTCCCGGTTGCGTCGAACGGCCCCCGCCCGCCCGAAGTGGCCGTCAGCCAGGGACGGTTGGGTGACGCCGAGGGCGCGAGGACGCACGCCGGCTGCTTACGGCGGCCCTCCGGCGAGCGCCGGGGCAGTGGCTGGAGGCCGTGGCCCCGGCGGTCGGGCGTTCCGCCGGGGCCAGGTACCCGCGTTCACGGACCGCACCGCGCGCGGCACGTGGTCAGCCCTGTGGCACCAGTTTTCCCCGCTTCAACTGGAGGATCTCGTCGGAGGCGTGCGCGACCTCCTTCGAGTGGGTCACCACGATGACGCACTTGCCGTCGTCGTGGGCCAACTTCCGGAAGACCTCGACGATTCCGGCGGCCGTCTCGTGGTCCAGGCTGCCGGTCGGCTCGTCGGCGAAGAGCACGTCGACCTCGCAGGCCAGGGCGCGGGCGATGGCGACGCGCTGCTGTTGGCCGCCGGAGAGTTGCAGGGTGCGTCGGGTGCGGTCGGCCGGCTCGATGCCGAGCAGTTCGAGCAGTTCGTGCGCCCGTTGCCGCTTGCGTACCCCCTTCACCCCGGTGATCTCCATGGCGGAGGTGATGTTCTGTACGGCGTTCATGTACGGGAGCAGGTTGAGGGATTGGAACACCGTGGCCGCGTGCTGGTTGCGGTAGGTGCCCAGGCCGAGCTCCGCGATGTCGCGGCCGCGGAAGCGGACGCTGCCGGAGGTGGGCGAGTCCAGGCCGCTGGCCAGGGACAACAGGGTGGTCTTGCCGGAGCCCGAGGGGCCCACGATCGCGTACATGCGGCCCGCGTCGAAGGCGTACGAGACGGAGGCGAGGACGGTGCGGCGGCGGGTGCCGTTGCTGTAGGCGCGGGTGACGCCGGTGAGTTCGAGGGTGGGGGTGGTCACGTCAGTCGCCCTTCGTGAGGATGTCGCGCGGGTTCAGGCGCAGGATGCGGGCGCCCGGGACGCAGGTGGCCAGGGCCGCGATGCCGAGGCCGGTCGCGCCGACCTTGGCGATGTCGACGGGACTGAGTCGGACGTCGATGGAGTCGATGGGCTTGGCGTCGGGTTGGTCCTTCTTGGCCGTGCCGGTGGGGTCGCTGGGGTCGGGCTGGTTGGCCTCGTTCGCGGCCGCCTGGTTGGCGGACGAGACCTCGCTGGCGAGGAGCCGGTCGCCGATGGTCTGGGAGAGGAACTGGCTGCACACGCCGGCGAGGCCGATCGCGAGCACCGCGCAGGCGACCACCTCGACGAGGTGTTGGCCGAGCAGCCTGGGCTTCTTCTCGCCGAGCGAGAGCAGGATCCCCAACTCCCCGCGGCGCTCACGCAAGTTGGAGGCGACGATCAGGGCGAGGATGATGGTGCCGGCGACCGCGACCAACCACACCGTGACCGTGGCGAAGGCGGCGGTCTTGGTGATGGGCCCGACGAGGGTCCGGTACTGCTTGTCGTTGATCGACAGCGGGAAGATCTCCAGGTCGGCACCCGCGGCCTTGGCGTCCTTCTTGAGCCGGTCCAGGTCCTTGGGATCATTGAGGGTGAAGGTCGCCTGCTTGAGGACGCCGTCCTTTCCCGTGCCCTTGCCGAGAAGCGTGCTCGCGCCATCCGTCGTGGCGTAGATCTGGTTGGCGGGATCCATCATCGCCGGCACATAGGTGCCGGTGTCGGCGATATCGCTCCGGTAGATGCCGATGACCTTGAACGCGTATTCCCGTTCGTCGGCCTGCTGCCCCGCTGCCGGCAGTTCACCCACCTTGAGTTTCGCCGTATCGCCGACCTTGAGCCCGTTCTCCTTGGCGAGGCGTTCCTCGATGACGATCTCGTCGCGCTTGCTGTGCGGCCCGATTCCGTGCCCGGCCACCAACTTGGCGTCGCCATTGCGGAAGGCGCCCACCGCATTGAGGTCACGTATGCCGTCCACCTTGAACAGGTCGGTGCCGACCGAGTCCTGGCCGCGGGGCGGCGGAACCGGCTGGTACAGCTTGGTGGACTTGGTGGCGAAAGCGCCGCCGTCCGTCGTGTAGTTGCACTGGCTGACCACGGGTGATGCGCAGATCTTCTCGACCAGCGAACGGCGCAGATCGCCGTTGGAACCGATCGTTCCGCCCTGCTGCCCCTGGGGATTCGTGCCGTTGTTCTTGCCCGAATTGATCAGGGCGTTCACGTCGAGCTGCATGGTGGCCACGGCCCCCACGCTCTCCTTGGCGCGGTCGGCCGCGCGGGCCGCCGCCGACTGGATCAGAAACCCGGACAACACCAGGGTGCAGATCACGAAGAACAAGCCGACCAGCATCGCGGTCTTGCCCAGATGGCCGGTGAGCCGCCACCACGCCCGTTTGAAGAGATTCATGAGCGCAACGCTAGGAAGCACCCCTTGTGAGCGGCGTTTGCGAAAAACGGCGTCCCGCGAACCCTCATATGCGACTCACATGCCGCATCTGATAGACGTGAGAGAAACACCGGGAAAAGGGCCGGAATCACGCCCGACCCTCCCGCCATTTTCAGGTAATTCTCAGCAACACGGAAGGTCCGGCGCGCATGCGGGTTTTGGTGGTCGAGGACGAGCAGTACATGGCGCGCGTCCTGGAGCTCGGCCTGCGCCGCGAATCCATCGCCGTCGACGTCGTGCACGACGGCAACACCGCGCTGCACCGCGTCGCCGTCTACGACTACGACGCGGTGGTGCTCGACCGCGATCTGCCCGAGGTCCACGGCGACGAGGTCTGCCGCCGCATCGTCGCCATGGGCCTGGACTGCCGCATCCTGATGCTCACCGCTGCGGGCCGACTCGGCGACAAGGTGGAGGGCCTCAGCCTGGGCGCGGACGACTACCTCGCCAAACCCTTCGACTTCCCCGAACTCGTCGCCCGACTGAGGGCGTTGTACCGACGCAGCCCGATGGCGCACCCACCCGTCCTGACCTTCGCCGACCTCAGCTTCGACACCCATCGCCGCCGCGTGACGCGAGCGGGCACCGAGATCCGCCTCACGCCCAAGGAACTGGCCGTCCTGGAATTGCTGATGCGCGCCGAAGGCGGGGTCCTCAGCCCCGAATACCTGTTGGACAAGGCGTGGGACGCCCACACCGACCCGCTCACCAACGCCGTACGCCTGGTGGTGCACACCCTGCGCAGGAAGCTCGGCGAACCCCGACTCGTGCACACCGCGATCAGCGCGGGCTACTACCTGGGGACCGAGTGAGGTTCCGCCGGGGCCGCGACCGGCTCCGCACGCTCAGCATCCATGCCAGGCTCTTCCTCGGCTTCGGCGGGGCCCTGGCCGCCTGCTCGGCGCTGATGGTCGCCATCATCTACGTCGGCATCCGCTACCTGCCCACCTACGACCTCACCACCCCCGTCAAGGTGCCGCCCCCAACGTCCCTCACGCCCGGCCCGACCCCAGACACCCAGCCCCCCAAAGACCTGCAGAAGGGCCAGCCGCTCGACACGTCCGGACTGATCCGCGACAAGGAGGACGTCTGGTCGACCGTCCTCCTGGTCTCCATCGGCGGGGTGCTCCTCGTCCTGGTCGTCGGCCTCGGCGCGGGATGGATCCTCTCGCGGCGGCTGCTCGCGCCCCTGCACACCATCAACCGGGCCGCGGCCAAGGCCAGCGAAGGGGACCTGTCGTACCGCATCAACGCCGTAGGCCCGGCAGACGAGTTGAAGCAGTTGGCCGACACCTTCGACACCACCCTGGGTCGCCTGGAAGAGTCCTTCGCCGCCCATCAACGGTTCGCCGCCAACGCCTCGCACGAGCTGCTCACCCCACTCGCCACGACGCGGGCGATCCTCCAGATGGCAGGGTCCGATCCGTCGCGAGACGAGTTCGCCGAGCTGGTGCCGATGCTGCGGGAGACCAACGAGCGCAACATCCGCGTGGTGCAGGAACTGCTCCAGCTCGCGGTGGCGGACCAGGCGATCCCGGACGCGGAACCGGTTGACCTGGCCGCGCTCGCCGAAGGGGTGGTCAACGCCACGGCCGCCGAACAGCCGGACGGCACGGACGAGACGGAAGGGACGACCGGGATCTCCGTCACCTTCACCACCACCTCCACCGGCGCGGCTGCCGGCAGCGTCCACGGCAGTGCCACGCTGCTACGGCAACTCGTCATCAACCTCGTCGACAACGCCCGTACCCACAACGTGCCCGGCGGCACGGTGCAGGTACGGGTCGACAACCGCGCCGACCAGGTCGTTCTGGAAGTCACCAACACCGGGCCGGTGGTGGCCCCGGAGGTGGTGGGCCGCCTGTTCGAGCCCTTCTACCGGGCCCGCCCCCGCGTGGCCAGCGACCGCACCGGACACGGCCTGGGCCTGGCCATCGTGCGGTCCATCGCGCGCGGCCACCACGGCACCGTGACCGCCTGGGCGCAGCCGACCGGCGGGCTGCGCGTACGGGTCACCCTGCCGGCGCGGTCGCGTAGTTGAGGGTGCCCCGCCGCACCTGCTCTCAGGCCCCACGCGCTTGCGGCCGGCATCTCCACTCTCATATGCTCGGAACCGAGTAATCGATACCTAGTGGTCAAACCCATCAACCCGGCGCACTGGAGCTCCATGCCCACCCGTCGACACCCCACCGCCGTCCCCAAGCCCCCGAAGCGGCCCGCCAACGCCCTCGCCCTTGCCGTGCTCGGGCTGTTGCTGGAGCGGCCGATGCACCCCCACGCCATGGCCGGCGCGCTCCGCGAGCGCGGTATGGAGCGCGCGTTCAAGCTCACGACCGGATCGCTCTACGACACCGTCCGCGCGCTCGCGCGGGACGGATGGATCGAGGCGGACGGCACCGAACAGGTCGGCAACCGCCCGGCCCGCACCGTCTACCGCCACACCCACGCCGGGCGGGACGGCTTCACCGACTGGCTCGACGAGCTGATCCGAGAGCCCTCGCCCGAGTACCCGCGGTTCCTCTCCGCCGTCGGTTACCTCGGCGCGTTGGGCCGCGTCCGTGCCGCGGAGGCGCTGCGCGAGCGGGCCACCGCGTTGCGGGAGCGGATCGCGGAGGGCGCCGAGGCCCACCGCGCGGCCCGCGAGGAGCACCACGCGCCACGCCTGTTCGTCATCGAGGCCGAGTACGCCGCCGCCATGGCGCGGGCCGAACTCGCCTGGGTGGAAGGCACCGCCGACGAGATCGAGCGCGGGACGCTCACGTGGCCGGAGGGGACCGACGGTGAGTGACACCGCGGTGAGTGACACCGCATCGCAAGGCGAGGTCGTCGACGTCCTGATAGCCGGCGCCGGGCCGGCCGGGCTCGCGCTCGCCGGGGAGTTGGGGCGCGCGGGGGTTCGGGCACGGGTCCTGGAGCGGGACCCCGAACCGCCGGGATTCTGCCGCGGGTTCAACCTCAACGCCCGCAGCCTGGAACTGCTCGACCGCCGGGGCCTTGCCACCCGCTTCCTGGCCGAGGGGCCGACCGTCCCGACGACCATGTTCGTCGGCGCAGCCCGCCTCGACCTCGCCGCCATGCGCACCGAACACCCCTACGTCCTCGGCATCCCCCAGACCCGCGTGGAGGAACTGCTCGCCGAGTGGGCCGTGGAGTCGGGCGCGCGCCTCCTCCGCGGCCGGTGCCTGACCGGCTTGCGGCAGGACGGTGCCGGCGTCACGGTCGAGGTCGACGGCCCGGACGGACCGTCAACCATGCGCTGTCGATGGCTGGTTGGCTGCGACGGGGGCCGCAGCACGGTGCGGAAGGCGGCCGGGATCGGCTTCCCCGGCACGCCCGCACGGCGGTTCACCCTGCTCGGGGACGTGGTGCTCGCCGACCCGTCGACCGTTCCGTTCGGCCCCCATACCGGGCCCGACGGCCGCTCGGTGTTCGCGATCCCACGCCCCGGCTACGTCCGTCTCCTCACCGCCGACCCGGCACCGCCCGCAGACCCGCGCGAGCCGGTCTCGCCGAGCGCCTTCCAGCACGCGATCGATACCGCGTTGGGACACCGGGCCGAGATCGCCGAGGCGCTGTGGCTGACCCGGTTCGGGGACGCGGCGCGGCTCGCCGAGCAGTTCCGGGCGGGTCGGGTGCTGTTGGCCGGGGACGCCGCGCACATCCACCCGCCGGCCGGCGCCATCGGCGTCAACGCGGCGCTCGACGACGCCGTCAACCTGGGCTGGAAGCTCGCCCTGGTAGCACGCGGCCAGGCACCGGACACGCTCCTCGACACCTACCACGACGAGCGCCACGCGGCCGGCGAGCGCCTGCTCCGCAACACCCGCGCGCAGGCGGTGCTCACCCAGGTCAACGGGGACGACGACCCCCTGGCCCCCGTCCGCGATCTGCTCTCCGAACTGGCCGAATCCGGGGACGCAGCAGGCCCGTTGGCCGAGACGATCACCGCTGTCGGCACCCGCTACCCCGCCTCAGGAGACCCCGAACACCGCTGGGCGGGACGGATGGTGCCCGACATCCCGCTGGGCCAGGACGACGGGGACAACCTCACGGCACTGCTGACCCGCACGCCCGGCGGCGTCCTGCTCCTCAACGACACGACGCACCGTCAACCCCTCACCTCCGCCGCCCACCCATGGGCGGACCGGGTCACCACCGCCCACACCCACCCATGCGCCCTGGAGCACGCCCGCGCGGTCCTCGTCCGCCCGGACGGGCACGCAGCGTGGATCGGGGCGCCCTCGACACCGGTGGGCGAGGCCGCGGAGGAGTTGCGGGAGGCCCTCATGCACTGGTTCGGCAACCCCGTGGCAATCCCCTGCAAGATCCTCATCGACCCGCAGAAGTGACCGGCTTGGCGTATCGGCACCGGCATGAAGAACAGCTCTCCGAGGGCGGGCCGGTGCAGGAACGCAGGTGCCTGGACGGTGATGTCGGTCCGTCGTCGCGATGTTGCGCCCGGTGTTGACGGCCACCTTCCGCGGCCGTCAACGCCGGAGTGGGGTCCCTCGTACCGGTCCGCGGTCAGCCGATTCCGACCTTTGACAGGGCGGTGGTCCAGTCGGTGGCGATGGCGCTGCGTGCGGCATCGAGTTGGACGGTGCCGTCGCACACCGCGGTCTTGAGCTTGTTCTCCACGGAGTCCTTGCTGGCCGCCGGCTGATCGCCGTAGCGGGGCTCGGGCCACAGGTTCTTCGGGTCGCGAGGGGCGCCGCCCAGTTCGAGGGGAACGAGGTGGTCTTCCTCGTAGTCGGCGGTGTCGGTGTCCGAGTATCCGTACTCGCCGATCTGCTTGACCTTGAGGGGGTTGGTGTAGGAGACGGGCGGTCGGACGGTCTTGGTCCAACCGGGCACACAGATCGTCGATTCGATCGTCGACTGGGTGACGTCGGGGTTGTAGGCGCCCGGCTGGCAGATGGGGTCGGGAAGCGGTAGGTGCGATGCTGAGCAGGTGGCTGCGTGGGCGCTTCCCATGGTGAGGGCGAGTCCGGCGACGGTGAGCGCGGTGGCCGTTATGGCGGAGGCGAGACGTTGTGTCGATCGCATGGGGGCTCCGTGTGGGGGAGGGGCCCGGCAGGGTGCCGGGTGAGTGACGCCATGGCAGCAGCCCCGTGGTCCGTGCGGGTAGAGGGTGACGGTGAACAGCAGATGTCCATGCCGTTTTCCGACCGTTGGGTGGCGTGTTCTCAGCCAACTCCGGCGATAGGTAAGGGATTTCGAGCCTGTCCGCCGATTGGGTCCCGTTCCTTCGGCGTCCGTGCAGCCGGCGGTGCCGACCCCGCTCCGCCCTGCCTCGCTGTGCTGTGCGCACTGCGCGGGTCACCGACCGACGCGTTGGGTGGAGGCGAGGAGGGGGTGGGGCAATTGCCGACGAAGCGTGCGGCTACCACCCGATGAGGTGCCGTCGGCAGGCCGGGGAGCGGCCTGCCGACGGCCGGGGGCGGGCCCGGGTCAGTGGGCCGTGCCGGTGTTCCAGATGGCCTGGCTTCCGTCATAGATCACGACGTTGCCGTCGTTTTGGACCACGAGCCGGGAGCCGGGGTGGCCGGCGGTCTGCGAGTTCCACACCGGGCGTCCGGTACGGGTGTAGACGACGAAGTTGCCGTCGGTCTGGAAGACGGCCCGCCAGCCCTGGTTGACGGTGGAGGTGTCCCAGCGGGCCCGGCCGAACTCGTCGTAGACGACGAGGTTGCCATCGGTCTGCATGACCAGTCGGGCCGTGTCGGAAGTCCAGGACTCGCCCCGTTCCAGCGCGGCGGGCGCGTCCAGCACCTGGTCGGACGCGGGTCTCGCCGTGGCCGCGGTTCTGGCCGCGGCGGCCGAGGTGCCTGGGACGGCGGCACTGGCCTGGCCGGCGAGTGACAGGGTGGCGAGCGTAGCAACTGCGAGGAGTGCACTGACCCTCTTCTTCATAGAGGGCCTCCTTTCGCCGAGTCGGTCGTCCATCGGCATATGCCGGGGACGGCGGACAGAGTCTGCCATCGTGTGGCAAATGGAGATTCAGTAGATATGGAGGATGGCGTATTTGCGCTGACGATTGGCCAACTGGCTACTGTGGGTGGGGCGTTCGACGGGAAGCGGGGAGTGGCCTTCGGCGGCGGCACGCCACCAGTCGCAGGGCAGGTGACGCATGGCGAGGCGAACTCCCCTACCGTGGCGCTTGGTTGGCGTCCGGGGGTTTCCCCTACCCTGGACCGGTGGGTTTACGGGATGGTCCACGGCCGTTGCCGCCGGGAAGCTGGGAGGCCATCGCGGAGAAATCGGGGGAGATCGTGAACAGTCCTGGTCCCAGTGTCAGTTCCGAGGGACGTGCGCTGGCGCGTCGTACGTTGCTCGGGGCCGTGGCGGCGTCGGGTGTGGGGATATGGTGCGGGCGGCCGGCCTTCGCCGACGCCTTGGGCCGACCGGTGGCGCGCCCGGAAGTGGCCACCGGGGTGGCCCGCCTGGAACGTGAACTGGTCGCATTGCGGCGGGACATCCACCGGCACCCCGAGGCACCGGGGAAGGAACGCCGCACCGCCGGCCTGGTAGCTCAGAGACTGCGGCACGCCGGATTGAGCGTGACGACAGGAGTGGGTGGTAACGGCGTGGTCGGCGTCCTGCGCGGCTGTCTGCCGGGTCGGACGGTCGCCTACCGGGCCGACATGGACGCGGTGCCGCCCGAAGGCATCATCGGGGGTGGCACCGCGACGGCGCATGTCTGCGGGCACGACATCCACACCACGGTGGCCGTAGGGGTCGCGCAGGTCCTGGCCGGGATGCGGCAACGGCTCAGCGGGACGGTGGTGTTCCTCTTCCAGCCCGCCGAGGAGTCGCTGGCGGGAGCCCGCAGGATGCTGGATTCCGGAGTGCTGGAGCGCACCGGGGTCCAGGAGATCCATGCCCTGCACTGCGGACCGTTTCCGGTGGGGCAGTTCGCCGTGACGCCGGGCTTCGGGCTGCCCGGCCTGGACCACGCCGAGGTGGACCTCCACGGACCGGATGCGCCCGTGGCCGCGCGGCAGCTCGCCGCCGGGATCGGCGCCCTCGCCACGGTCACGCAGCCCAAGACGGCCGCGGAGTTGGCCCGGCTGGTCGCTGATCTGCAGCGGCCGGACAGTCCGCTCGCCCGGTTCGTGTTTGCCCGAGCCGGGGCCCAGGGCTCCGCGGTGCGGGCGTCCGTGCGTTGCTGGCCGCCGGAGCGGTATCGGGAGGTGCGCGAGGAGATACGGCAAGTGGCCGGGCGGTACTCGGGGGCCGAAGTGGCCTTCCCCGCAGAGCCGTTCCCGGCCATGGTCTGCCCGGCAGCCGATGCCCGCGCCCTCGCCCGTCATCTGCGCCGCACGCTCGGCAGGGACGCGGTGACCGTGATGCAGGCCGCCATTCCCTTCAGCGGCGAGGACTTCGCCCTCTATCTGCAACGCGTCCCGGGTACGTACACCTTCCTCGGCGTCCGCCGCCCCGGCGCCTCCGTCGACACCGCCTACCCGCACTTTCCGGACTTCGCTCCGGACGAGCGCGCGATCGGCCTGGGCGTGCGGGCGATGGCGGGGTGGCTCACCGAGCGGACCCGCCGCCCTTGAGGCTCGCCTCCCATCGGCGGGAGTTGCCGGCTCGCCCCGAGCCGCTGCGCGGGGATGCGCGTGCGCGCACCGGCGGGGCCGAACGGAGCCGCCGCATCACCCGCCGGGCGGTGCCTGGATCAGGCCGATGCGGCGCAGATCGGTGACGTACTTGCGGATGAGGTCGACCGAGAGGTGCGGAACGTCCGCGTCGGGGCCGACCGCGGCAGCTCGCACGGCGGCCCGGAACCGTTCGGCCGGGAGCGCCGAACCGGCAACGCCCTCCTCCGGTTCCGCCACGGCGTGCAGCAGGGGCAGCAGCGAGTGCTGACGCTGCTTCTCCGGCAGCGCACGGAGGGCGGCCGTGAAGCGGGTGAGCCACGCGGCGTAGTCGTCGATCCGCTGGATCGGGTGGCCGGCGTCGATGAGCCAGTCGACGAAGGTGTCCAGGGAGACGCCGTCGTCGTGTGGGTTCAGCGCGTTGAAGGTCCGGTGGCCCTCGGTGACTTGGGCGCCGAGTGAGGCGATGGCCTCGGCGGTGAAGTCGACCGGCAGGCCGTCGTAATGGGCACGTGCGCCGTCGTTGCGGTAGAACGAGACCGGCGCGATGCCGGTGGTGATCAGACTGAAGAGCAGGCGGGTGAACATGTCGGGCACGTTCACCTGACCGGGATACCTGCGGTGCGCCAGGACCATGTTCGACCGGAAGGTGGCGACCGGCAGGTCGCACAGGTCGTGGGCCTGGCGGAGCAGGACCTCGCCGGCCCACTTGCTGGTGGCGTACCCGTTGGCGTAGCTCTCGTCGAGGCGCCGGGTCGGGCTGGTGCTGCGGATGTCGGCGTCCTCAACAAGCGCCGCGGCCGAAGCTCCGAGGTACACGGCGACGGTGGAGACGTAGCTGATGGGCTTCAACCGGGTGGTGAGCGCCAAACGGATCAGTTCGGCCGTGCCGACGACGTTGGGGCCGAACAACTGGCGGTACGGCAGTACGTGGTTGACGAGGGCGGCCGGGTGGACGATCAGGTCCACCGATTCGGTCAGCCGGCGCCAGACATCCTCGTCCAGCCCGAGGCGTGGCTCGGCGATGTCCCCCGCGAGCACCTCCAGTGTCCCGTCCGCCAATTCCCGGTAACGGCACAGTAGTTCGTCGTCTCCGGTGTCGAAGGACGCGTCCAGCCGCTGCGCCGCGGCGGCGGCGCTGCTGCCCCGAACGACGCAGATCAGCCTGCCGCCCGTGGGCGCCAGGCGCGCCAACCACTCCAGGCACAGGAACCGGCCGAGGTAGCCGTTGGCTCCGGTGAGCAGGACGGTCCGCACGGCACCTCGGGGGCGGGCCAGCGTCGGGGCGGCGGCCAGCGTGTCCGCGTCGAGGAACTTCTCCAGGGCGAGGTCATCGGCGCGGACCGTGGTGCTGTGTTCGCCGTGCACGGAGGCGAACGTGGGGCGCCGCGCCTCGCAGCGTCGTTCCGCCTCGATGTACCCCGCCACCCGCGCGAGGTTGTTGGCCGGGCTGATCACCACCCCGACCGGCACCTCGACCTGAAAGATGTCGTGGAGGAGCTGGGAGAAGGACAGGGCGGACAGGGAGTCGCCGCCCAGGTCGGTGAAGTGCGCCTCGGGGCTCGGGTCGTCGTGCGCGCTGCCCAGCAGCGCCCGGGCGGCCCGGCCTACCGTTTCCACCACGGGCCGGGCCGCGCCGGTCCGCCGCAGTGTGCGCAGTTGCTCGGCCTGTCCCTCGGCGAGCTCGGCGTAGAGCCGTTCCAACGCCTCGCCGTAGCGCTCCTTGAGCCTGGGGCGGAGCAGTTTGTGGCTGTCGGCGAGCAGGCCGTTCTCGGGGCTGAAGGGCTCGGCCTCGATCAGGAAGTCGCGCGGGATCTCGTACGAGTTGAGTTCGGCGTCCTTGGCGACGCGCTGGAGCGACGCGCTGAGCAGCGACTTGAGCGAGGCGGTGTCCCCGCCGCACCTGGTCAGCGCATCCGGGGCGGGCACCACCACCGCGAGCAGGTGGGCGCGCTCGCTGTTGCCGTACACGTAGATCTGTCCGATCAGGGGGCTGCCGAGGAAGACGGCTTCCAGGCGGGAGACCGCCACGAACTCTCCCTGGGACAGCTTCAGGGTGTCCTTGGTGCGGTCGACGTAGACCAGCCGGTCCGGCCCGATCTCGGCCATGACGTCGCCGGTGCGGTAGTAGCCGTCCTCGTCGAAGATCTCCGCGGTGAGCTCGGGGCGCTTGTAGTAGCCGGGGATGAGGGTTTCGGACTTCAACAGCAACTCTCCGCGCGGGTACGGAGAGTCGGTGCGGTAGTAGCCCAGTTCCGGGACGTCCGCCAGCTTGTAGTCGAGCACCGGCGGACGTTGGACCACCGAGTCCAGCAGCACCCCGCCGGCTTCGGTGGAGCCGTACCCGCTGTACAGGTGGAACCCGAGGCAGGACTCGACGAAGGCCGTCAACTCGGCCGAGAGCGGGGCGGTGCCGACGAACGCCTTGGCGACGCGTCCGCCCAGGAAGTTCTCGCGCAGGTCCGCCTTGACCGCCGCTTCGAGGTCGCCGGACTCGTCGGCCCGCCGGTCCAGTTCGCTCTGGTACTGCTGGAACAGCATGTCGCAGACGCGGGGAACCATGGTCAGCTCCGTGGGGCGGGCCAGCGCGATGTCCTCGAAGAGGGTGGACAGATCGCTCCGCGCGGTGAAGTAGCCCACGCCGCCGCGGACGAGCGAGCCCATCAGCGCGTAGCGACCGGCCAAGTGGCTCTGCGGCATGTAGAGGACGCTGACCGAGGGCACGTCCGCGGAGCCGTAGCTGAACCCGTACCACGCGGTGCCGACCAGCCGCTGGGTGTACATGGCGCCCTTGGGGGCCCCGGTGCTGCCGGAGGTGTAGATCAGCAGCGCCAACGGGTCGTCGCCCGGTGCGGCGGTGAACAGGGGAGGGGGCGGCAGGGCGGCACCCTGCTCGATCACCTCCGCCAGTGACTCGACGACCACGGGGCTGTCCGCCCCGGCCAGGCGCCGCCGGGCGGACGCCACGGCCTCGAACTGGGCGACGTCCTCGGGACGGTGGTCGAACACGATCAGGCGCTGGACCGAGGGGGCGTCGAGGGCGAGGGCGACGGCGGTGTCCAGGTGCTCGACGCTCGTCGCGAAGACCCGCGGCTCGGACTCCGCGATGATCGGCCCGAGTTGGGACGGCGGCGCGCTGTACTGCAACGGCACGGCAACGACGCCGATGTGCAGGCAGGCCAGGTCGAGAGTGGCGTAGTCGGCGCTGGCGAAGCCCAGGGTGCACAGCCGCTCGCCGGCGCCCAACGGGTACTCCGGGTCGTGGTACCACCGGCCAGCGACCGCACGGACGCGTGCCCACAGTTCGCGGTAGCTGAGGGTGTCGAACCGCGGGAGGAGGCGCCCCGTCGACGGGTCCTTGGCACGTTCGCCGAGGGCCGGTCGGTCGCCGTGGCTCTCCATGACGGCCGCCATGACGTCGGCGAGCTGCCTGCCCGGATCAACGGCGGCCAGGGCCTGGGCGAGTCCCTCACCCGGGTCGGGCACGGGCGGAGTGCTCGCCTCCAGTGGTTCGGCCATGGTCAGCCTCCGGTAGCGTTCTGGTGGTGTCGGTGCGTCGGGTGCGGGCGGGGCGCCGCCGACGGTCGAGGGGCGAACGGCCGGCGGCCTCTCACCAACTGACCGGCAGTGCGGCAACCCCGCGGATGAGGCGCTCGGTTCGCCAGGACAACTGGTCGACCGGCACGGCGAGCCGGAGCGCGGGCAGGCGCTCGATCAGGGCTTCGAGCACCACGCGCAGCTCCAGCCTGGCCAGTTGTGCGCCCAGGCAGTGGTGCACGCCGTGCCCGAAGGTGACGTGCGGGACGGTCCCGCGGTGGAAGTCGATCTCGTCGGGGCGGTCGAAGACCTCGGGGTCCCGGTTGGCCAGGCCCAACTCGGCCACCACCGCGTCGCCGGCGCGGATGGTCTGCCCGCTGAGCTCCACGTCCTCGGTGGCGATCCGGGTGAAGCCGGCGGTCGCACTGATCGGGATGAACCGGGAGAGCTCCTCGACCGCACCGGGGATGAGGGCCGGGTCGGCGGCGAGTTCCCGCCAGAGGTCGGGATGGGTCAGCAGGATGTAGACGAAGTTGCCGATCTGGTTGGCGGTGGCCTCCTGGCCGGCGGAGAGCAGACTGACCCCGAGGCTGACCAGTTCCTCCTCGCCCAACCGGTCCTCCTCGTCTTGCACGGCGACCAGTTCGCCGAGGAGGTCGTCGGTGGGTTGGGCGCGTCGGAGCGCGACCAGACCGGCGAGATACTCGCAGAGGTGCTCACGGGCCCGCGCGGCCTGGGCCGGATCGGAGAGCATCAGCAGGCCGTCCACCCAGACGTTGAACCGGTCGCGGTCGGCCAGGGGCACGCCGAGCAGTTCACAGATCACCGTGATGGGCAGCGGCCAGGTCAGGGCCTTGGTGAGGTCGGCCGGCGACCCGGTGGTGATCAAGGTGTCGAGCAGGCCGTGCACGATTTCCCGGACCCGCGGACGCATCTTCTCCACCCGGCGGACGGTGAACGCGTTGGCCACCCGGCGCCGCAGCCGGCTGTGTTCCGGCGGATCCATGCTCAGCATGGAGGTGCGCGGCAGACCGACCGCGACCGTCCGCGGCACGTCGTCGCCGACGGCGGCGGCACGGCTGAACCGGGTGTCGGCCAGCACCGTCTTGACGTCCGCGTGGCGGGTGACCAGCCAGCCGTCGCCCCCGAAGGGCAGCGTGACGCGCAGTACCGGCTGCTCGCCGCAGATCTCGACGAGCTTCGGGTCCACGTTGAGTCGGTCGATCGGACCGAACGGGTAGGCCCGCACCCCGTTGTCTGTCGCGCTCATCGTGTCAGTCCTTCCCGTGGTGGGATGCGGTTGCCTACGGATGGTGGGTGACCCGCCCAACCGGCATGCGGTCTCCGCTCGTTCACGGGCCGGGGGCTGCCGGGGCCGGGCGGGGGGGCCCGCTGGACACGGTGCCGTCCGCGGTCAGGGGCGAGAAGCGCGGGTCACAGGGCCGCGCACCGTCCGCCGTCGATGACGAGCGTGCTGCCGGTGATCCACGCCGCGCGGGAGGAGACCAGGAAACCCACCGCGTCGGCGATGTCCTGGGACTGGCCCAGGCGCCCGAGCGGAATTTCCTCGGCCCAAGTCTCGGCCGGCCCCGGGTCGTTGCCGAGATAGTCGGTGATCTGGTCACGCGCCGCGTCCGCACCCGGGGTCGCCACGTTTCCCAGCGAGACGGCGACGACGCGGATGCCGTCCGGTGCCAACTCGGCGGTGAGTCCCTTGCTGTATGTCTCCAGCGCCGATTTGGCGGCGGCATAGTGCAGGATCATCGGGTACGACGAAATGGTGGCGATCGAGGAGACGTGGACGATGACTCCGCCGCCCTGGGTGCGCATGACCGGCACCAGCGCGGCATTGAGCCGGACGGCGGCGAGGAAGTTGATGTCGACCGTGTACTGCCAGTCGTTCTCTATCTCCAGCGCGCTCTGGAAGGCGCGACACCCGCCGGCGTTGTTGACGATGATGTCCACGCCGCCCAGGGTGTCCAGCGCGGTGTCCGCGAACTCGCGTACCCCGTCCGGCGTGCTGAGGTCGGCCTTGACGAAGGTCGCGTCGGACGGCGTGTGCTCGGTCGTGCTGCGGGCCGAGGTGACGACGGTGGCGCCGGCGTCGAGCAGGTTCTGCACGACCGCGGCGCCAATTCCGCGGCTGCCTCCGGTGACCACGGCTCGCTTGCCGGCCAACTCCTGAGGAACCCCCGCCGTACGGTGGTTTCGACTTGCCATGGATTCCACCCCTGATTCCACCCCCTTCGCTGCCGCGGCACCCCGGTGCGCGAAACGCATCAGTGAGGAATTTCCCTGACGGCAGTGGGGAGTGGGAGTTTTTGCGCCGACTGATGGTGATAATGCGGAGTTGCCACGGCCACTATCCAAGACCTCATCGACGACGGTCAAATGGAATATTCCGATGCATTGGATCGCCTCAGACAATGCAGCGGTCACGTCCGAATTCCGGTCGGCGGCACGGGTATTGCCGACTGGACGAGGAGATCAACAACACGAATAATCATGCGCTGTTGACGCGCGGCCGCCGACGTTTTTCCGCGCGGCCTGGAAAGGTCGCGTCGGGTGGGGGAGAGGGGCGCGCACAGGGGCGTCGTCATGAGCGGCGCCCCTGGTGCCGATAACTCGGGAGGAACAATGGCCAGTTTGGACGAACCCTTCGTCGTGGGTGACCTCAGGGTGCCCAACCGGATCGTGATGGCTCCGATGACCAGGATGCAGTCCCCGGGCGGCGTCCCGGGCGAGGACGTGGCGGAGTACTACGCCCGCCGCGCGGCCCACCACGTCGGATTGATCATCACCGAGGGCACCTACATCAACCGCGCCGCCGCCGGCGCGTACGACAACGTGCCCCAGTTCCACGGCGAGCGGCCCCTCGCCGGCTGGGCCCATGTGGTGCGACGGGTGCACGAGGAGGGCGGCAGGATCATTCCGCAGCTCTGGCACACCGGCGTCGTGCGCACCGGGGACGAACCGCCGGCCGAAGGCCCGTCCGGGCTCGGCCTGGACGGCGCCCCGGCCGGGAAGGCCATGACCCAACAGGACATCGACGACACGGTGGCCGCCTTCGCCACGGCCGCCGCGGACGCCGAGCGACTCGGCTTCGACGGCGTCGAGTTGCACGGTGCTCACGGCTACCTCATCGACGACTTCCTGTGGAGCGCCACCAACCGGCGCGGCGACCGCTACGGGGGCGACCCCGCCTCCCGCGCCCGCTTCGGCGCCGAGATCGTGCAGGCCGTCCGCGCGGCCGTCAGCCCCGGATTCCCGATCTTCTTCCGGCTCTCCCAGTGGAAACTCGGCGCATACGACGCACGCATCGCCACGAACCCGGACGAGCTGGCACAGCTACTGGCGCCGCTGGCCGACGCGGGCGTAGACGTGTTCCACGCCTCCACCCGCCGGTACTGGCTGCCCGAGTTCGACGACAGCACCCTCAACCTGGCCGGCTGGGTGCGCAAACTCAGCGGCAGGGCCACCGTGACGGTCGGCTCGGTGGGCCTGGACAAGCAGTACGGCGAGGGCGAGTTCACCCAGGGCTTCACCCGGCAGTCCGACGTGACCGGCATCGAGGAACTGATGTCCCGCCTGGAGCGCGACGAGTTCGACCTGGTCGCCGTCGGCAGGACGCTGCTGGCCAACCCGGACTGGGCGGCACTCGCGCTCCGCGGAGAGCTGGACCGGACCGTTCCCTACGACCCTGACGTGCTCAAGTCCCTGATCTGACACCCCCGTTAGGCGGGTGGGCCCCGGATCCCGTACGGGATCCGGGGCCCACCCGCCTCATCGTTGGCGGCTCCCTACCGCGGACCCACCTCCCGCCGGATGACGGCGTGCCAGGCGTCCGCCATCCGGCGCGCCGTCGCCGCGTCGAAGACGTGCGTGTCGTACTTGAGGAACACCTTGTACCCGTCGCCGTCGCGGTAGCACTCCGCGGACAGGGCGTACTCCCCGGCGTACGGCAGGTCGTCGAACGGGCGCAGGTCCAACTCACCCGCTGCGGCCGGCGCGTCGTCGGTGAGCAGTTCGGCGCCTTCGAAGTTCTGGAACAGGAAGTTCGTCAGGAGCAGCGGTTCCTCGTCCGCGCCCAGCTCCCGGGCGATCTCCCGCAACGGGAAGGCGCCGTGCTCAATACCGGCCACGACCCCGCGCTGCACGGACGCGAGCAGCTCGGGGAAGCCGCCGGTGGCCGCGCACCGAAGGGGAAGGCAGTTCGCGAACTGGCCGACCACGTCCCGGAACCGCTCCTCGTAACGCGCGGCCGCGGTCATGCCCAGGACCAGGTCGTCCTGTCCGGTCAGCTCGTGCAGGAACCGCACGAACGTCGCGAAGAGCACGCTGGCGACGCTGACCCGGTGCTCCCTCGCGGTGTCGGCGAGGGCGGCGGCCAGAGCCGGCGAGAGTCGGGTCCGCACCACGTCCACGCGGGGCATCCGCTTCGGGTCGTACGGACGGTCGTAGGGCAGCGCCGGCGTCGGGCGCGGGCCGGCCAACTCACGGAGCCAGTAGTCCCGGTGCCCTGCGGCCCGCGCCCCGCCGAGCAGCGCCTCCTCCCAGGTGACGAAGTCGCCGTAGGTGGCGGTGGGCGCGGAGCCTGCCTCGCCCCGGTAGGCCGCCTTGAGCGTACGGATCAGGACGGCGGTCGAGGTGCCGTCCAGCAGGATGTGGTGCGCGGTGAGCATCAGCAGCCGTCGCCGTCCGGGGAGGGAGACCAGGTGGGCCCGGACCAGCGGGCCGGTCACCAGGTCGAACGGGACGTCCACCAGGTCGCGGAGCGCGGCCAGTTGGTCCTCGCGCACGGTGGCCGCGAGGGTGATCCGGTCGAACGACGGGGTCCGGCTCGGGTCGATGTCCATGTACGGCACGCCGTCCCGCTCACCGAAGAGCGCGCTCAACACCGGATGGATCCGTGCCTGCGCGCGCACGGCCCGTTCCAGGGCCGGCTCGTCCACGTCACCGTGGAGCTCGAACAGGAGCGGAAGGTTGTAGGCCACCGACTCCGGCCAGCGCTGCTGGTCCTGGTACATGGTCAGTTGGCCGCGGGAGAGGTTCCACCGCTCGCCCGCCGGCCCCGCGAAGTGGGAGGCCAGGCCGTCGACGGAGGGGACGTCGAAGAGCAGGGTGGCCGGGACGTCCGGGCCGAAGTCCTCCCGCAGGGCGTTGGTGAGTTGGAGGACGAGGATGGAGTCCAGGCCGTAGTCGGTGAGGGGCGCCGAGGGGTCGATCCGGTCGGCGGGGATGCCCAGGACGGTGGCGGCCTTGGCGAGGAGGAGCGCGACCACGTCCGACCGTGACGACGACGCCGGGACCGCGGTGGGTTCGGTCGGCTCGACCGTCGAGCCCCCGGCGGTCGAGCGGGGCCCGGGCGTCGGGGCGGCCGCAACAGGCGCCGTGGGGGCGTGCGGCGCGGGGTCCGCGGCGGGCGCGGGCTCCGGGCGCGGCGTCGACGTCGCCGTCCGCGCCGTCCCGCCGGCCTCGCGCGGCGTGCTCTCCGATGCCGGGGTCCCGGTCCGTTGCCGGGCCACCCCGTCACTCTCCGCCGCGATGATCTGCTGCCCCAGAGGCAGCGCCTGCGGCAGCGGGAACACCACGGTGCGGAATCCTTCGCCCGTCAGCACGTCCCGCCAACTCTCCGGCGAGAGCGCGGGGGAGCCCGGAATGCGCAGCGACCGGTCGTCGAACAGCCACCAGCCTTCGAGCAGCCCGAACGTCACGTGGCTGAACAGGTCGAACGCCGACAGCTCGTTCAGCAGCAGCCACCCGCCGGACCGCAGGGCGGCCTTGGCGTTGCGCAGGGTGGTGCGGGTGTCCCGGGTCGCGTGCAGCACGTTGGCGGCGATCACCAGGTCGAAACTCCCCTCGGCGATGTCCTGCCCGGCCAGCGGCTGTTCGACGTCGAACCGCCGGCAGTCCAGGTACGGCGCCTGGGGCCCGTAGGCGGTGCGCGCGTGGTTGAGGAACGCCTTGGACAGGTCCGTGTAGAGGTAGGTCTCGATGCTGTCCTGGTACGGCTTGAGCGCGGCGAACATCCCGGCGCTGGTGCCGCCGGTCCCGGCACCGACCTCCAGGATCCGCAGCCGCGCACCGGGCTCCCGGCGCAACCGCTCCGCGACGACGGTGACGGCGGCCCGGGTCATGGCGCGGTTGAACACGTCGGCGACGTGGTTGTCCCGGTAGCAGCCCTCCACCAGTTCCATGGAACCGCGCGGGAAGATGACATCGGTGGGCCGGGTCCGGCCCGTGAGGATGTCCGGCAACGCGGTGAGCGTGGCGGTGGCCAACCGCAGCTCGGCCCTGCGGTCCGGGTCGGCCGACCACCGCGCGCACTGCCGGTCCCACTGCCCGAGCACGTCGTCCGCCGGCCCCGCCGTTACCCGGAGGCGCCGGGCGTGCTCCCACCAGGCGGCGTAGGACGGTCGGATCGTCGTGGGGTCGAGCGACGCCAGCTGCGCCGAGAGGACCTTGGCCAGCCACGGATCGCGCTCGGTCCGGCGCCACCGGACCACCTCGTCCATGCGCGCGTCCGGACCGTCCGGTGGGGTCAGCAACTCACCGGCGACCCGAGCCCGTTCCGGCCGGTGCACGGTGACCGCGGTGGCACGATCGAAGTTGGCCAACGTGTTGTGCTCGTTGGTCTTGACGAAGGCGAGCTGCCGCTGGTCCCCGCCGAGCAGCGCGTCCAGCGCGGCGACCCCCTCGTCCGGCTCGATCGACACCAGCCCGGCCCGGCTCATCCGGTCCCGGTAGAACGCGGACGTCACGCTCCCCAAGGTGCCCCACCAGCCCCAGTTCATGACCTTCACCGGGGTGTCCCAGTGCGCGCCGAGCGCATGCGCATAGGCGTCGCTGAAGGCGCATCCGGCCGCGTAGTTGCCCTGGCCGGCCGCTGTGGTGAAGGACTGCATCGACGACAGCAACACGGCGAAGTCCAGCCCCTCGCCGGCGAAGCCCTCGGCCATCGCGGTCGTGACGTCGACCTTGGCCCGCAGGGCCGCGCGCAGCGCTGCCTCGTCCATCCTGGCGAACGTGCTGTCCTCCAACACGAGGGCGGCCTGCACCACTCCGTGGATCTGCGGATGCTGCCGTTTGACCTCCGCGACGGCACGGCGCAGCGCCGCCGGGTCCCCGGCGTCGGCGCTGAGGTAACGCACCGTGCCGCGCCCCGTGACGGAGCGGAGCCTGTCGTCCAAGGACGCGTCGCGCGGGCTGCGACCGATCCACGTGACGTGCGCGCCGTGGCGCTGCACCACGTGCTGGGTCCATGCCCGCCCCAGGCCGCCGGCACCGCCGATCACGACGTAGACGCCGCCCTCGCGGTACACCGGTCGGGCCGGTGCCGCACACGGTGCCCAGCGCCGGGCGAGCCACTGCCCCGCACGCCGCACCCACGCGTCGTCAGGCGAGCGGGCCGGCAACGCCGTGAGGTCGGCGGGCCACTCGGGGGTATCGAGGTCGACGCGGCGCACGGTCCACTGCGGGTACTCCCGTCCCAACGACCCGAACAGGCCGTGCAATCCGGCGTGCGCCGGCTGGACGGGGTCCTGTGCGTGGGTGGCGAGCGCACGGGTGGTGACCAACGTGATCCCCAACGGCCGGGCGTCGTAGCCGGCGGCGATCAGTGCCTTGATCATCCTGAAGGCCGCGATGACGCCCTCGTCCTGGGCCGCCACGTACCCGGTGGCGTCGGTCGGGCTGAGGGAGGGCTCGGGCACGGTCCACACCAGGTGGTCGATCGGCCCGAGGTCACGGAGCGCGGCGGTCACCTCCTCGACGGTCGCCGACGGCGGCAACGGCCAGGTCCGCGCGGATTCGAGGGCGCCGGGCCGACCGACGGCCAGCACCCGGTCCGCCGGTCCCGGCACGGGCGCGTCGGACGCGGTGATCGGGTCCCACACGGGCGCGAACAGCGCCGTGGGGTCGGCCTGTTCGGCCTTCGGGGTGGTGCGACGCGCGGAGTACCCGGTCAGCCGCACGCAGACCTCGCCGTCGCCGTCGACCAGGTCGATGTCCAGCTTGCTGAGCGGTCCGGACGCGCCGCCCCGCACCACCGCCCACATCGTCGCCGGGCACGGCGCGAACAGGTCGAGCTGCTCCAGGGCGAACGGCACGGCGGTGCTTTCCAGCGCGGTGAGGTGGGCGGCGACCGACGCCTGGATCGCCGAGTCCAGCAGCGCGGGCGTCAGCACCCCCGGCTCCGCCGACTCCGGCAGCACCAGTTCGGCCAGGACGGTCCCGGCGCCGACATGTGCCCGACGGATCGCCCGCAGGGACGGGCCGTGTTCGATGCCCTTCGCCACCAGAGCCTCGCGGATCCGGTCGGCGGAGACGGTTTCCGGGCAGTCCGCGCGCAGCGCGGCGAGATCCGAGCGTGCCGGGCGCGGCGCGTCGGACGGGGCGATGCTGCCCTCACAGCAGACGGTGTCGCCGGTGGCGATCGTGAACCGTTGGCCGGCCCGGCCGGCCTCCCGCACGTCGACCCGCACCTCCACCGGATCGTCCGCGACCTCCAGCGGCCGCACCCACGTCACGTTGCGCATGCGCACCCGAGTGGCGCCCAGCGCCGCGCGGGCCAGTTCGAGATGGGCGACCGCGGGCAGGATGCTGCGGCCCTGCACCACGTGATCGCGCAACAGGCCGTCCGCGCGGGTCAGCGTCACCCGCGCGCCGCCGGACGCGGGCCAATGCCGGTCGGGGGCGAAGGGATAGGTCGGCAGCGCGATCCGCCGACCCCGGGCCGGCACCAGAGTGTCGTCGGGCCTGCGCGCCGGGAGCGTCCCGTCGAGGACCTGGAGCAGCTCCTCGCGATCACGGACCACACAGGCGAACCGGTGCGTGAACCGCGCCCTCCCGACGCTCAACGTGTACGCGAGGTCGCCGAGGTCTACGGACGGCTCGGCGCGGACGTGCGCCGCCAATCGGCGCCGCTGTTCGGCGAGTTGCTGCTCGGTCCTGGCCGACAGCGCCACCACGTGTTCCGCCTGCGGCGCCGTGGCGCGCGGCACGGCCGGGGCCTCTTCGAGCACCAGGTGCGCGTTGGTCCCGCTGGCACCGAAGGAACTCACCACACCGCACCGCGGCACATCGCTGGGGGAATCCCAGTGCTGGGTGCGGGTGTTGACGTAGAACGGACTGCCGGCGAGGCCGATCGCTTCGTTGGCGGCCTCGAAGTGCAGCGAGGCGGGGATACGCCGGTGCTTGAGCGCCAGCAACACCTTCAGCACGCCGGCGATGCCCGCCGCGAACTGGGTGTGGCCGATGTTGGTCTTCAGCGAGCCGAGCGCGCAGTACTCCGCCCTGGCGGTGCGGGCACGGAAGGCCCGGTCGAGCGCCTGGAACTCGATCGGGTCGCCGAGCTTGGTGCCGGTGCCGTGCGCCTCGACGAGCCCGATGCGCTCCACGTCGACGCCGAACCGCTCGTACACCTCGCCGAGCAGGCTCTCCTGGGACACCGAACTCGGCGCCGTGATGCCGTTGGTGGCACCGTCCTGGTTGACCCCGCTGGCCTTGATCACGCCGTGGATGTGGTCGCCGTCGGCCAGCGCGTCCGCCAGCCGCTTGAGCACGACGACTCCGACGCCCTCGCCCGGCACGAACCCGTCGGCGCGGTGGTCGAAGGTGTGGCAGCGGCCGGTCGGCGAGAGCATCCCGGCCCGGCCGGCGAGCTCGTACAGCCGCGGCGTGGACTGCAGGAACACCCCGCCCGCCAACGCCGTTGAGACCTCACCGGACCACAGGTCCTTGCAGGCCAGATCGATCGCCACGAGCGAGCTGGAGCAGGAGGTGTCGACGGCGATCGCCGGCCCCTTGAGGTCGAGGAAGTAGGAGACCCGGCTGGGGATGACCGACGTCATGTTGCCCCACAGGGTCTGCGCCGGTGCGTCCGGGGCCAGCAGGCCCTGGTAGTCGCCCGCCCACGCCCCGACGTAGACGCCACAGCGCCGCTGGCCCATCTGGCCGGCGTAGCCCGCGTCCTCCAGCGCCTTCCAGGACTCTTCGAGCAGCAGCCGCTGCTGGGGGTCCATCACCGCGGCCTCGGTGCCGGAGATGCCGAAGAACATCGCGTCGAACTCGTCGATGCGGCGGAGGAAGCCGCCCCGGAGGCAGGTGCCCACGCTGTCGAGGTCGAACCGGGTCGTCTCGGTGACCAGGTCCTCGCCGTCGACCAGGTGCGTCCACAGCGCGTCGAGCGAGTCGGCGCCCGCGAACCGGCCACTCATGCCGATCACCGCGATCGGTCCGCGCTCCCCATCCGGGGCCCGGCTCTCCCGAGGTGCCTCCCGCACGGGCGGGGGCACCGCGACCGGTGCGGCGTCCCTCGAACCCGTCACCGCCTCCGGCACGTTGCTCCCCGGCCCCGCCACCGGCTCCGGGACGACCCGCGGTGCCGGCTGCGGCCCGGGAGCGCCTTCGGTGGGCACGATGACGTCCCGGTACGCGGCGAGCAGGTGCGCGGCCAGCCGGTCAGCGGTGCTGAAGTCGAAGACCACGCTCGTCGCCAGATCCAGCGACAGCGCCTCGTTGAGCTGGTGCACCACGCGGACGGCCAGGATCGAGTCCAGCCCGTAGTCGGCGAAGGCCAGCCCACCGTCGATCTCGTCGACCTCCAGGGCCAACGCGCGGGCGATCTTCTCCCGCACCACGCCGGGCACCAGTTCCTCCAGACTCCGGTCCGCGACCACGGGTTCGGGGTCCGCCGCCACGGGCGCGGCGACCGCCGCCGTCACCGGCGCCGTCCTCGGTTGGGTCAGGTCACCGATCCAGAAGCGCTCCTTGGCGAACGGGTACGTCGGCAGCGACACCGCCCGACGCGTCGCGTGCCGGTGCAGGCGGGCCCAGTCCACCTCGGCACCGGCCACCCACAGCGCCGCGACCTTGGACAGCTTGCCGGCCGCGATCCACCGCTGCACCAGCAGCTCCTGGACCTCGCCGTCGCCGGTGAGCTCGGCGAGCAGGCCCCCCGCGGCCGCGGCGGTGCCCCGGTGTCCGCGGCCCGCCGCCAGACCGCTCCTCAGCTCCGCGGTCGAGGACACCGCCAACGCGTACCGCTCCGCCATCGCCTCCCGACCGATCTGGAGGGTGAAGGCCAGGTCGGCCAGGTCGGTGTCCGGGTTCCGGTCGAGGAACCCGGCCAACCGGTCGACGGATGCGGTGAGTTGCTCGGGAGTCCTCGCCGAGAGGACGACGACCTGGGCGGCGCTGCTCGTCGCACGGTCAGTGGGCTGCACGGGATACTCCTCGACGATCACGTGCGCGTTCGAGCCGCCGGCACCGAAGGAGGACACCGCCGCGATCCGCGGGCCGTCGGAGTGCCATGGACTCAGCTCGCGCTGGAGGTGGAACGGGGTCGACGCGAAGTCGATGTTCGGGTTGGGCTCATCGGCGTGCAGGCTCGGCACGAGCTGCCGGTGCCGGAGTTGGAGCAGGACCTTGGTCAGCCCCGCTATCCCGGCCGCGGCCTCCAGGTGGCCGATGCCCGACTTCACCGAGCCGATCGCGCAGTACTGCCGGTCCGCGGTGTCCTGCTCGAACGCCTTGGTCAGGCCCGTGATCTCGATCGGGTCGCCCAGTTCGGTGCCGGTGCCGTGCGCCTCGACGTAACCGACCTGCCGGGCGGAGACCCCGGCCCGGTCCAACGCCTGGCGGACCAGGGCCGCTTGGGCGACCGGGCTCGGCACGGTGTAACCGGTGCTGCGGCCGCCGTGGTTGACGCTGGACCCGCGGATCACCGCGAGCACCCGGTCCCCGTCCGCCTCGGCGCGCGACAGCGGCTTGAGCAGCACGCACCCGACGCCTTCACCGGGCACGAAGCCGTGGCCGCCGGCGCCGAAACTGCGGCAGCGCTCGTCGGGCGAGAGCATCCCGGAGCGACACAGCTCGACGTAGTCCAACGGGTGTGCGTAGAGGTTCACGCCGCCGGCGATCGCCACCTCGCACGCGCCGCTGTGCAGGTGCGCACACGCCTCGTGGAGGGCGGTCAGCGACGCCGAGCACATCGTGTCGAGCGTCAGGCTCGGGCCGCGCAGGTCGAGCAGGTAGGAGGCGCGGGCGCTCAGCGAGGCGAACGACAGGCCGGGCACCACGAGTTCGCCGGACGGCAGCCGACCCACGTCGTGCCGGGCGTGGCCGACCTTGGTGACGCCGGCGAACACCCCCACGCGGCGGTCGTGGCGGTCGGCGAGGCGGGCCCTGGTGTAGCCCGCGTCCTCCAGCACCTCCCAGGCGGCCTGCACGAAGAGCCGTTCCTGCGGATCCATGGCGTACGCGTCGCGGGGGGCGATACCGAAGAACCTGGGGTCGAACGCCGCGAAGTCGTCCAGGAAGCCACCCCACTTGCTGTAGCTGCGACCGGTGGCGACCGCGGTGTTGCGGTCGGGCTCGAAGAAGTCGTCCAACGGCCAGCGGTCGATCTCACGGATACCGACGCGGCCCGCCTTGAGGTTCTCCCAGAACTGTTCCGGGTCGGCGGCGCCGGGGTAGCGCCCGCTCAGCCCGATGACCGCTATCGGCTCGCCGGCGTGGGCCGCCGGCCGGTCCGCGCGGGCGGACTTCCGCTCGGTGTCGGGAGTGCGGTGCTCGGTGCGGGGCGAGGGCTGCGTGGCGCCGGCCACCGGCTCCGGGGCGGGGGCGCTCGGCACGTCGGCGGTGACGGACGGCCGCCCTCGCGCCGATTCCGCGCCGTGGCCGGCGAGTTGGTCGGCCACCGCCCGCAGCGTCGGCTGCTCGTAGAAGATCGTCGACGAGACGTGCGCAGAGGTCCGGGCCAGTGCCCGGTTGAGCTGGAGGACCATCACCGAGTCCAGGCCGAATTCAAGGAGCGGACGGTCGGGGCCCACCGCCTCCGGCGCGAGCTTGGTGACGTCGGCGAACAGGGCCAGGAGGTGGTCCAGGGTGGTCGGGTCGGTGGTGGGTTCCACGGGCACAGCGGACACCGCGGGATGCGGCACCGGCGTGCCGGTCGGCACCCGGTCGAGGTCGCCGTGATGCACCCACACCTGGTCCGAGCCCGTGCGCCAGGCATCGCACAGCGCGGTGAACCCCTCCCGCGCGGGCATCGGCACGAGCCCCCGGTCCGCCCAAAGGTAGGCGCGCGTACGGTCGTTCACCTGCATGCCGCCGTCCTCCCACAGCGGCCAGGCGAGGCAGAGCGTGCGCCCGCGGCGGCGTCCGTCCGCGACCCACGTGTTGCGCACCGCGGCGAACGTGTCGAGATAGGCGTTGGCCGTCGCGTAGTCGGACTGCCCGGGGTTCCCGGTGACCGCGGCGCCCGAGGAGTACCCGAGCACGAACTCCAGCGGACAGTGCGCGGTGGCCCGGTCGAGGTGGACCAGACCGTCCACCTTGGCCGCGAGCACCTCGTCCCACTGCTCGACGGTCTTCTCCGCGAGCGGCGCGTCCCGCACCACCCCGGCGGCGTGCACGATCCCGGTCACCTCGCCGGCCTCCGCGACCAGATGCCGCACCTCCTCCCAACGGGACACGTCCGCGCGCACGTACCGCGCCACCGCTCCGGCCCGACGCAGGTCGGTGAGCAGGCGCTCGATCCGTTCGTCGCTCGGTGACCGGCCGGCGAGCACCAGGGTCGGTCGCCGCACGTCGGCCGCGATCCGACGGGCCGTCAGGGCACCGATGCCCCCGGCACCGCCCGTGATCAGATACACCCCGCCGTCCCGCCACGGTGCCTCCGGGGCCGTGCCCTCCGGCACGGCCCGGACCCAGGTCCGCGTGTGCCGGACACCGTCGCGGTACAGCACCAGGTCATCGGTGGTGCCCGCGTTCTCCGCCACGACAGCGGCCACGTCGATGCCCTCGTCGACCGCGACACCGTCGACGGCGATGACCTGGCCGACGAGCCGTGGGTCCTCCTTGGTGACGCTCCGCAGGAGACCGGCCAGGGCGGGGGAGTCGGTCACGACCTGGACCAAAGTGGTGTCGTGCGCGACGTCAAGATCCCGGAGGACCTCCGCCACCTGCCACGACAGATCGCGGAACCGGCTCTCCGGCCGCTGCTTGGCCGTCGCCAGGACGACGGCCCCGGGCACCGCACCCTCGACCCCGCACAGGATGACGACACGCCGCTCGTACCGCGCGGTCGGGACCGCGGGCACCGGCGTCCACCGCGGCGTCAACAGGGCCGTGCCGTGCGCCTGTGCGGCGCCGCCGGCCTCCCTGCTCTCCTGCCGCGCGTTCTCCCTGCCGCTGTCGGGGAACCAGAACCGCTCGCGGGCGAAGGGATACCCGGGCAGGTGCGCGCGTCCGGGCGTCGGGCCGTCGTGCTGCGCGCGCCAGTCCACGGTGGCGCCGTCGATCCACCGCCCGATCAGCGCGCCGCCCGCACCACGGTCGCCCGTGGTGACGAACGCCCGCAGCCGGTCGATGAGTTCGGCGCGCGACGAGACGACCCAGCCGACCCGCTCGGCCAACTCCTCGCGGCCGACCTGCAGGCTCCACGCGACGGACCGGAGCGGCACCTCGTTTGCCCCCTCCAGGTAGGCCAACAGATCCCGGGCGCGAGCGGTCAACTGCCGCGCGGTGCGCGCCGACAGCGGCACCGCCACGCTCCCGCCGACTTCCCCGTGCGCCGCGCGCCGGCCGTGCTCGGTGTCCTCGCCGCCGGGCACGTACTCCTCGACGACGACATGGGCGTTGACGCCGCCGAACCCGAAGCTGCTCACCCCGGCACGCCGCGGCGACGCACCGCCGTCACGGTTGCGGGGCCGCGGCCAGGACTCGTTCTCCCGCACGATGTGGAACGGACCGCCCTCCAACTCGATGTACGGATTGACCCGCCGGACGTGCTGGGTCGCCGGCAGCACGCCGTGCCGGAGCGCGAGCAGCACCTTCAGCAGCCCCGCGATGCCCGCGGCCGACTCCAGGTGACCGATGTTGGTCTTGACCGAACCCAGCCCGCACGCACCGTCGTCGCTGCGACCCAGCCGGCGGAACGCGGTGCGCAGCGCGCGGCACTCCACCGGGTCGCCGAGGGCCGTGCCGGTGCCGTGCGTCTCGACGTAGCCGATGGTGTCCGGATCGAGGTCGCCGACCGCGGTCGTCACCAACTCGGCCTGGGCGTCGGCGTTGGGCGCGGTCAGCGAGTTCGCCCGACCGCCGTGGTTGTACGCGCTTCCCCTGAGCACGCCGAGGATCGCATCCCCGTCGCGCTCGGCGGCCGCCAACGACTTGAGCACCACCGCACCGACGCCCTCACCCCGCACATAGCCGTTCGCGTCGGCGTCGAAGGTCTTGCACCGGCCGTCCGGGCTGAGCATGCCCGCACGGTGCGCACTGACGAACGTGTCGGTGCTGAGCAGCACGTTCACCCCGCCCGCCACGGCCATGTCGCACCTGCCCGAACGGATCGCCTCCATCGCGCGGTGCACCGCCACCAGCGAGCTGGAACAGGCCGTGTCGATCGGTTCGCTCGGGCCGCGCACGTCGAGGAGGTAGGAGATGCGGTTGGCGAGGATCGAGTGCGTCGTACCTGTCGAGGTGAACGCGTCCGGTTCCGCGCCGCTGGCGGCGAGCAGCGTCGCGTAGTCGTTGCCGGTGACGCCGATGAACACACCCGTGTTGGTCGGCAGGCCGGACGGGCGGTACGCGCTGTCCTCCAGCGCCTGCCACACCGTCTCCAGAGCCAGGCGGTGCTGGGGGTCCATCAGCTCCGCCTCGCGCGGCAGGACGCGGAAGAAGGCCGCGTCGAAGGCGTCGACGTCGTCGAGGGCACCCATCCGGTGGGGGAAGTCCCGGGCCTCGATGGCCCCGCGGTCGCCCGCGTCGTACCGGTGCCAGGGGAACGCGGTGACGGAATCCTCGCCCGCCACCAGGTTCGCCCAGAACTCGTCCAGGTTGCGGGCGCCGGGGAACCGCCCCGCCGCGCCGATGACGGCGATCGGCGCGCGCGGATCGGACGCGGCCGGCACCGGCCGCGGCTGGTGCGACGCGACCCGTGCCGGGGCAGCCTCGGCACGGACCGGCCCGGGCGCGGCGGCCACGGTGACGCCGTGCTCGTCGGCGAGGTGGCGGCCGAGCCCCTCCAACGTCCGGACGTCGAAGAAGACCGCCGGGCTGACCTTGACACCGAACCGCTCGTGGATCTCCTCGGCGAGGGTCACCAGCGAGATCGAGTCGAAGCCGAACGCGTCCAGTCCGGTGTGCGGATCGAGCTCCTCCGGCTCGAACTTGAGGATGCCGGCGGCGAGGGACCGCAGTGCCTCGACCAGGGCGGACCCGGCCGGGGCGGCGGATCGCGCGCCCACCGGCCCGTCCTCGGCCGGCGCAGCGGCGGTCCGCGGCAGCGGGCGCGCGGCCGGCTCCGCACCACCGGTGCCGGATCGCACCCCGCGGAGCTCGCCGACGACCTCACCCGCCGCCCCGACCAGCACGATCCGGTCGTCCCCGAACACCAGGTGGGTGACGGGTTCCCCGGCCCGCACCCGGACCTCCGCGACATGGTTGGGTGCGACCCGCGGCCAGTCGGGATTCCCGGCGCGCTTGGCCTCCCACTGCACGCCCTGCGCGAGCGCCGCGAGCACGAACGGCTCGACGGTGATGTTCCGCCGGACGTGGTCCTGTTGGAACGCGGGCCGGCCGACGCTCAGCACCGTCCGACCGTCCGCGGCGCGGAACACGCCGTCGACCGCGCACGACGTCGGCTTGTAGTCGAGCCCGCCGGCGGCCAGTTCGGCCAGGAACTCCTCCCGTGTGCGGACCGGCCGCAACCCGGCCAGGTCGACCCGGCCGGACGGGGCCGTGCCGGCCCGGACGGTGAACTCCACGGCCGCCGACCCGTCCTCGGTCCGGACGGTGCCGTGACCGTCGGCGAACTCCGTCACGAGCCGCTCGGTCGCGGACCAGTCGAGCGGCCGCACCACGCGGAGGTCGTGGACGGACGCCTGCACGGCGAACCCGCTGACCTTGGCGGTGGCCAGGGCGAGATCCACGGCGAAGGTCGGCACCACGGCCGGGACCTTGTCCAGGCGGTAGCCGTAGTCGAGCAGGTCGGACAGGAGGACGTCCGCACCGTAGCGCAGGCCACGCACATCGGATTCGTTGCGTCCCAGGAACGGGTGCAACCGCTCCCGCAACGCCAACGGGGCCAGCACGGACGGTGCGCCGCCGGTCGACTCCACCCAGCACCGCACCTTCTCGAACGGGTACGCGGGCAGCGACACCCGGCGCGCCGTCGGCAACCGGTCCCAGTCGACGCTCTTGCCGCCGACCCAGGTCGTGGCGAGGTCGTGCACGGGCAGCTCCCGTCGGCCGCCGAGGTAGTCGTCGACGGCCGCCAGCGCGGACCGCTTGTCCGCCGCCACGAACGCCCAGCGGTGCGGCAGTTCGTTCTTGCCCACCCGCAGCGTGAACGCGATGTCGGGGAGGTCGGCCTCCCGCATCCCGGCGAGGTAGTCGCGGAAGGTGGCCAGATAACGCCCGAGCGCGGCCTCGTTCATCGCGGAGAACACGAACAGCTGCTCGCCGAACGGCTCCTGACGCGCGGGAGGTTCGGGGTATTCCTCCAGGATGATGTGCGAGTTCATCCCGCCGGCGCCGATCGAGGTGAGGCCGGCCCGCCGGGGCGGGGTCACCTGCCGGCCGTCGGCCGTGGTGACCGTCGGCTTCCATTCGGTGAGTGACTGCTGTACCCGGAACGGCGTGTCGGCGAAGTCGATGTCCGGGTTGAGCTCCGTGCTGTGCAGGGACGGGACCAGCTTGCCGTGCCGGAACTGGAGCAGCACCTTGGACAGACCGATCATGCCGGCCGCCGCGAGGAGGTGCCCCATGTTGGCCTTGACCGAGCCGAGCGCGCAGAACTGCCGGTCCGATGTGTGCTTCCGGTAGGCCGAGGTCAACGCCCGGACCTCGATCGGGTCGCCCAGGGCGGTGCCCGAGCCGTGCCCCTCGACGTAGCTGACCGTCCTCGGGTCGACCCCGGCGTCGTCGAGGGCCTTCTCGATGGCGTGCGCCTGCATCACCGGGTTCGGCACGGTGAAGCCGTTGCGGGTCCCGGCGTTGGACAGGGCGGTGCCCCGGATCACCCCGTACACGTGGTCGCCGTCGCGCTCGGCGTCGACCAACGGCTTGAGCACGACCGCGCCGACGCCCTCACCGAGGATGGTGCCGTCCACGCCGAGGCCGAAGCTGCGGATCACGTCGGAGGTGCCCGTGGTGAAGTGCTCCTGCGACGAGGTGACGAGGTTGTACGGGTGCAGCATCAGGTTGATGCCCCCGGCGACCACCATCCGGCACTCGCCGGCCCGCAGCATCTGCACGGCCTGGTGCACACACGTCGACGAGGCCGAGCACATGGTGTCCACGAAGATCGACGGCCCGGTCAGACCGTAGAAGTAGGACAGCATGTTGGGGATCGTGCCGGTGTAGCTGCCGCTCTGCGGGGCGCCGCGGGTGAGGCTGTTCTGGAAGCCGTACAGGTTGTAGTGGTTGCTCATGGTCCCCACGAGCACGCCCACGTCGCCCTGGTAGCGGCGGTGGATGGTCTCCCGCGAGTAGCCGGCGTCCTCCAGCGCCTGCACGCCGACTTGGAGGAAGAGCCGCACCTCCGGGGACATCCGTTCGGCCTCGCGTTTGGAGATGCGGAAGTAGCGTGGGTCGAACGCGTCGATGTCGCGGAGGAACGTCCCGGTCCGGATCACCGTCTTGCCCGGCACGGCCCGGTCGCCGTCGTAGACGGCCGCGTGGTCCCAGCGGTCGGCGGGGATCTCCTCGAAGGAGTGCCGGCCGTTCTCCAGCAACTCCCACAGCTCGTCCAGGGTGTCGGCGCCCGGGTAGCGCCCGGAGACGCCGACGATCGCGATGTCGTGCCGATCCTCCCGCGCCGGTTCGCGCACCACGACGACGGAATCCGACCCTTCGGACCGCGTGGTGCCGGACGCCGCCTCGCGGGGTTCGACCGGCCCGGCCTCCGCCCGACGCTCATCGCCCCGCACGGGCGGGGCCGTTGCCGGGGTGGTCGGCGAGCCGGCGCCCGGGCCCTCCGCCAGGACGGCCGCCAACTGCTCCGGCCGGGACTCCACGAAGTGCGCCGCCACGTCCGCGATGTTGAGGTACTCGAAGAAGATCGTCTTGGACAGCGTCCCGAACAGCTTCTCCAACCGCGCGGTCACCCCCAGGATGCCCAGCGAATCGATGCCGTACTCGATGAGGTTGGTGGTCGCGTCGAGGTCCTCGGGGGCGTGACGGAGGACCTCGGCGACGATCCCCGTGAGCAACTCCTCGGTCCGCTCCTGCAAGTTGCCCTCGTCGGCGCCACCCGACGGCACCGGGCGGGGCGGCGCCGGACGCGCCGCCGCGGGACGGCGTGACCCGGCGAGCGAGGGCTGTGCGCCGTAGGCGACCACGAGGTGCGCGGGAGCGTCGGTGCGCAGCGCCCCGCCGAAGGCGCGCACTCCGTCCTCGGTCGGCAGGGCCTCCCAGCCGCGCTCGCGCCGCAGCGTCTCCTGGGTGAGCTCGTCCACGGTCATGCCGCCGTCGGCCCACAGCGGCCAACTGACGGCCACGGTTCGGCCGTTGCGCTCACCCGCGTCGACCAGTGCCTGCCGGTGCTCGGCGAACGCGTCCAGGAACGCGTTGGCCGCCGCGTAGTCGGACTGCCCCGGGCTGCCGTAGACACCGGCGACCGAGGAGAACAACACGAAGAAGTCCAGGTCGAGGTGGCGGGTGGCGGCGTCGAGATGGAGCGTGCCCTGGACCTTCGGCGCCGCCACCCGACGGACGTCGGTCAGGTCCTTGCGCAGCAGGTACTGGTCGCGCAGCACCCCGGCCGCGTGCACGACGCCGTGCAGCGCGCCGTGCACCCGCAGCATCGTCTCCACCGCGCCGCGCACGGCCGGGCCATCGGTGACGTCGACCGGCAGGTAGTGCGCATCGACCCCCTCCGCGCGCAGCGACGCCACGGAGCCGTCCGCTGACCGCCCGCTGAGGACGACCGTTGCCCCCGCGCGGCTCAGGTAGCGGGCGAGGTGCCGGCCGATGCCACCCAGGCCACCGGTCACCCAATACACCCCGCCCGCCCGCACCTTCGGCTCCTGCGGGCCGGAGCCGAACGGCACCTCGACGGGCTCGCGCACCTGCCGGGTGCCGTCGGCGGTATAGCGGACGTCGGCGTCGGCGGAACCGTCGGCGCACTCCTCGCGCACGATCCGGGACACCTCGTCCGCGGAGGTCGCCTCCAGGCCGGGCACCCGGACCACCCGGCCCGAGACGAGCGGGTTCTCCAGCACGACCGTGCGGAACAGGCCCACCAGCGGCGCGTGGAAGTGCGCCGGTACCCGGTCGTCGACCAGCACCACGAACCGGTGCTCGTCCTTCGGGCCGGCCGCGAGCAGCCGCTGGACCTCGGCGAATGCCTGGTTGATCGCGGCGTTGACGCCGTCGGCCGGACGCGCCAGCGCGATCTCCGGCAGGTCCATGACGTGCGCGGTGCGGGAACCGCCGTCGGGGCTCAGCGACCTGTCGAGCCACTGCGCGCTCGCCGCGACCACGCGCGGGCCCGTGTCGGTGGTGCGCTGGGCGAGCCCCCGCAGACTGGCGCTGATCACACCGTCGCCGTCGCACAGGTCGATGTCGAACGTGGCGAGCGCCCCGGAGCCCCCGCTCCGCCGGACCCACGCCCACGTCTCCGACCCGCAGGGCCGGAAGACCCGGAGCTCATCGAGGGCGAAGGCCAGCGTCGGGCCGGACGCCTCGCCCATCAAGGCCACGGACGTCTGGAAGGCGGCATCCAGGACGCTGGGCGGCAGCACGTACCCCTCGGCCTCCGTAGCCCGGATGCGGGCGACGGCCTCGTCGCGCCCCACCCGGACGTCGCGGAGCGCGCGCATGGCCGGCCCGTACTCCAGGTGCTGGGCGTGGAGATCCGCGTAGATCTCGTCGGTGTCGCGCGGGGTGTCGCAGGACGCGCGCAGCTCGTCGAGGTCCAGCGGCGACGGCTCCGGCAGCGCGACGGCCTCGGCGCAGCCCGTGCTGTGCGTCGTCCCGCCCTGGCGGAAGGCGACGTCGACCGCGTCACCGCGCGGAGTCAACTCGATCTGCACTTCGGCCGGTTCGTCGACGACGAGCGGCCGCAGCCACGCCATGTCGCGCAGCCGGACCGCCCCCGCCCGCGGCACCGCGTACTCCACGGCGGCCCGCGCCATCTCCAGGTACGCGACCGCGGGCAGCACCCGCCGGCCGTGGACCCGGTGCGCGGCGAGGAAGGGCTCGGAGCCGGTAAAGGTGGAGGCATAGCGGTGCCGCGCCAGATCGGAGGTGTTCCGGTGGACGAGCGGGTGCAGCGTCGCGGCGTCCGGCTCCCCGGCCTGCGGCGCCACGTACCAGTGCCGGTCCCGCGCGAACGGGTAGGCCGGCAACCGCACGCGGTGTGCCCCGGCATGCTCGGGCCAGTCGGCGCTCCCGCCGCGCACCCACGACTCCGCCGCAGCCACCACCTCGCGCTCGGCCCCCGCGGGATTGTGCACCGCACCGTCCGCGACGGACTCCAGCGCGGCGAGCAGCTGTTGACGGTCCGCGACGACCAACGCGGCCCTGGCCCGCATCGGTTCCCGGCCGGTGCGCAGCGTATGGGCGATGTCGGCCAGCGACTGGCGCGGCCGCAGCGGGTGTTCCGGTGCCTGTAGGTGGTCCCGCAACCGTTCGGCCAGTGCGCGCAACCGCTCCGGGTTCTTCGCCGAGAGCGGGACGACGTACGGTCCCGGCTGCTCGACGGCCGGCGGCACGCCCTGGCCTTCCTCCAGCAGCACATGGGCGTTGGTCCCGCCGAACCCGAACGAACTGACGCCCGCCCGCCGCGGCGCGTCCTCACCGGCCGGCCACGGCCGGGTGTCGCCGACGATGTAGAACGGACTGCCGTCCAGGTCGATCAACGGGTTCCGGGCCCGGTAGTTGACCGTCGCCGGCAGCACCCCGGCGGCCATCGCGCCGATCACCTTCACCACGCCCGCCACGCCGGCAGCCGACTCCAGGTGACCGATGTTGGTCTTGATCGAGCCGATACCGGTGGTGTCCGGCAGCGGTCGGGTCCCGTCGGCGTCGTGCAGGCGCTGGAAGGCGCGCTTGAGGCCGACGATCTCGATCGGGTCACCCACCGGCGTCCCCGGCCCGTGCGCCTCGATGTAGCCCACGGTGCCGGGCGCGACGCCGGCGCGGGTGTAGACGTCCTCGACCAGCGCGGCCTGCGCGGTCGGGTTGGTCACCGTCAACGAGTTGGTCTTGCCGCCGTGGTTGGTACCGATGCCCTTGATCACCGCGTACACGGGGTCGTTGTCCGCCAACGCCTTGGCCAGCGGCTTGAGCACGAGGACCGCGCCGCCCTCACCGCGGACGAAGCCGTTGGCATCCTGGTCGAAGGCGTGCGAGGTGCCGGTGGGGGAGAGCATGCTGGCCTTGCTGAACGCCACGAACAGCTTCGGCGACCAACACAGGTTCACACCACCCGCCAACGCCAGTTCGCAGTCGCCGTTGCGCAGCGCGGTGACGGCCTCGTAGAGCGCGACCAGGGAGCTGGAGCAGGCGGTGTCGTTGGCGATGCTGGGGCCGTGGAAGTCGAAGAAGTAGGACAGGCGGTTGGCGACGACGGAGAACGCGGTGCCGGTCGGGAAGTAACCGTCGGTCGGCACGTTGTCGCGTTCGATCAGCTCGGCGTAGTCGGCGTGGCTCACCCCCATGAACACGCCCGTGCGGCTGCCCGCGAGGTCGCTCGCCCGGTAGCCCGCGTCCTCGATGGCCTGCCACGCCAGCTCCAGCGCGAACCGCTGCTGCGGGTCCATCGTCTCCGCCTCGCGCGGGGAGATGTTGAAGAAGGCCGCGTCGAAGCGGTCGGCGTCCTCGACGAACCCGGCCCAGACGCTGTTCGTCCGCTCCCCGTCCTCGCGCGGATCGCCGAAGTAACGTTCCTTCGACCACCGTTCCGCCGGCACCTCGGTGATCAGCGAGCGCCCGGCCGCGAGATGGTCGAACAGCTCGACCAGCGAGTCGGCGCCGGGGAACCGGAGGGCGAGACCGGTGATCGCGATGTCGTCGGCACTCATCGGCTCTCCTCCGCTTGCCGCACGGCGCGGCGGTTGTCCACGGTCACGCGCAGGTTCAGCGCGGCGGTCGACGGGCGGCCCAGCAGGTCGCCGTCCCCCCGCACGAACTGCTGATTGAGCACGGCGGTCGTCAGCAGGTAGAGGAAGGACTGGTCCTCCTTGGTGCTGATCTCCTCCGCCGGTGACGCCATGATCTTGTTCACCAGGCGCCGGGCGAACCGCTGGTCCACGCAGTCGAGCCCGGCCAACTCGCGTTCGGACAACAGCAGTTCCAGATAGTCCGGGCGGTTCTCCTTGAACACGGTGCTGCCCGGGGCGCGGTAGGGCTGCTTGGGGCGCTGGGTGGTCCACTCCGGGAGCTCGGCGCGGAACGCCTTCTTCAACAGCGCCTTCTCGATCTGACCGTCGTCGTAGCGCAGGTTCACCGACGCGGCGGCGCGCACCACGGCCGGGTCGAGGAACGGGCAGCGGTTCTCGACACCGTGCGCCAGCGCGGCGCGCTCGCCCTGAGTGGACAACAGGAAACCAGGAAGCAGGGTCTTGTACTCCAGCCACTGGGCCTTGTGCACCGCGGGCATCTGCGCGTAGCCGGGGGCCTGGGACACGAGGTCGAGGAGGTCGCCGAACGGGTCGCGGCCGTCGGCGAGCAGGCGGGTGGCGAACAGGCCGTTCTGGTATCGCATCTCGTGCGAGAACAGGCCAGGCAGGCGCTCCACCGAGAACTGCTGGTACAGGCCGAGCAGATGGGCCTGATGGGCGGGGCCGAAGTGGGCCAACTCCGGGTGCAGGTTGGCGAGTCGGGCACGGCGCTCGTCATCGGACAGTTCCTGCCACTGCTGCCGCAACAGCGTCTCGCGGAAGAGCGAGTAGCCGAGGAACGCCTCGTCGGCGCCCTCGCCGCTGAGGACCGTCTTGATGCCGGCGTCGCGGACGTGCCGGGACAGCAGGAACATCGGTACGAACGAGGTGCGGAAGGTGGGCACCTCGGCGTGGTACACGGCGGCCAGGAAGTTGTCGACGATGTCCGTGCCGGTGATCGGGACGCTGGAGTGCTCGGTGCCAAGATGCTCGGCGACCAGGCGCTGACTGTCGGACTCGTCGAAGGTCTTGTCCTGGAACGCGACCGAGAACGTGCGGACTTGGTGCGAGGAGAGCTGGGTGGCCAGGCGCGTCACCACCGAGGAGTCCAGCCCACCGCTGAGGTAGACGCCGACCTCGACATCGGAACGGAGACGCAACTCCACGCTGGTGCGCAGGGTCTCCCTGACGCATTCGATCGCCTCCGCCTCGGTGCCGTCGAAGCCGGCCACGTCGAAGGAGAGGTCCTCGTAGGCCCGCAGCGAGCGGCGGCCCGCGCTGAGGGTCAGCACGGAGCCCATCGGGAGCTGGCGGATACCCCGGTACGGCGTGCGGTCGGGCAGCGGAGTCCAGGTGGCGTAGATCGTGGCCAGTTCCCTCGGGTCGAGGGCGAAACGGAACCCGGGGAACGCGCGGAACGCCTTCATCTCTGAGGCGAAGAGGAAGTCGCCGCCGTGGTCGGTGTAGAACAACGGGCGCTTGCCGTAGCGGTCGCGGGCCAGGACGAGGTCGCCGGAGACCGCGTCCCTGATAGCAACCGCGAAGGCGCCGTTGAACCGGACGAAGCAGTCCGTACCCCATTGCAGCCACGCCTGGAGCACCACTTCGGTGTCGGAGTGGTCGGTGCGGAACGGGCGGCCGAGGGCTTCCAGTTCGGCCCGGAGTTCTCGGTGGTTGTAGAGCTCGCCGTTGAAGCAGATCCAGTAACGCTGTGACGGGTCGGACAGGGGCTGCGAACCGTCGACGAGGTCAACGATCGCCAGCCGCACCGTCCCCATGGCGAAACCGTCGTCCAGGTAATAGCCCGCCTCATCCGGTCCGCGGTGGCGGATGGTCGAGAGCATCGAGGTGATGACCTCCGTGGTGGCACCGGAGTGCACGGAGGTCGAGAGGAATCCAGCCAACCCGCACATCTTCCGTCCTTCTACTTTGCAGAGAGCTTCTTCTGGATGAATTCATCGATCGCGGTCAGCGACACGAAGACGTTCGTCAGGATGTCCTCCGTGCTGATCTTGAGTGAGAACTCGGACTCCAGGAAGCTCATCATCTTCACGTAGCCGAACGAATCGATGACCCCTGCCTTGAAGAGGTCGGTGTCCGAAGTGATCGTCTCGTCGAACTCGAAGAGAAAGCGGTCTTCGAGGTACCGGCGAATCGTTTCTGTCGTCGTTGCCATGCGTCATGCTCCAGTCTTGATCTTGAACACCATTTGGGAGAGGGCGAAGCCGCCGATTTCGGCGAATTCGACCCCGTCGTTGTTGTCGAGGAGCGCGCGGATGCTGTCGGTCCAGCGCACCGGCGTCACAAGCTGCTCGGTGAGCAGGCGTGCCACCTGCCCCGGCTCGTACGGTCTGGCCGTGACATTGGAGATCACCGGCGTGATGGGGTCGGAAAAGCTGAACTGCTCGATGAACTCGGCGAATTGCACGCGCGCCGGCTCCATGTACCGGGAGTGGAAGGGCGCGCTCACCTTGAGCGGCACGAAGCGGATGTCCCGACGTTCCAAGGCGGCGTGCGCCGCGGTCAGTTGAGGCGGGGTGGCCGCGATCACCAACTGCGAACCGGTGTTGAAGCCGGCGATGTCGATGCCGTCGACGTCGTCCTCGGAGAAAATCGACCGCAGTTGTTCCGCCGGCGTGTTCATCACCGCGGTCATGCCGCCGTCGGAAGCGGCCGCCATCAACTCCCCGCGCTTGGCGACCAGTCGCAGCCCCGTTTCGAAGTCGAAGACGCCGGCCGCGAGCAGGGCGTTGTACTCGCCCAGACTGTGCCCCAGATAGAAGTCCGCCGACGGGTCTTCCTGGTGCATCCGCTCGAAGGTGCGCAGTGCATTGACGACGTACAACGCCGGCTGGGTGTACTCGGTACGGCCGAGCAGGTTCTCGGGGTCCTCCGCGCAGAGGGAAACGAGGTCGTATCCCAGAACTTCTGACGCGAAGTGAACGAGGCCCGGGTAACGCCCGAAAACCTCAACTCCCATCCCTTTTCCTTGACTTCCCTGCCCAGCAAACATCAGCGCCAGCACAATACTCCTTTGGGCGGCAAGAACCGCAGTGGGGGGACCATGGGAAAACCGCGTAAGACACTGATGTGAGTCAGACCATCGCGTTCGCGGTGGGGGCCATCGCGACCGCCGATCGAAGCGCCGTCAAGAAGGCCCTGCCGCGGCTGCTGACGATCAGGCCCGGCATCGTCGCGACACCGAGCGATGAGGGGGGCAGGGCGTCGGCGATCTCGACGGCCGCAACGTTTCTGCCGTCCAACGTCGCCCCGCTCGCACCGCGTTGGTACATCAACGCGAACCCGGAACCAGCGGCCACCAGTCCGCGCATGGTCTCCAGACTCGTCGTCGTGATCACCTCTGGCATAGGGACGCCGGCATTGGCGAACAACTTCTCGAAGTGCCGGAGAGCGGCCGAGGTGTGCAAGGCGATGAGCGGACGAGTGGCCAGTTCGGCCAGATCGACCGGTCCGGTCATGGATTGCGGGTCGTCGTCGGCCAGGAGCGCATAAATGGACAGGTCCACTAGGGGGAGAAACCTGGCAGCGCCCGACAGGAAATCGTATGTCACCGCCAGTTCGCAGTGGCCGTCCTGAAGGGACTCCAACAGTCGATCGGCGGACTCCTCGCGGACGTTGAGCTGTAGCGCCGGGTGGCGCTCTCTGACCAACCGGTGGGTCAACGGCAGGAGAAACGGGGCGATCGACGCGAGGAACCCGACATCGAGTGCCCCGATGGTTTCGCTCGCCAGGGCATCGCCCTGAGCCTGGAAGTTCCTGGCTTGCCCCAACACGGCCCGCGCTTCGCGCAGTAATCGCCGGCCGCTGGGCGTGAGGGAGACGCCACGAGCATGGTGACGGAGCAGTAACTGCACGCCGAGCTGACGTTCCAGTCGCATAACGGCCGCCGACACCGTTGACTGTGAGGCGCACAACCGCTCCGCCGCCTCCGATATGTTGCCCAGTTCGGCGGACACCACAAAATACCGCAGTTGTGTGAGGCTGAAGCCCAAGTGATCGTTCATAGCGTACTTCCAGAGCCCTTTTCCTGGAACCTAACCATTCGGATTTCGCGTTCGGCGTCGTTGTTGTCGAAGTGAACCCGGAAGTCGGTGACGAGCCTCAGGTGGTCGGCTTGCCCATCCAGGAGATCCGGCGTGCCAGGTCATGGGGGAGCGCCGATCGGGGCCTGGCATCGGTCGGTGGTGCAGGTGGTGACCTCTGCGCCACCCTCCTCAGTTCTGGCCGACGGAGAGCGGACGGTCTCTTGTTGCTGTGATGGATCGGCCATCCTTGCCAGGTCGAGTAGCGCCACTCGCGCTGGCCGGACGGAGAATTCCTCGGTTGCGTTCTCCGGACCATTGCTGGCCCGGTGGGCATCTCGTAGGTGAACAGGGCTTTGATACAACGGAGTTGGTCGTTGCCGGCGAAAGGTCAGGGCCGGGCTGTGCAACGGGAAGAGCGTGGAACCGCGCGGCATACGACTCCTGGTGAGCCCCCTCTGTGACGGCATGACGGCAGCGCCGTAAGTGTCAAACCCCAACAGTCACGCCTGCTCGTGGCTGTCACCCTGGCCCTGCCCGTCGTTCTGGTGGGACTTTTTTACCCCAGACCGCTGATGTTTTCGTACGTGCCCGAACCATTTGGACAATCATCGGATGGCCAAGGTGGCCAATGATGGACGGTGGCCGAGAAGGGGCCGGATGGCCCTGGTCACAGCGGCGCGAGGCGCATCCCACACGCCCCGCTGCCACATGAAGTGCGCCCTCACCACTGACGATGCCATCGCACCACGAACGCGCTCCCATGTTCGCACTGGCGAACACAGGGCCCCGATAACGGGCCGGTCGGCACGTCGACGAGCCAATCTGGCTGGTTCTGCCACACGCCTCCGGTCAAGCGGATGTCCGATATCCGCTTGTGCTTCCGCTGTCATCCGGGCGGATGGTGGCGGTCCTCGTCCGACCCGGAGGCTTCCCCGGCCGCCGAACCAACGGCGGCCGACGTCAGTAGCCGCGTCGTGCCCTGCCTTGAGAAGGCAGTCCGTCTTCGGCCGCTGGCGAGGCCGAAGACGGCGATGGACGGCGGCTGAAGATGCCGTCGCGCTTCGGCATCAGTGCCGCCGCTGCGATCACCGTTCGCGGTGGGGCTCGAACTCGCGCTGGCGGACATGGTCATCGTCCAAGTCCTCCGTCCCTCCCGCGCGGGAATCGCCGACGCACGGCCGAGTGGGAGGCGCACCCGTGTCAACGGATGTGTGAGCCTGGGCTCATGACGACCCTCGCCCAGCTTCGCAAGGCCGCCCTGTCCCATCCCGAGACCGCCGAGCACGTCGACGACTCAGGTGCCGTCGCCTTCGTGGTGCGCGACGTGCGGTTCGCCGCGGTGAGCGCGGCGAAGGTGGTGGAGCTCCGACTCCCCGCGTCGGATGCCGGCGAGGTCCTCGCGGAGCATCCCACCGCGCAGCGGCTGACCCGCGGCACGACGCTGATCGGTGTCCGTGTCCCGATGGGCGACATCAACGGGCAGCAACTCAACCACTGGGTGCGTCGCGCCTGGCTCTCGCGCGCATCGAAGCGGCTGGCCGCACGCATCGCCGCCGGGGACTCCGTGACGCCCGGTGAGGTCGGTGACCTGCCCAAGGCCATCGGAGGGCCGGCTACCCGGGCCCTCGCCAGCGCCGGCATCAGCACGCTCGCCCAGATCGCCGAGCTGACCGATGCCGAACTGCTGGCGCTGCACGGAGTCGGGCCGAAGGCCGTGCGCATCCTCCGTGAAGCGCTTGCCTGAGCGGGCGACGAACAGGGCCGAAGACGTCCGTGGCCAAGGCGGGAAGGTCGTGGGTTCGACTCGCGTGGCTCTCCCGCGACAACCGTGACGCCCTCGAAGGCACCGTCGGACACCACACCACCTCTCCAACACCTACGGGCAACTCGCCGTATCCAGCCGGGCGCAGCTCCGCCACATCCCAGAACTCCTGGCACCGGAAACGGAACCTTTCTGCCTCGCCCTACGGGTAGTTCGTTGCACACCTCGGTGGTCGAAGACCGACGGCGGGACGGGCCGATCGAAGTGCGGTGGTGGGGAGTCGACCGTCCCACCGGAGGCCGAAGACGACGGCCCGTCGCCCGCGTCCGGCTGCGCCGGGGCCCTCATCCCACGCGTCCATTGGGCCGGGTGTTCACGTACGCCGTGGACAGGCGCGATGTGTGACGTCGTTATGTCACCGGATTAGTAGGGGAGTTGGAGTACATGACCCGGCGGGCTGTGGGTGCCCAGTCAATGGTGAGCGCGCCGTGGTCAGGGCGGCGAGGCGGCCGAGGACGAACATCGAAAGCCCTGGCCTACTTCGACCGAAGCCGGTATCGCGAGCGGCGTTGCCGAGCAGGTGGTTCGGTCCGTCGTCGGTCAGCGCTGGTTCCACAGCGTCGCGCATCCTTCGGCGATCAGGACCATGCCGATCACGGTGATCACGAGGGTCATGACCGTGGCGTTGTGGACTTCGAGCCAGTCTTTCGCACGGCGCAGCGGGGCGTCGATCCGTTCGCCGAGGAGCGCGTGGAGCAGCGGGGGGAGGGCGACGGTGCAGGCCGCGATCGCGGTGAAGACCACGACGGCGGTGACGGTGCCGGCTGCCGGTAGGCCGGCGGCGCCGATGCTGAGACCGCCTGCCATGGCCAGCAGGAGGATCTTGGGGTTGGCTGCCGACAGCAGCAGCCCCAGTCGCAGAGCTGGGGCGGGGGTTGATCGCTCCAGGGAACGCATCCACTGCGGCGCCGACTTCTTCTGCGGCGGGTTGAACCAGCGGGGGATACCGACGGCGAGCAGGATCGCGCCCAGGGCGATCCTGACCCAAGAGGCCCAGGTGGGCGTCTCCTCATGCTGTTCGATGACCGAGGCCAGCACGGTGAAGACACCAGTGGGCACGGCGATCCCGATCACCCAGCCGGTCAGGAACGCGCTGCCGGTCGCCCTTGGCCTGCGGGTGAACAACAACAAGATCGCCGGGATGACGGGGAACGGCGACAGCGCGATTCCCAGCGCGGGTGGTACGACCTCGCCGAGCACGGAACTCATCGGCCGCCTCCAACCTCGCAGCGCACTGTGATCATCTCACGCGGGCTCATCCTGGGGTTGGCGCGCGGTGAGCCGGAGCCGATCACTGAAGATGCGATTCGAGCGGGCCGCGACGCCGGATATCGAGCGTCGCGCAGTGGAACGAGCCGCCGAACGGCGCGTAGTGCAGCAGGTCGCACGGGATCGGCTCGAACCCCCATTTCTCAAGCGCGCGCAACATGCCGGTGTGGTGTCGCTCCGCGATCACCCGTTTTCCGTCGATCACCAGAAGGTTCATGTTGAGCCACGCGCCGCACATCGAGGTGATCCTCAACAGACGCTCGTCGATCGGGTCGGGCTCGGGGGCGAGCAGAATGTCCCATGACTTCAGGACGCCGGGCAGGTGGTCGACGTTGACGTATTCGGGATTGACCAGTGCTTTGCCGGGCGAGAGCAGGACCAGCGTCGTGTCGATGTGCATGGGCGTGCGGCAGCGGCTCTCGATCTCGTGGATGCGATAGCCGGGTCCGAGGTGGCGACGCAACCAGTCGATTCCCATGCGGTTGGTGACGTTGCTGCGTGTCACGAAGAGATCGCGTCCCGCGCGCATGAAGTCCGCCGCGTCAAAAACCGGCTCGAACTCGGTGAGGATGTACCGCATCGGCTCGCCCGACTCGGGGACAGCGAAATCCGCGTCGAACAGTGTGTCGGTGAGCTGCGGTTTTGGTGCCGCCGTCCAGCGCGCCCCGCGCCGGAAGTAGTCCTTGAGGATCTCGCGATAGGAGTGGGTCTCGAAATATCGGCACGGCCATGCCATCGGGGTCTCGATGATCTCGTCGCCGATCACGAGCATGCTGTCCCGCGGACAGGTGTTGCAAAAGCCGCGCGACGACCAGTCGGGGGTACCGAAGCGTCGCCCGTGGTCGACGACATCCGGGCGCCTCACCGTGATGCCGAGCGACCGTAGGAGAGCGACGAACCGATCGAGCTCATGCTGCGCCGGCTCGATCATCATGCGCGGATATCTACGTCCGGCGGCAAACCCTTGCCACCGCGTCGCCCACGGCGGGATGTTGCAGGTCACGATCGGATGGTTGGACGGGATCCTCGCGCCTTCGAGACGTCCGACGATGACCTCTTCCAGCGGGTCCCATTCATTGTGCGAACTGACCGGCGGAGCAAGAGTTTCCGCGGCGTCGGCAGTCGTGCCCGATGGCGTTGACATCACGCGTAATCCAGAGCTCGCAGTGAGGCATCATCGTCGTGAGAATGCTGAGTCACTGCACTACCTCTCTGTCCGGCAAACAGGATGAGTGCCCGCAAGGTGTGGCGCACGGGGCGTGTTTGCCTGATCGAGCGCTATCCGGCCAGAGCCCACCTCGGCTTTGCGCCTGAGTCTGCTGCCGGCCGCCTCCTCCGAAAATGATGCCGCTGGCCATGTCGGGCAGTCCGAACATCGGCGCTGCCGATCTGTGTGCCATCGGCCCTGTTGGAGCTGTTTTGGCCTTCACCACGATCGTAGTCTGCGGCGTCACCCTCTCACCCCTCCTTCGCGCCCTACTCGGCGAGCGGACCACTGCCCTGCTGTGCCGCGCGAAGGACTTTCTCGAAACCCACAACGCCTCGGTGATGACCATGGCGATCACCGAGGTCGGCACAGCGCTGATCACGGAGGGGCGGACAATGCTGTGCTACTGCGCTGACCTCAGCTTTTCCGAACGGCTTGTGCACCAAGACCGGTCCTGACGTCCGGCTCGGCCGGGGAGAGCGATGGTGGGCAGTCCCCTTCGAGCGCACTCTGAAAGAGGGGCACATAACGGGTGGTGCAGAAAGGGCAAGGTCCTGCGGTCATGGCACAGCGGATGGCAAAGGAATCATCGCACCGAGCAACGGAACGGCGTCGCAGTAGCTGGATCGTCCCCGGCCGGCGGCGGAACGTTCGGGTGGGTGACGGCCTTCCTGCTGCTCGGCTGGGCCTACTCCGCCCGACCGGTACAGGCGAAGCGGTCGAGCGTGCGCTGCGCGGTGGTGGTGTTCGGCCTGGGCGCGACCTCGTACGCGGCCGGGACCTCGGCGGCGGGCCACGGATGGACCGCCACGGGCGTGGTGTTCGGCTGCGTGATGGCGGCCTGGATGGCCCTGGTCGGCTCCGTGGCCAAGGACCTGGGAGACGCCGACGGCGACGCGGCCGGCGGTCGGCGCACCGTCGCGGTCGTCCACGGCCTGGCGGCGGCCCGGGCCCTGACCGTGACGTGCGCCGCGCTGGTCGGCCTGGCCGGGACGGCGGCGGCCGCTCGGTGGGCCCCGCTCGCACTGGCCGGAACGGTGCCGGTGGCGGTCGGGGCGCTGTGGGTCATCGCCCGAGTGGTGCGGGACGCCCGGCGGGAGGGTGTCGCCCGCGGCCAACGGCGCGGCGCCTACCGGGCGTTCATGGTCACGCAGTACGCCGCGAACCTGCTCGTGCTGATCGCGCTCGGCGCCCGGTGATCCAGCGCACGGACCGGCCGCGCGTGCCGGAGGGGCTCGACGTCCACGGTGCTTGACGGGAAAGCGGTGTTGAGGGCCTGCACCCGGGAGCTGACCCCCAACTTGCGGTACACGTTGTGCAGATGCCGTTTGACCGTCGCCTCGCTGATGTTGAACCGGCGGCTGATCAGCCGGTTCGTCAGTCCCGCGCGCACCGCTGCGAGGACCTCCCGCTCCCGCAGCGTCAGCAGGCCGAGAGCCTGCGCGTTCGGGCCGTCCGAGGACGGCCCGGACCCCCGCTCCGGCTCCGAGGGGGCGCCCGTGCGCTGAGCCTCCTCGTACGCCCGGATCCCCTGGTACAGGCGGTACCCGACGGCGATACCGAAAGCGGTGCTCACGGTATGCGCCACCGCGACCCGCTGCTCCGCCTCCACCCGGTCGAGCACTTTCGCCATCACGTTCTGCACGGACTGCCAGAGCACGTCGGCCGCCCGCACCGACTCGGACACCGGTATCCGCTGCACGACGCGGAGCGCTCCGAGCAGCCGCGTGTACTCGCCAACTCCGGGCGACTCGGGGCGCTGGACACCCTCTAACGCCTGGACGCACTCGCCCACGATGCTCTGCGCCTGATGGCGGCACTGCTCCCAGACGTCGTCGCGATACACCAGCGGGCTGCCGATGTCTTCCAACGCATCCCGGTACGCCTCGGTGATCTCAGGTACGGCACCACGGAGCACCTGGGCAGCGGCCCGACGACCCGACACAGTTTCCTCCTCGCAAAACGGAGCGACGTGATCGCCCCTTCGGGCGGCGTTGTGCACGAAGCCCTCCGGCCAAGCTAACATCAAACACCCGCAATGCGAGAGTAAAGTTCCGCAATTCGAAATTTACTGAGGGTGTATCGCATAAGGCCATCCTGCGGTCGCGCCCGTCAACGGGGCACCAAGTGCCGTTCGGGCGGCGCGCGTTGTGGTACTCCTGATCGTCGCAAGCATCGGGCGCCCAGCAAGAAGGCGCGGCGCGCCGGCCGCCTCACCGCGGACCGGGAGGCAGCCACGAGCGACGCTCAAGGCTGCCTCGGCACTGGTACACGACTGACCTGCCTCCCGCATCGTTCACCTGCCGTGAACGGCGGTTCTCGGACCGCTTCTCGATGCCTGCCACGGCTTCCTGCTGCCTGGAAGTCGGCCGCCGCCGTCAGGCGCATGTGCGGCCGGCGAACAGCGAGCGTTCAGGTCTAGTTGTGCCCGCCGTTGGCATTGGCTCGCTGGTAGTGCTGGGAGGCGACATCGGTTCGAACGGCGTTGTCGGCGGCGTTTGTTCAGTAGCCGGGGGTCATGACGCCCCCAAGGAAGGGTCCGGTGCCGCTGTTGCTGTTGTCGCCACGGGTGCCCAGGGCGATGGACCCCTCCTGTTGACGAAAGCGCCGGGGTTGCCGTGGGCGGTCCGGCTGACGCCGGTGGCGGGCGGCCAGTTCCAGGCGGTGCTCGCTGCGGTGGGTGGTGACTTCCTCTCCGTCGTCGCGGTGTCGGCGACGGTGCTGGCCACCGTCGTGCGGCCGCAGTTGGTTTGTGCCTGGCGAAGGAGCGGTGCGCGACCCCAGGCGAGCCCGTGGCCGCGCGCCGCCCACCCAGGGGTGCGCCTCGGATCTCGCTACGGGCATAGCTCGCCAGCTACCACCACATCCCCGCCGTGGCTGACTCCCTCGACTCGGTAGGAGTTGTCCGGCCGATCATGCGCTCGGCTCCTGGTCGGCTCCTGTCGTTGGTTGCTCGGCTTTCTGCTGTGAGGCTTCCACCGGGAAGTGGATCGGACTGAGCAGGTACTGAGCACGCTCGGGGGTCGGCTTGTTTGCCAGCCTCGGTGCGATGGCCGCACGCAACTCCGCGATGAGCTGGTCCAGTTCCGCCGGGCTGAGCCAAAGTGCATGCTGGCGGTAGCCCACCTGGTCGGCCACCGGGTCGGCCTGTTCGCGGTCGAGGTAGGTGTTGAACTCGGCGAGCAGGGCGGTCATCGCGGTGGCGAATGCCTGTCGATGGTCCTCGGGGGTGAGCGAGCGGACCATCTCGGCACCGGCCACAGCCCGGTCCTGGCGTAGGCCGTAGTGGCGTTGCACCGCGCCTCGTACCTTCTGCTCCTTGGCCACCTCCAGGATCCCGCTGCCCACCAGCAGATCGATGTGCCGGTAGACGGTGGCTTTGGACGCTTCGGGGATACGTGCGCAGAGCTGAGTGGTAGTCAACAGCCGTCCACCGCCCATCGCATGCATGATCCGCAGCCGGATGGGGTGGGCGATCAGGTCCAGGAAGTCCACGCCCTGAATGTTCTCACAACTGCTACCGTTCTCAAGTATGAGAATAGATGAGGGTGGGTCATCGGGAGACATGGAACTGGACGCGGCACGGGGCTTCGCCGTGCTGTTACGGGCAGAGGATTTCGCCCAGATCGTGAAGCTGTTCGCGCCACCGCTGCGTACCGCGGTCTCCGCCGAGGCGCTGCGGCTCGCGTGGGCGGCCGAGGTCGCCGAGCAGGGCGGGGTTCATGCGATCGGAGAGCCGGTGAGCGAGCCCAACACCGCCGGCTTGACGCGCGTGCGCATCCCCGTGACCTGCACTAACGGCAGCTTCACCGTGGTCACGTTGGTTGACGGTGACGGCCTGCTGCATGGTCTGCGGCTCGCTCCGGACGGCGACGCCGAGTGGCAGCCGCCCCACTACGCGACCCCAGACCGGTTCACGGAGCGGGAAGTCCTGCTTGGCGAGGGGCCGCTCGCCGTGCCCGGCACGTTGAGCCTGCCTGCTGGCCCGGGACCGTCGCCTGCCGTGGTGCTGCTCAGCGGTGGCGGCGCCTTCGACCGGGACGAGAGCAGCGGCCCGAACAAGCCGCTCAAAGACCTCGCCTGGGGGCTCGCCTCTCGACAGGTGGCCGTACTTCGCTTCGACAAAATGACGTTCGCGCACCCGGACCGCCTGTCATCGGACTTCACCATGACCGACGAGTACCTGCCACACGCACTCGCCGCTGTCCAACTGCTCCGGCACCAGCCCGAAGTGGCCTCGGACCGGATCCACTTGCTCGGCCACAGCATGGGCGGCAAGGTGGCCCCCCGGATCGCTGCTGCCGACCCCTCAATCGCGGGTCTGGTACTGCTCGCCGCGGACACGCAACCGATGCATCAGGCGGTCGTGCGAGTGGCTCGCTACCTCGCGGCGCTCGCCCCTGGTCCCAGCACGGACGAGGCGGTGGCCGCGCTCATCAAGCAGGCCGCCGTCGTGGCGGGCCCCGAACTCACCCCCGGCACACCACCGGAACTGCTGCCGCTCGGCTTCTCCGCCGCCTACTGGCTCGATCTGCGTGCCTATGACCCGGTGGTGACGGCAGCCGGACTGACCTGCCCCATGCTGATCCTGCAAGGCGGGCGGGACTATCAGGTCACCGTCGCCGATGACCTGTCGCGCTGGCAGGACGCCCTGGCGGACCGGCCCGAGGTAGTGATCCGAATCCATCAGGACGCCAACCACCTCTTCATCCCCGGTAGTGGCCCCGCCACCCCGGCCGAGTACGCACGACCAGGGCACGTCGAGCCGACCGTGGTCGAGGAGATCGCAACCTGGCTGGCGCCTCTCTGACCCGGCCGGCGTGAGTGGTGCGTTCATTGGCGGTCCAGCCATTTGGTGTACCAGGTGCGGAAGTCGGGGCTTGTCGGGACGAAGCCGCCCCAGTCGGGATCGATTCGCCAGATCTCGCCTGTTCGTGGACCGTTGAGGATCAGCCGGATGTAGGTGCCGCAGCCCTCTTCGGTCAGCATGAGTGTGCCTTGGGTGAGTTCTCCGACTGGTGTTGTGATGCGGCCGGGTAGGGGTTCGGTGAGGCAGAACGGTGCGGCGAGTCGGCCCGGCAGCCGGTCTTCTTCCCACTCGTCGTCCACGGCCCACTCCTCCCCTTCGCTGGCCTCTGCGCGGGGTGTGGTCAAGGCCATCAGCCCGTGGCCGGGGCCGGCGGGGCCATTTCCCACCTGCGTGACGAACGACCGGTATCCCAGGGGAAGTTCAATGCGGTGAGCCTCCTCGAATGCCTTGATCTCCGCCTCCGGCAGCACGGGCGTCAGCTCGTACCGGTGTGTGTCGGCCCCGAAGCGTTCGTGCGTGGGGTCCTGCGCCGCCATCTGTCGTATCCGGCCGCGTACGGCGTCCGCATCCCAGGTGTCCATCCCCCGACCGTAACAACGACGTTGGCGCCTCGTTCCGGGCCCTTGGAAGCAACTGGTTGGAAGCAACCGGCTTCCGCCACGATGACTTCACCTCGCGCTGACGGGCATGGAACAGTCGGGAGACTTGACAGGCTCGGCGAACTCGCTCGTGAGGGATGTCGAGCATGGAAGATGCGGAAGCAGCAGGGGCTCCTCGGATGCTGCGTGTTGAGAGAGATCCCCAGGCCAACGACGAGGGGCCCCGCCTCGTCCTGCGATCTGCCCCACCTTCCGGGCACCGGTTGTGCTCCACCCCGCCTTCAAGGCGACGGGCCCATTGCTGAGCTGCTGCCCGGAGGGGAACCGGCCCTACGTAGTCGGAGGCGCATGTCTTGGGATGAACATCGGGCCGGTGTCGAACACACAGGGGTGCGGCGTGCCACGGTGTTGGCTCTGCCTGGGGAAGCGTGTGGGGAAGAGGCAGCAAAAAGGCCAGGACACGCGGGCCGGACCTATCGCTACTTCCATGCACTGGTGCCGTGACAGACACCAATGGACCAACACAGCGCGTACGCCCCCTCCGTCGCTGCAATCGTGAAGAGGCAAGGTCCCAATCAAAGACAAGAGGAGCACATCATGCGCATACGAACCGCCATCGCAGCCGTCCTGCTGGCCGCCACCGCCGTGCTTGCCGGCGCCGCTGTGGCCAACGCAGACGACGGTGACAGTGGCAGGAGCTCTGACTGGAGTGTCGGAAACGTCACCAGCTAACCGTCAGTAGACGACGACGCCTGACGGCGCGCGACGTGGATATCGTTCCTGCGTCGCGCGCCGCTGGGTGCCAGTCCGCATTGACGGACCGCAGGCGTACAGGTAGTGGTTCTCAGGGTTCGTAGAGCAGTCCGGCGGTGTCGGTGACGCGGAGGTGGAGGAGGTGAGGACCGTCGTCGTCGCCGAGCGACGTGATTGCGTGGTCTAGGGCCGTGCCGAGGTTGTGAGAGTGGTCTGCGTAGCTTGCTGGGCAGCCGAATGATGTGGCGAGAGCAGTGAAGTTGACGCCGTGGATGTCTGTGCCGGGGACTGGTGTGATGCCGAGGCGGCGGCCGAGGGCACTGACTGCCTGGTAGCCGTTGTTGTCGAGGACGATGAAGGTGACGGGTGCCTGGTGTTGGGCTGCGGTCCAGAGTGCCTGTATGGAGTACAGCGCTGAGCCGTCGCCGAGGACGCACACCACCCGTTGTCGGTCGGCGAGGGCGCGGCCGATGGCGAGGGGTAGGCCCCAGCCGAGTGCGCCGCTGCCGGTGGTGAGGAATCCGCCGGGGAGGCTGATGGGTATGCGTGCGTGCAGTACGTCGCGGTGACTGGGGGCTTCCTCGACGAGTACGCGGTTGTGGGGGAGGCGTTGGTGGAGTTGGTCGAGGACCAGTTCGGGTGTGAGGGCGTTGTTCGCGCTCGCGTTGACGGGTGCTGGTTGCCGGCGTGTGGGCGGTGGATTGCGGTCGGATGGGCCGACGAGTGTGGCGAGTTGGGCCAGGGCGGGTCGCAGTGTGGTGATGAGGCTTGTGCCGGTGGGCAGCCATGCTGCCTGGGTCGGGTCGCAGTCCAGGTGGAAGAGTTCGGTGCCTGGCGCCAGTAGGGGGCCGTCGTCGGCGACGTGGTAGGTGAAGACGGGGGCCCCGAGCGCGACGACGACGTCGTACGGCTCTAAGCACGCTGCCAGTGGGCCCGCGACGGGTGGCAGGATGCCTTGGAAGTAGGGGTGTGTTTCGGGGAAGCCGGAGCGACCGGACAGGGGGCTGAACCAGACGGCTGCGCGGATGCGTTCGGCGAGGGCGACGGCCTGGGGGAGTGCGGCTTCGTCGTCGACGCCGGGGCCGATGACCAGTGCGGGTCGTCCGCAGGTGTTGAGGCGGGCGGCGAGTGCGGTGAGGGCGTCTGGGTCGGCGGTGAATCCACCATGTACTGCGCGTGGTTGGACGGGTTCGGCTGGCTGGTCCCAGTCGTCCTCGGGGACGGACAGGAATACCGGCCCGCGCGGATGCGTCATCGCGATGCGGTGCATTTCGGCGAGGGCGGCCGGTACGTCGGCGGCACGTTGAGGTTGGCGGGCGGCTTTCACGTAAGGACGTGGGAACTGCTCCGGCTCGTCGGCTCCGAGGAAGGGGCGTAACTGGAGCAGGGAGCGCGCTTGCTGGCCGGCGACGATCACCAGTGGTACGCGGTCGCGGTAGGCATTGAAGACGGCGCCCAGGGCATGGCCGACGCCACCGGCTGAGTGCAGGGTGACGAATGCGGCGCGCTGTGTGCCGAGGGCGTGGCCGGCTGCCATGGCGAGGGCCGAGGACTCCTGGAGTCCGAGGACGTAGGTGAAGTCGTCGGGCCAGTTGCGGAACATGCGGAGTTCGGTGGAGCCCGGGTTGCCGAACACGGTGGTCATGCCGGTCTCGCGCAGAAGGTGGGTGACCGCGTCCAGGACCGTTGTCGTCATGCCGTCCTCCCTGTGTCGAGCCGTCGTTCGCGACGGCCGCGAAACGGTGTTGAGCAGATGATCCAAGGAGCCGAGGGCAGAATCAACGGCGTCCAGGTGGTGGGTAGTTCGGGGTGTTCGCGTGCGCCGAAGCGGTTGGCCGCACGCATCGCCGCAGGGGATTCCGTGACGACCGGTGAGGTCGGTGACCTGTCCAAGGCCATCCATCGGAGGGCCGGCTGCCCGGGCCCTCGCCGGTGCCGGCATCAGCGCGCTTGCGCAGCTCGCCCAGGTGACCGGTGCCGCACTGTTGGCGCTGCACGGAGTCGAGCCGAAGGCTGTTCGCATTCTCCGCGAGGCGCTGGCCTGAGGCCGACTACCGCACCGTCAGCCCGCGCCAGGCCCGGCGACGGCCGTTCCCGACCGACCTCGGCTTGGTCGCTCTGATCGGCGGGGTCTCGTCGCGCCCAGCAGGCGTGGGATGCACGCTCCCCGCTCCGTCCCCGTGTCCCGTCGCGTTCCTGGCTGAATTTCAACCCGCGCGGAGGGGGGAGGAGGGCGCCCTCTGATGCGGCCGATTGTGGGGGATTCCGCCGGCGTGCTGAATGATTCGAGGATGGGAGCAGGTCGCGTGGTGGAAGGAGAGATCGTTTTTCTTCAACGCGCCCAGAATGTTGCCGAATTGGTGATCGAGTGAGCTCTGGGTCTTTCGTCAACGATGACCGGTAGAAGACTTTTCGAGTAATCCTTTTCTCTGCTTCAGTTGGGCGCGTTGGTGTCGCACCTACTGAGGAGGGTCATATGGCCGAAGTCAAGAAGGTCGTCCGCCCTGCGGTCACCGCGTCGTCCCGTCCGTGTGCGTTCGTCTCGCCGGACAAGGGCAACGCCCCGACGATCACGCCCGCCCGCAAGCAGGCGGAGGCCGTCTCGGTCCCCGCTGAGCAGCAGGAAGAGCGTACGTCGGCCTAAGGGCTGAAGTTCCCCGGGGCCCGCCATCGGCCGGGCCCCGGTCTGTCGCGGGGCCGGGCTGTGGGGTGGGATCGGCCCGTGTCCAACGGCGCTGCGTCGGGGTGTTTCCCCGGCGCCGTGCCTCATGCCGTACACCGTGCCCCTGAGTCGTGCGGTGCGTCGTGTCGGAAGTCGTCAGACGCAGGGAGAAAGCATCAACCATGCAGAATTCGATGTACCAGTCCTCGCGCTACGTCCGCACCCTGCGTGCCGCCGGCGACCGGGATTTCAGCGCATTCGGAGGTCGACTCCATTCTTTTGGGGATGACGAGCGGACCATGGCATTCCATTCCCTGTTCGGGAATGCGCGGTTGATCGATCGGGACATCGTCGAACTCCTCAAGGACGCCGCCCAAGGCATCAGTTGGGACCGACTGCGGGAGCGGGTGGGCGACGCCTCGTTGCGGGACCTCGTCGAGGCACGGTTCCTCGTCGAGGCCGGGCATGACGAGGCCAGGGAGATCGACGGTCTACTGGAGAGCCGGCAGGACGCCCTCGGTAGCGGTGTGTTCCACTCCTCCATCCAGCTCGTGCTGACCAATGCCTGCAACTTCTCCTGTCAGGGCTGTTTCGCCTACAACTTCGACGGTGGCGTCGAGGAGCGCAACACCTCCGGCGAGTCGGTGAAACCCGGCCCGGTTCTGGTCGAGTTGCGCCGCTCGCGCGATGAGGCCGGCCCCTCCCACCAGGACTCGGGTCCCACACTCGCCAAGGGTGACTGGAACCACGGCCTGGACCAGGGCCGCAACCCCTCGATGCACATGTCGCGCGAGGTGGCCGAGAAGACCATCAAAGAGGCCATCGAGCTGCGCAAGGCCAATGGTGGCGGCCATCTGACGGTGTCGTTCTTCGGCGGCGAGCCCACCCTGGCGCGGGGCACCATCCTGCACGTGCTGCGCACCTTCGGCGACAGTCACGACGGGGTCACCCTCTCCTACGACCTGACCAGCAACGGTTCCCGCATCGACGACGAACTGTTGGCGGCCCTCGCCAGGCACCGCGTCGACACCACCGTCTCCATCGACTACCTGGTCCCGGAGACCGGCGAGTTCCGCGGCGGACAACAACAGCGCACCTCGTGGGCCGTGGTCCGCAAGGCGATCCTTGACATGAAGGCCGCCGGCGTCCCGGTGAGCATCACCACGGTGCTCTCCCAGTACACCTGGGACAAGTGGGGTACCCCGCTCATTGACTTCATCGCCGAGGCCGGACTCGACACCCTCGACGTCATCGTGTCGTTCCAGGCCAGGGAGTTCTTCCAGAAGCACAGCCCACACGACGTGGCGCAGCGGCTGTTGACCGCAGTCGACTACGGGCGCGAGCTCGGCGTGCAGCTCAGCGGTTACTGGTACCAGACCTTCCAGATGATCATCGACGAGTCCAAGTGGGCCGAGCAGGCCGACTACAAGACCTGCCCCGCGGTCGGCCGCCAACTTTCCATCGAGCCCAACGGCAGCGTCTTCGCCTGCAAGGCCACCGCCCGCAAACTGGGCACCATCGATGACTGGCGCGGCATCTTCTCCTCGCCCGCCTACCAGGACTACGGCATGCGGGCCTACACCAACGGCCCCGGCTGCCAGGGCTGTGAGCTCCAAGGCACCTGCTCGGGTGGCTCCGCCGGTGCGTTGGAGGAGGAGAACGGCTCGATCCAGGTGATGTCGCCCGGCTACTGCGCCTACATGCGTGAGGTGGTGCAGGGCCTCCTGGAGCGCCACCACGTCCAGAGCCTTGCCGCCCTGTCCTGACCGGTCCGCCCAACGACCCACGCAACAGTCCGTCCCGCGGGGCGGGTTGTCGATCCACGACCGTGCCCCGCGAACCCCGTTTGGGTCGAGGAAGGGTGATTGGTGCCATGGCAACGATCGGAATGCACTTCGGCCACGACGCGGGCGCCGCCCTCACCGACGAGGACGGCTACCACGTCATCGAGGCCGAGCGTCGCCTCGGCCTGCGCCATGTGTGCGGCGGCAACGGCGACTTCCCCCGAGCCGCCGCCGGGTGGCTGGCCGAGCTGCGACAGCGGGCGGCGAGTCCGGTGACCCGCATCGCGGTGGCCGACTGGTACACCCCGGTGTGCCGGGTGCTGCCGCCGGCCCTGGTCGAACTCGTCAACGAGGACGCCCGCTGGACCGCCACCGGAGGTACTCCCCTCACAGACGTGGTGACCCGGGTGATCAAACCCCTGGACTGGCCGCTGGCCAAGGAGTTCGGCGACATCACCCTGACCGCGGTGCGTCACCACTACGCGCACGCTGGCCTGGCCTACTACACCTCCGGGGCTCGCAAGGCCCTGGTGCTGGCGCTGGACGGAACGGGCAACTACGCCGAGTGCGGCATGGTCTGCCTGGGCGACGGCGACCAACTCATCCCGGTGATGTCCTTCACCAACCGCACCGGCCCGCGCTTCGGCCTGGTCTACGAGGCGCTCGCCCGCCGCATCCACGGCAGCCAGTTCGACACCGGCAAACTGCTTGGGCTGACGGCCACCGGGCAGACCGACCCCGCCATCCTTCCGGTGCTGCGCGCCATGCTCGTCCCGCAGTCCACCCGGCGCGCCTCCCCGGACCTGTACGAGCAGCTCGATGAGGACCAACTGTCCGGCACCGCGCTGCACTACGCCGACACCTGGTGGGAGTACGACCCTCACAGCGGCGGGTACTTGGACGCCGGCCTGGCCGACTCCTCCGACGACGACGTCGTGCACTCCTTCGGCTCGGTTTTCCCCGACGAGATCCGCACCGCCGACGGCCGCACCACCCCCGTCGGAACCTCCCCGGACGACCGTGTCTGCCGCGACCTGGCCGCCACCTTGCAGACTGCCGTGGAGTGGGACCTGACCCGACTGGTCACCGGCATCAGTCAACTCTTTCCCAGTTACACCACGCTCTGCTACGCGGGCGGCTGCGCGCTCAACATCACCGCCAACAGCCGCCTGGCCGAATGCGGGCAGTTCACCCGGGTGTCCGTCCCCACCTGCTGCGACGATTCGGGGATTGCGTTGGGCGCGGCACTGGTCGTCGCCGCCCCGGCTGACCGGCCGGCCCTGCTGGGCCGCACGGCAGCGGCGTCACTGGCCTACGCCGGACCACCGCTCTCGGGCCTGGGCGAGCCAGGCAGGGACCAGGCGGCCGTGGTCGCCGACCTCGCCCGACGGCTGAGCGACCTCGGGCTGACCGTGCAACGCCCGGACGACGAACAGGAGTTGCTCTACTCCGTCGCCGACCTGCTGGCCGACCAGCGCTGCGTGGCCTGGCTGGAGGGCGGTCTGGAGACCGGGCCGCGGGCCCTGGGGCACCGTTCGCTGTTGGTCTCGGCCCATTGGAGCGGCGCGCGTCGATACGTCTCCCAGACCATCAAGAGCCGCGAATGGTTCCGGCCGGTCGCGCCGATCTGCCCGGAGGAGGTGGCCGACCGCTATTTCACCGGGCCGCTGGACCACACCGAGACCATGCTGTTCGCGGTGCGGGTGCGGCCGGACCGGGCTCGGGAACTCGCCGAGGCCCGGCACATCGACGGCACCGCCCGCCTCCAGACCGTCCGGCCCGATACCCACCCTCTGCTGCACGGGCTGTGCCACGCGGTCGCCGCCCGCACAGGACTGCCCGTGCTCATCAACACCAGTGCCAATGGTGGCGGCCGCCCCATCCTCAACGACCTCGACGAGGCGGTCCAGTTGCTCACCGAGACCGAACTGGACGCCGTGGTGCTGCCCGAACACCGCCTGATCGTCGAGTGATCCGCCCTCGACCCCACGTCCCCAACCCACCCCTCGACACCCCGACCCGCCGAAGTTGGCCGGAACGGCGATGTCCGGCCCGGCCCGTTCCACCCGACCATGTGCAGGCATCGCGTCCCTGGAGAGTGCCCGTGGCCGCCGTTCCTTTGCGAGACATCCGCAAGACCGAACCTCTGCGCGTCCTGTCCCCGACGGATTGGGAGCAGTGGATCACCGAAGGCTATGTGATCGTCCGGCAGGCGGTGGCCCCGCAGACGGTCACCGCCCTCACCGAGGGCCTGTACTCCTTCCTGGACATGGACCCCGACGACCCTGTCACCTGGGCCTCCCCGCACACCGGCAACGACCGGCTGCCGGGCCACAGCGGACTGGTCGAGATGTACAACCACCAAGCCCAGTGGGACGTTCGACAGAACCCGCGGGTGTACGGGGCCTTCGCCGACATCTGGGACCGCACCGATCTGTGGGTCACCATCGACTTCGCCAACGTCAACCCGCCCAACCGGGGCTCGCGCGCCTTCGACGGGTTCATCCACTGGGACGTGGACACCTCCGCGGCCCCACTGCCGGTGAGTTGTCAGGCGGTGCTTTCGCTGTCCCATGGTGACCAGGACATCGGTGGCTTTCAATGTGTGCCGGAGATCTTCACCGAGTGGGAGAAGTGGGTCAGCGCGCAGCCCGCCGACCGGGACCCGGGCACGCCGGACATCACCGGCTACTCGATCACCACCCCGCAGGTCGCACCGGGCGACCTGATCATCTTCAACAGCCTGCTCCCGCACGGGGTGCACCCCAACGTCTCTCCGTCCCGGGTACGCATGGCCCAGTACCTGACCATGGCCCCTGCCTGGGAGGAGCATGCCGAACTCCGGGCGTCCCGGGTGCGGTTCTGGCGGGACCGGGTACCGCCTCACCCGCCGCAAGGTGGGGTGCGTAAGGACGAGTCCGCGCTGTACGGGCCGGCGGCGCTGACTGAGCTGGGTGAGCGGCTGTTGGGACTGCGTATGTGGAACGAGGGGAGCGTTGTTGGCTAGCACTGCCCGGCCCGGGACCCGCTCGACCCGTCAAGTGGACCTGGGCCGCCCGTTTCGCTGGCTGTGGGCCTCGACGGCCGGCTCCAACGCGGGCGACGGCATCACCCGGACCCTGCTGCCGCTGCTGGTGGTCGCGCACCACCCCGACCCTGCGGCGGTTGCCGGACTGACCACCGTCAACATGCTGCCCTGGTTGCTGTTCGCCCTCCCCGCCGGCGTCCTCGCGGACCGGGTGGACCGCCGCCGCATCGTGCTGGTCAGCAACGTGATCCGCGCCGCGGCCCTGCTCGGCGCCACCCTCGTGCTCGTCGACGACCGCCCACTGCCCCTGCTGTACGCGCTGGCGTTCGTGCTGGGCATCGCCGAGACCTTCGCCGACACCGCGGCGCCCGCGATGCTGCCGCGCCTGGTCGACGAGCGGCACCTGGAGCGCGCCAACGGCCGGCTGTTGACCGCACAGATCGTGCTCAACGAGATGATCGGACCACCCGTCGCGGGATTGCTGGTGGGCCTGACCGCCGCCGCGGCGCTGGCCACCGGAGGCGTGCTGTACGCCCTGGCCGCGCTGCTGCTGCTCGGCCTCGCTCCGCTGGGCCGCGCCGGCCGTCACACGCCCCCGGCGGACGCGCGCGAGGGGGTGCTGCGCGACCTGCGGGGCGGTCTCGGCTTCGTCCTGCACCATCGCGTCCTGCGCCTCACCCTGGCCGCGAGCGCCCTGTACGGCCTGGTGTTCTCGGCGACCTTCTCGATGCTGGTGCTGCTGAGCGAGGACACGTTGGGGCTGAGCGAGACCGGGTACGGGCTGCTGCTCACCGCCGGGTCGCTGGGCGCCGTCGCCGGCAGTTGGCTGGCGCCCCGTGCCGCCGACCGGCTTCCCACCGTACGGCTGGCCCGGTGGTCCCTGGTGGCCTCCGGGATCGCCTACGTCGGGTTGGGCCTGGGCCGGCACCCGGCATGGGCCGCGCTGGCACTGGCCGTCAACGGCGTCTTCATGATGGGCTGGAACATCCCGGTGATGTCGCTGCGCCAGCGGCTGACGCCGGAAGACCTCCAGGGCCGGGTGATGAGCGTGGCCCGACTGTGTTCCTGGGGCACCATGCCGCTCGGCGCCACGCTCGGCGGCCTGCTCGCCGAAGTCCTGTCCGTGCCTGCGGTGTTCGTGGTGTGCGGGGCGGCTCTGACCGTCGGCGCCCTGGCGCTGCTCGCCCCCCTGCACGGCGACCGCACCGCGCCGGCGCCACCCTCTGACGCGCCGCCCTCCGAACCGCCGCCGCACGACGACCTTCTCAACAAGGGGTGACCATTGGACACACAGCTCTTCGACACCGTGATCGTCGGAGGCGGCCCGGCCGGCCTCAACGCCGCCCTCTACCTGGGCCGTTCACGACGCCGCGTGCTGCTGATCGACTCGGGCGACGCCCGCAACATGGCGGCCGGCGTCATGCACAACGTCCTCACCAACGACGGAGCCACCATCGAAGACTTCCGGGCCCGCTCCCGCGCCCAACTGGGCGCGTACGAGGTGTCGTTCCGGGACGACGAGGTGCGCTCGGCCGAGCCCGAGGGGGATCACGTGGTGGTCACCACCAAGGAGTCGGGCACCTTCCGCGCCCGCACCCTGCTGTACGCGGCCGGTGTGCGCTCGGTGCTCCCACCGGTTCCGGGCCTGGCGGACCTGTGGGGCACGACCGTCCTGGAGTGCCCCTACTGCCATGCCTGGGAAGTGCGCGACCGCAGCTTCGCGGTGTACGGAGGGGCGGTGCCCAGCGAATGCCTGGCCGCGACCCTCACGGTCTGGTCCGACCGCATCACCTACCTCACCGACCGGCGCGAACTGCCCAAGGACGAACAGGACCGACTCACCGCCGCCGGCGTGCCCGTCGTCACCGACCACGTCAGCGAGGTCCGGTCGCACCCCGAAGGCGTCGAGGTCCTCTTCGCGGACGGACGGTCCGCGAACTACGGGGCACTGTTCCTGCACCTGGACACCGAGCCCCGGTTGGACCCGCTGCGCCCCTGGCTCCAGGCGCCGGACCTGGAATCCGTGCAGAGCGACGACCGCGGTCGCACCAGCGTGCCCCGGCTGTACGTGGCCGGGGACCTCGGCCGCACCATGCAACAGGCCGCGATGGCCGCGGCCAGCGGCGGGCTGGCGGGCATGGCCATCAACGCCGACCTGATCCGCGAGGACCGCCCCGGCTCCCTGCCCGAACCGCCGCCCCCAACCCCCTGAGCCCCCGCCCGCACCGATGCCGGTCACCAACGGGCGCGACGACAGCCACGCAGAGCACACCGACGGGAGCCTCCTTGCGATGACCTCACCCCGTGCCGAGTTCGCCCCACACATGGAGCACTACACCTTCGTCCTGGAAGACCAGCCCTACCTCGGGTACTTCCAATACGGCAAGGAGAAGACCCCCGTCTACCACACCGACCGGCATGGATTCCGGGTCACCCCTGGCCCCGGCGGACTGCGGGCGACCGTCGGTGACGAACGCCCCGACGGCCCCGCGCGGGTGCTCGCCGGCAGCTCCGCCGTCTTCGGCGTGGGCGCCACCAGCGACGCGGCCACCATCACCGCGCGACTGTGGAACGCCCACGCACCCCGACTGCCCTGGCTGAACATCGCCGGCCAAAGCCACAACTCAGCCCAGGAACTCCTGCTGTTCACTCTGTTCCAGCACCAACTCCCCGCCATCGAAGACATCGTGCTGCTCTCCGGCGTCAACAACCTGGTGCTCAGCCGACTCCCCGAAGAACAACAGGGCCGCCACGGCGCCTTCTTCGACTGCGGCCCCGCACCCGACGTCATCCCACCCACCGAGCAACGCGTCGCCCACGCAGCAGAATTGACACTCCGTCACCTTGGTGGATGGAAGACGCTGGCCGCGGGCCTGGGCACCCGCCTCACCTTCGTGCTCCAGCCGCTCGCGTCGTGGGTGCGGGAGGAACCGTTGCCCCGAGAGAAGCTCCTCTTCGACGAACTGGACGAGGTTTCCAACTTCCGTCGATTCCACCATGACATCTCCACCATGGCGGTGGGTCGCGCTTACGCGGACCGGCTGGCCGCCGGGTGCGCCCGCCTCGACGTGCCGTTTGTGGACATGAACGCGGCACTCACCGAAACCGCCGGGCCACAGGACTGGCTGTTCATCGATCGCGTCCACTGCACCGACCTGGGATATGACATGGTGGCCCGGCAACTGGCGGACCGCCTTGACCTGGCATGAGGAGCTTCGCCATGGACGACGACACCGCCGCATCCTTGTCCGCACTCCGCCGCCTCGCTGCCCGGCTGCGCCGCCCCGCCCGGCCCGCGCCGCCCCCCGAGGCCCCACCGGCCCCGGCCGCCGCCCAGGACCCACCTGCGTCCCGCATGCGGCGGCAGCCCGAGGACGACGCGTCCATCTACCCCCTGTTCTGACGTGACTCCCGGCAGCCGCCACGCGCGCGCCGACCGCTCGCCCGCCATCGGGCCGGACCGCCCCGTCCTGGGCATCTCCGCCTACTACCACGACAGTGCGGCGGCACTGGTGGCAGGCGGCGTCCCGCTCGCCGCCGCACAGGAAGAACGCTTCACCCGCCGCCGCCACGACCCCGACTTCCCCACCCATGCCCTGGCCTGGTGCCTACGGGAAACCGGCCTGCGCCTCGATGACTTGGCCGCCGTGGCCTATTACGAGGACCCGGCGCTGAAGTTCCGCCGAGTGGTGGGAACCTGGTTGGCCACCGCCCCGCGTGGCCTGCCTGTGTTCCGCCGGTCGTTCCCGCAGTGGGTCGGTTGGAAACGGCAGGCCCTGGACGAGGTACGGTCGCGGCTGCGCGAGGTGGCGCCCGGGCAGCCGTTGCCTCCGGTGCTGGCCTACCCTCACCACGCCTCGCACGCGGCGTCGGCGTTCTTCCCGAGCCCGTACCCGTCGGCCGCGGTGCTGTGCGTGGACGGGGTGGGGGAGTGGGCGACGACCACGCTGTGGCACGGTCGTGACACCGAACTGCTCCCCCTCGCGGAACTGCGCTTTCCGCACTCCCTGGGGATGCTGTACTCGGCGTTCACCTATTTCTGCGGCTTCAAGGTTGATTCGGGCGAGTACAAGCTGATGGGCCTGGCACCCTACGGGACGCCGCGCTACGCGCCGCTCATCCGGGAGCGGCTGATCGACGTCAAGCCGGACGGCTCGTTCCGTCTGGATCTGCGTCACTTCACCTTCCAGTACGGACAGACCATGGTCGGTCGCGCCTTCGAGGAACTCTTCGACGGCCCACGCCGGACCCCCGAAGGGCCGCTCACCGACCGGGAGTTCGACCTGGCGGCTTCCGTACAACAGGTCACCGAGGAGGTGATGGTGCGGCTGGCTCGCACGGCGCTGGCCCGCACCGGTGAACGACGACTGTGTCTGGCCGGCGGTGTGGCGCTCAACTGCGTGGCCAACGGCCGGATCCTGACCGAGGGGATCTGCGACCAGTTGTGGGTCCAGCCGGCGGCCGGGGACGCCGGCGGGGCGCTCGGCGCCGCCCTGGCCGAGTCGCACCGCCGGGGGGCACCCCGCACCCATGTCCGCCGCCGCGCCGACGCGATGGCGGGTGCGCTGCTCGGCCCTGGGTACTCCGACCGCGCCGTGGAGGAGTTCCTGACCCGGGGCGGATACCCCGCCAGACGGCTGCCGGAACGGGAGTTGGTGGACCGGGTCGCAGCGGAGCTGGCGCGGGGGAGGGTGGTGGGTTGGTTCCAGGGCCGGATGGAGTTCGGGCCGCGGGCCCTGGGCAACCGGTCCATCCTCGCCGACCCGCGCAACCCGACCATGCAATCCACCCTCAACCGCAAGACCAAGTTCCGCGAGTCCTTCCGTCCGTTCGCCCCCGCGGTTCTCGCCGAGGACGCCAAGGACTGGTTCGATCTGACGCAGGAGAGCCCCTATATGCTGCTGACCGCCCAGGTCGCCGCGGCACAACGACGGGAGCCCGAGTCCGCCGGGACCGAAGCGGTCACGGGCTTGGACCTGCTGCGGGTCCCGCGGTCGACGATCCCGGCCGTGACCCATGTCGACGGGTCGGCTCGGGTACAGACGGTGACGGCCCAACACAACGCGCGGTTCCACGCGTTGCTCACCGCCTTCCGCGATCGCACGGGGTGCCCAGTACTGGTGAACACCTCGTTCAACGTGCGCGGGGAACCGATCGTGCGTGACCCCGAAGAGGCATACGCCTGCTTCATGCGCACCCAGATCGACCTGCTGGCCCTCGGCGACTTCCTCCTGGACAAGCGGGACCAGCCACCGTGGTGTGAGGAGGAGGACTGGCGTGCGGCGATCCCCGTGGACTGAGGGGTTGAGGGGCGCGGGCCTGATCGCGCTGTACTTCTTGGTGGTCTCCCCGATTGGACTGTGCGTACGGGTGGTGCGGGACCCGTTGTCTCGCTCGTGGGAAAGTCACCGGACGAGCTATCTGCACCACCCGCCCCGCTCCCGAGACCGCTGAACCCCCTACTGCCCGTGCACCACAGTCGCCAGGACCAGCACCACGCGGCGCGTGCCAAGCACATGGACACGCGCATCGACGTCGGCGAACCCGCAGGCCGCCGCCCAGGCGCTGGCCTCCTGCGCGGTACGGGGCAGTGGCACGTCTCGCGCGCAGAGCCCGGCGAAACGTTCCGACGGACGAAAGTGCGTGGCCAACGGCAGCGTGAACCCCACTCGGCCACCTGAACGAAGGGCGCGCTTCCAGTCAGCCAGGGCCCGGCGCCCGAGGAAGTGCAGCGAGGATGCGCAGAACACGACGTCAAGGGAGCGATCGGGGACCGGAAGCGGCACGGCATCGGCGACCCGCCAGTCGATCGCCGTGCCACACCCCAGGTCCGCGGCGCGGGCCCGCCCCACCGCGACCATCCGGGGGGATAGGTCCAGGGCCAGCACGGGAGGCGCGGTGCCAGGCCGACACCGCGCCAGTTGCAGGGCGACTGCGCCTGCTCCGCACGCCACGTCAGCAACCGCGTCAGCCGCGTCAGGAGCCACCCATTCGATCAGGGCCCGGGCGATCGCCTCATGGTGCGAGTGGTCGTAACTGTCGGCCAGTTCGTCAAACGCACCGACCAGCCTCGCACTGTGCATCACGCCGCGATCCTATAGGCCCTGCCGCCGAGTTGAGCGCCCTCCGACTCGGCTGAGACCGCCGGCCCGGCGTAGCACCCCGGGGCGCGGCCCGCCTGGTTCGCCCCGCTGCTGTGGACCCCGGTGAACAAAACCACGCACCACAGCAGCTCCCAGCACACCGACGCCGACCTCGACCAGTACGCGACCGCCGGCATCCGCCTTCTCCTCGCCGCCTACCGCTGACCAACTTCCGCATCGTCGACCCGCCATGTCACCGACCACTGTCCCTGCCAGCTCCCGTTCAGACCCAGGCCGCCGCGACGGGACGCGAGCCCTGACCGACCCGCGCCCACACCTCAGCCCGAGCAAACAGCCTCCGCACCTCAGCCCGTTCAAGCATCCGCCGCACTCCCGCCGGACGCGCTCGCGTACGCACCCACAGTCGGGCCGGGCTACGACGAGCCCACGCACACCGCGAACCGGCGGCGTCGCCCCTGGGTCCTCATGGTGCTTCGGAACCTTGGTAGCGCCATCTGCACTGGACCGGCAGGCGAGTTGACCTGGGAGTCCCGCAGCAGCTTGGCGATTCGTCCGTCGTGGGCGAGCTCCACCGGCCGAACGGTACCCGCCGCAGTTGCCATCACGGCATTGCCAAGACGCACACCCAGCGCGTCCTGACTGCGATCACCATCAACGTCGAGTGCCTCAGCGAAGAAGAATCTGCAGACTTCATCTACCCGCCTACGCCCCTCGGCCTTCCAGCCGTACCTCGACACCCACGGCTACCCCGACTCCTGTGGTGGCGCCGAGGCAAATGACCTTCGAACCTCAAGATCCCGACAGAGTCCTTTGTTGGCGGTGCCAAAATCCAAGATCAGTCGTTGAGTTGTCACCCCGATGCCCTGTTGCCACACGAGCCACCTTGGTGGCACGCTAACGGCCGAGCGGCGCGGGGGAGGCCGGCGGATCAACGGCGCCAACATGTGACGTTCTCACTTGCGCGATCAACGATGCCATGCCCATTCCTGCAATAATTTGCGTATTGGATGGTATTTGATGAGTGTGGTCAATGATCTGATCGATGTGCGGGTAGATGATGCCACGAGCGAGGTCCGAGACCTTATATCGGGCCTTTCGGGAGTTCCGCGCCTAATCCCGACCGTGTATGGATACGACGAACGCGGTTCCGAGCTTTATGCGCAAATCTGCGACCTGAAAACCTATTACCCGTACCATGCCGAATGGGAACTCTTGACGCGCAACGTCAACTCGATTTGCGATCTTGCGAACGTGAGCGAGGTAGTCGAATTGGGTTGCGGCACGGCCACGAAGTCCGAACTTCTACTGAACCGGATGTCGGCAGAATCTCGGGCGCCGCTGAAATATGTGCCGATCGATGTGTCAGAGGAAATGCTGAGAAAGACGTCCGCTCGGCTTGCCGATTCTATTGACGGACTTGAAATTGCCCCGATCGCCGGTGATTACCATAGCGGCCTGAGCGTCGTCGAGCGGCGACCGAAAGCGTCGCGATTATTCTTGTTCATGGGTAGCTCGCTAGGAAACATGAGCGAAGAGAAGCGTCGCGAGCTACTGAAAAGCATCAGGGCAGCAGGCCGGTGCGGTGATCTCATGCTGGTCGGCGTCGACTTCGACAAGCCTCGCTCGCTGCTGGAAACGGCGTACAACGATCCGCCCGGGTACGACCTCTGGCATAATTTCTTGACCAATAGGCTAACGTGCTTGAATCGCATGTTTCACGGCGATTTCGATCCATTCGCATTCGACAGCAGATTGACGTACAACACGGATGCCTTCCGCATGGAAGCGCAGATCTGGCCAAGATCTGACATCGAGTTCTGCCTTGCCGACCTGAACCTTCGAGGAGTCATCAAGGCGGGCGAGCGGGTAACCGTCGACACGTCTCATAAGTTCAAACCGGACGAGCTCGACGAGCTGCTAGATTCGACAGGTATGCGCATCATGGAAGCCTGCGAAGAATCAGCCGTGAAATACTCGCTTCTACTCCTGGAAATGACGTGATTTTCCTGGAGTATGCAGGCAAGCGATCAACCGGCCGGTCACTGCGGTGCTTTGCAGGGCGCATGGACGAGCGTGTGTTGACTGCAAGGATCTTGGGAGCTTCGCGGTGATCATTGAGACCTCGGTGAGCGGACGGGCGGCAGGGGCGCCTCCTGACCGCACTGTGCTCCTGCTGCTCGCGCTCTACGGGTGTTGGGGATCGGCGATTCCGGCGATGAAGCTGATGGTCGCCAGCGTGCCGCCGCTCGGCGGAGCGGCACTGATCTTCTTGGTCGCTGGGGTCGTGCTCGCTGGTGCCGCGCGTGGGCGTTCTCGACCACCGCGTGTGCGACAACTCTGGCCCCTCGCGGTCGCCGGTGTGCTGCTGCTGGTGGGCGGGCAAGGGCTCGCGACGGTGGCGCTGACCGCGGTGACCGCCAGCCTTGGGGCGATCCTTGCTGCGGCGATCCCGCTGTGGGTGGTGCTGCTGAGCGGGTTGATCGGAACCCGTGTATCGCTCGCGTCGCTGGTCCGCCTGGTAGCGGGGTTCGGCGGCATCGTGATCGTAGTGCTGACGGCGCCGGACGCCGCGATCGGCGGGACGCCGTGGGCGGTCGCCGCGTTCTGCGTCGCGCCGATCCTGTGGGCCGCGGGAAGCCTGGTAACGGCGAATGTCGGTCAGCCGGTCGATCGAGTGGTCGCCAGCGCGGTTCAGTTGATTTCCGGCGGGAGCGTGTTGTTGCTGGTCGCTCTCTCGCTCGGTGAGTTTGACCCGGCACGGTGGTCGGATGTCAGCTGGACGTCGGCCGGGGCGGCGGTGTTTCTGCTCGTCTTTGACTCGCTCGTCGGCTTCATGCTCTATACGCGTCTATTGGAGAACACGCCGGCGCCACTGGTCAGTACCTACGCCTACGTCACGCCGCTGGTCGGCGCCGTGATCGGCGCGACCGTGCTTGACGAATCGCTCTGGGTCGGTGCACTTGTCGGAGGAGTCCTGGTGCTCGGCGCGGTCGCACTTGAGCTGCGCGGACGATGAGGCCGAGGCCGTCGCGGTGATATTGCTCCGCCTCGCGTTAGAGATCACTTGCATTTTCGAGTACTCAGTCGACCTGATCTGGCGGGTATCGCGAATCTGACTTCTCTCCTTCGGTGAGTTGGTGGCGACAACGCTGGTCGATCCGCCTCGTATCTGGAATTTCTCCCCCTGGCGCCCTTCGACTCATGCCGTATTGCAAGGGTTGTCGCACCCTGCCGAGCCTCAAGTTGAGGAGGGTTCGCCGGACGCAGACTTGGCTGCCTACGATTCCTTGCATCCAAGCGGTACTTCTTCCAGGTTTTCGTTATACACTTATCTCGACACCGATACGTACGACCGTCATCATTGCCGCGTCTTATCGCGATCGGGAGATTTCGCATGGGTTTAGCGGGGGACACTCCAACCGAGCGGCCTGCTTTAAGTACGGACACGATAGTGCGAACCGCGCGTCGTGTCGCCGGCGACTACGAGACAGAGTTATGCCATCTCGGGTCCTTGGAGCAACTTGTTCGCTCGCTTGATGGAGAAGCTCGACTGACGTCGAGGGGGCGTGTCAGGGCGCAGCGATCGCTGGTCCGATCGCTTGTCGAGCAACTGGAGACGAGTCATCGGATAGCCGAGCGCCCCGAGGTGACGCGTCGGCCGTTACGGCCGATAATCATCACCGGAATGCTGCGTACCGGAACGACGTTCCTGCAGAACTTACTCGCTCAGCATCCCGATATCCGGGCCCCGGCGCTGTGGGAGTTGATGGCTCCCGCCCGCCGCGATCCTCCCGAGGATCTGATCGCCCAGTGTGCGGGCTACGTCGCCGAGTACGATCGGATCGCCCCGAAGTTCAAGTACATTCACCCGCTGCATGTGGAATCCCCCGAAGAATGTCACCGGTTGACCGGGAACACGTTCTGCGACCCGATTTTCGCGCTGCGATATCGCGTGCCGAGCTATGTGAAATGGCTGGATCGGCAATCTATGGTGCCGATTTACCAGTACCACCGAACGCAGTTGCAGGTTCTGCTGGACCGGATCCCCGGTGAGCATGTGCTGCTGAAGGGTCCGTCGCACCTCTGGCACCTGGACGACCTGGCCGCGGTGTACCCAGACGCCGCGGTCGTCCGTATGCATCGCTCCCCCGCGGTGGCAGTGCCGAGCGTGTGCAGTCTGACCTCCGTCGTGCGCGGCGCCAGCACGGACTCCGTGGATGACCAGGAGATCGGCCGCTACTGGCTGGAGCGGGTCACGCCGGTGCTGGAGGGCCTGCGCCGAGGATCAGGCCCGTTCAGTCGGCCTCCCCTGGACATCCGGTACGCCGACCTGGTCGCCGATCCGATGGCGGTGGTGGCGGAAATATGCGCCGCCGTAGGACTTTCGCTCACCGACGCGGCGCGGCGGCGCATGAATGGCTACCTGTCCGCAGGCCAAGCCCGAAGCCAACATGCCTATGACGCAGAGCAGTTCGGGCTGCGCGCCGGCCAACTGGCCGACCGCTTCTCCGATTACCTCGACGAGTTCGCCATTCCGCGCGAATCCTGAGATCAAGGGAGTAGAAGATGTCGCAGAGTTCCCACCTGGAGCGCGCACATGCGTTGGTGCGCGATGTGAACGAGGGCGCGGGCTCCGACCCGGTCCGGATAGGCATCATCACGCCGCTGGGTGAGCCGGGGGACGGCTCGGCAGGGGAACTGGTGGTGCGGGGTGCTTGTTTAGGTGTGGAGTATGTGCGTGAGCACGGCGGCGCTCGCGACAGCCGGGGGATCGAGCTGGTGCTCTACGACGACCAGGCCACGGCGGCGACGGAGGGCATGTTCCGCTCCGCGGCAGGGCAGATGGCCAAGCTCGCTCTCGTCGACGATGTGGTGGCGGTGATGGGGCAGTGGCATCTGCGGACGACCCCGTGGGTGGTCGACGTGGCGACGAAGTACAACATTCCCATCTTCGTCGAGAACGGCTACAGCGAGATCACCGCGCAGAAGCGGCGTAACGTCTTCCGTTCGTACTTCAGCGTGGCGGACCGCGTGCCGTTGATGCTGGACTTCGCGGCTCAACTGGGCATCCGCACCGTCGGGATGGTGTGTGCCGACACCGCCTTCGGCCTCCACACCGGGGACGTTCTGGAACAGTACGGCCGTACGCGGCATGGGATGGAGTTCCTGCGCCTGGACTTCGAGCAGGACGGCGCACCCGACTTCGGAGACCTGCTGGGGCAGATCCGGGACTACCAGCCAGATCTGTTCATCAACGGCGGCGTGGTGCGGACCAACTACCAGATCATGCACGCTGCGGCGGAGGCCGGCCTGCTTCCGGGCACGCCGCTCATGGTCCCCTTCAGTTATCCGTTGCGGTCCAACGACTTCTGGCGGCTCGCCGGAGACGCGGGTGTCGGCGCGATGTGGCCTGCCATGCAGTACCGCCCGTCGTGGCCGGAGATGTCCGAGATCGGACGCTGGTTCACCGAGCGCTATCGCCAACGGTACGGGGATTTCCCGCCGGACACGGCGTTGACTCATTTCACCGATGTCACCATCGTCGCCGCCGCCAGCCGAGCGGCACGGTCCACCGACCGCGACGACATGATCGACGCGATGGAGGCGATGGAGTTCCCGACCTGGCGAGGCCCCATCCGGTACGAGCGTGGGCCGGCCCACTGGCACCACGCAGCGCCCGAACTGGTGCTGCTGCAGTATCAGAAGCAGGGGCAGGGATTCGACGAGTCGGCGATCATCTACCCGTCCGACAAGGCCACGGCGCAGTACGTTCCGGCACGCTCAGCAAACGAACTCTGATGCCCACGCCCGACCGGACGGTCGCCGGCACCATGGTGCAGAGCCTGCGGGCGCATCACGTGGACCGGATCTTCTGCGTGGCCGGGGAGAGCTATCTGCCGTTGCTCGACGCACTGTACGACTGCGAGGTCGACGTGCTGGGGTGCCGACACGAGGGGTCCGCCGGGTTCGCTGCTCTCGCCGATGCCAAGCTGACCGGCCGGGCGGGTGTGTGCCTGGTCAGTCGAGCCCCCGGCGCGGCCAACGCGGCGATTGCGGTGCACGCCGCAGCCGAAGACGCCACCCCGCTGGTGGTGTTGGTGGGCGATGTTCCCACCAGGGACCTGGGGCGCGAGTCGTTCCAGTCCGGCAGGCCGTTGAGCGATGTGGCCAAGGAGGTGTTGACGCTCTACGACCCCGCGGCCACCGGTGAGACCGTCCGGCGGGCGTTCCGGGTGGCCGAGTCGGCGACACCGGGGCCGGTGGTGGTACACGTACCGGAGGACGTGTTCGACCGCGGAGGGGCCGACCCGCCGGCCGGCCGGGTCACCTTGGGACACACGGTCCCCGACGAACGGGACTTCGAAGCGGTCCACGATCTGCTCGCCTCGGCCCAACGGCCGCTGCTGCTGGCCGGTTCGACGCTCGACACGGTGAACGGCCGGACCCTGCTGCGGCAGATCGCGCAACGGCACGGACTCCCGGTGGTCACCAGCAACAAGAACCAGCATCTGCTGGACAATCACCATCCTTGCTACGCGGGCCACTTGCACAACTCCACGCAGCCGAAGCAACTCGCCGAGTTCGACCGCGCCGACCTCGTCCTCGCGGTGGGCACTCGGTTGGGGCAGACCACGACGAGACGGCTGCGCTTCCCACGCGGCCCGGAGCCGGACCAGGCGCTGGTGCACGTCTACCCGGACCCGGCTCGTATCGGCCGGTACCACCGGGTCACCGCCGGGTTCGCGATGGACCCGGTGGACTTTCTCGGACGGCTGGCCAGGGCCGGCCCCCCACACCAGTTGCCGAACAGCCGCGGCCGATGGCGCGATGGGTTGCACGCCATCGAGGAAGACAACGCCAGGTGGATCCCACCGGACTCGGAAACCGTGACGGTCGGTGAGATCGCCTCGGCACTGGACGAGTTGACCGCGGGCGCCGTGACGGTGATCGTCGACTCCGGCACTTTCACCAGCTGGATCTACCGCTTCCTCCGGTTCGCCGACAACGGCAGGCTGGTGGGGATCGACTCCAGCGCAATGGGATTCGCCCCCGGTGCGGCGCTGGCCGTCGCGGCGCGTTCCCGCGCGGTGCCGACCGTGGTCATCGTCGGCGACGGCGGTTTCGCCATGAACGGTGGCGAGCTCGCCACCGTGTGCGAGCGCCGTCTCCCCGTGGTGTTCGTGGTGTCGGACAACGCCTCGCTCGGCACCATCCGACTGCACCAGCAGCAGCGCTACCCCGATCGCGGTATCGCCACTGACCTGACGAACCCTGACTTCCCTCAACTGGCCGCGGCCTACGGCGCACTCGGGCTCTCCGCGACCACGGCCACCGAGGTGCGCACCGGCCTGGCCAAGGCACTCGCCCACCCGGGCCCGTCGCTCCTCGCCGTGCGCACCAGCCGCAGAATCCTGACCCCGTACCGACACCTGTGACCGTTCGCCGGTGCTGGGGATCCGATCGTCCCGACCGGCGAAGAAGGGGAGAGCAATGCGATTTCACGACTCGATGCTCGACCTGGTCGGCCAGACACCGCTGGTGCGGCTGGCCTCCGTCGTCGACGACTCAGGTCCCCTGGTCCTGGCCAAGCTGGAGCAGTTCAATCCCGGTGGTTCGGCCAAGGACCGGATCGCGGTCGGCATGGTCACGGCCGCCGAGCGCGACGGCAGCCTGCGCCCCGGCGGCACCATCGTCGAGCCGACGTCGGGCAACACCGGGATCGGACTGGCCCTTGTCGCCGCCCAACGCGGCTACCGGTGCGTGTTCACCTGCCCCGACAAGGTCTCACCGAACAAGATCGCCGCGCTACGGGCCTACGGCGCCGAGGTGGTGGTCTGCCCGGCCGCCGTTCCCATGACCCATCCCCGCTTCTACCGCAACGTCGCCGCCCGGATGGCCGCCGAGATCCCCGGAGCCCACTGCATCGACCAGTACAACAACCCGGCCAACCCGGCGGCGCACTACGCCGCCACCGGGCCGGAGGTCTGGGAACAGACCCAAGGACAACTGACGCACTTCGTCGCCGGGTTGGGGACCGGTGGCACGGTTTCCGGTGTCGGCAGGTACCTGCACGAGGTGTCGGCGGGTGCGGTGCGGGTGATCGGGGTCGACCCGCTGGGGTCGGCGTACAGCGGTGACGAGGTGCGGCCGTACTACGTGGAGGGCGTCGGACAACCGAGCATTCCCGCCGCGTTCGACCCGGCCGTGCCGGACGAGATACTGACCATCGGCGACGCCGAGGCCATCCGGGTAACCCGCCGCCTTGCCCGGGCGGAGGGCATCCTCACCGGCGGCTCCGGCGGAATGGCTGTCGCCGCGGCGCTGCGGGTGGCCGAGCGCGCCGGGCCGGACGCGGTCATCGTCGTGTTGATCCCGGATTCCGGCCGGGGGTACCTCACCACGATCTTCGACGACGACTGGCTGGCCGGGCGCGGTTTCACCGAGCCGGCCGATGGCGTGCCGGTAGCGGCCGCCGCCGGCCACGACTTTCCCGTGATGGCACCGCAGGAACAGCTCGCGGCCGCACTGCGGCGGATGCGCGACGTGGGGATCGACCACCTGGCGGTGAGCGCGGCCAGGCCACCGATCCGGTTGCCGGAGATCGTGGGATTCGTCGCCCAACACGACATCGCCGTACGGGTCGCGACCGGCCGGGCGCGGTTGGACGCGCCGGTAGCGGAGCACCTCATCGCCCCACTGCCCACGGTCGGTTGGGGCCAGCAACTCGACATCGCTGCGGCGCGCATCGCTGAGCACGGCGCATGCGTGGTACTGCGCGACGGGCTCCCGGTGGCGGTTCTGACCGCCGCGGACGTTGCCGCTGCGCTCGAATCCGAGCACGAGACAACAGGGAGTTCGCTGTGATGACAGACCTGATCGAGTACGGCGACCCGGTCGACGGCACCCGGGGCTGGCTGGTCTATCGCGGCGCCCGGCCACGGATTGCCGCGGGGGGATGCCGGCTGCAACCCGGGCTGGACGCAGCCACTTTGGGTACGCTCGCCGACCGGATGGCGCTCAAGCAGCGGGTGCTCGGCATCAACGTGGCCGGAGCCAAGTGCGGACTGGACCTCGATCCCGGCGCGCCGGCCAAGAGCGCGGTGTTGGGCCGCTTCATCGCGTTCCTTCGCGAAGAGCTGGCCACCCGCTACAGCATGGGGCCGGACATGGGTACCGGCTGGTTGGAGCTCAACCGGCATGCCGCGGCAGTCGGGCTGCCCTCGATCAAGTACGCGATCAGGACCGCTCAGCGGCTCAGCGATGACGAGTTCGAGCGGCGGATGGCCGTGCTGGAGGCGCCTGTCCGTGGGATCCCGGTGTCGGCCCGTCGCGCGGGGCACGCGCTGGCCCACGCCGCGATTGCCGCTGCCCGATGTACCGACACGCTCACCGTTGCGCTACAGGGATTCGGCAATCTCGGGCGCGGTGCTGCGTGCGCGCTCCGTGAGGACGGGGCCCGGGTGGTGGCGGTCGGCGACGAGCACGGCGCCGTGGCCAACCCGGCCGGTGTGGACGTCCCGGCCATGCTCGGTTCTCCTCCCGGAACCCCGGTGCCGGCGATGGGCTCGGGCGGCCGGGCGACCCAGCTGTTCACCGTGCCCGCCGATGTGCTCATCCTCGCCGGCCCCGCCGACGCGCTGACCCCCGCGCAGGCGGCACGGGTCCAGGTCTCGACGGTCGTGGTGGGGGCGAACTGTGGCCTCTCCGAGGATGCCGAACAGGCTTTGGCAGCCCGGGACGTCGTGGTCGTCCCCGATTTCATCGGCGGGATCGGGGGGTCAGCCTCGATGGAGGTGCTGTTCGGTCCGCGCGAGTGCCCTGGCCCTCAACGGGTGCTCGACGCGCTTGCCACCCTGATGAACGACCTCGTTGCGGACATCGTCGCGCAAGCGCGCCGCAGCGGTGTCAGTCCGCGCGCCACCGCGATGCGGCTGGCGGTGGACAGCACCGTCGACCCGGAATCCCCGC